>NZ_JBEYUY010000015.1:0-245083 GCF_040643775.1 Streptomyces sp. NPDC047081 | reverse complement strand
ACCCGTCGTCCCCATGGGGAATTACGTGACCGCGGGGGTGGGGAATTACGTGACGCGGAACCCGCCCCACCTGGGGAATTTCGTGATCGTCGACACGCGCTGGTGGTGCTCGCCCCCGGGGACGTTACCGACCTCGACCCGGGGCCGGGCCCGGGCGTGTGGCGGACGTACCGGCACCTCTACCTGAGCGCCCTGCGCTACGACTTCCGGTGCCGCTCCATCGAATACCTCCTGAACCAGGTGCCGTTGAGTGACTGAACGCGGACCCGTACAGCTGGGCCCTGACCACGGATGCCGCTGGATCGCCGTCCAGGCACAGCCCGGCCGTCTCGACCTGCTCGCCAACCTCATCCGCCCGGACGGCACCTGGACCACGCGGCCCCACCAACTGCCCGCGCTCCTGGCAGCAGAGTGCCGACGCATCGAGGCCGAACTGGACCTTCGCTCTCCGCAGGGCGGCGGCCCGGATTCCGAGCAGACCGCCCGATGCGCGCACCGCGCCACCACACCAGCCCACGGCGCCTCACCCGGTGCTGCCGACGCCACCGCCCAACTCGCCGGAGTGCTGCGGCAGCTCGCCGACGAGAACACCGGTGCGCTCGCAACCGTGCGCGGCCTCGTCGAGCACACGGCCCACCGTCTCGACCGCCTTCCGCGCGCCTACGGCCGAGCCACCGGACACCAACTGGAGCTGATCACCCGCCGCTTGCACGGCATCCAGCAGGACCTCGACACCACCGTCCGCGCCCTGCCCGGCAACATCCCCGCGTCGCAGGGCGGCTTGACCCGCGCGGAGGCGCACATGGTCGCCCTGGTCGCCGCCGCACAACTGGCACCGCTTTGCACCCTGATGGCCGCCAGCTCGGTCACCGCACCGGCCCGGGCCAGCCAGCAGCACTGACCCCCGCCCCTATTCCTTATGCCTTTCGAGGAGACCATGCACGACCCCGCCCCCGACACCGGTCTCGGCTCATTCGCAACCGTCCTCGCCGGCGAACTGGCCGGCGCCTGGACCAGCACATACCACCCGGACCGCGGTGACGCGACAGCCCACGACGCCCTCACCAACGACGTGTGGGACATGAACGACGTCGCCGACACCCTGGCCCGGCACGCCGTGGACCACTGCGCCGTACTGACCCGAGACGACAGCACCCGGCTGTTCATCGCCGAGGGCCCCGGCCCCGGCGAGGGATACCTGATCGCCGCCATGGCCCCCGCCGACGCACCGGCCGAGGCGTTCCGCGGCGTCCGCGAGCCCGACGGCATCACTGTGGCCGCCGACCCGTTCAGCGCCGCCGAGGACATCCACTACGACCTGCTGCCCCGGTACGACAAGGCTCTGGCCCAGGTCCGCACCAACGCCGCCCGCCTCGAGACCTCATCGGCCGCTGAGCCGGAAAACGTGGTGATGACCTGGTCCGGCGACGCCCTCGTCGTCGACAAGCCCGACCGCGACGACGTCGTCCAAGCGCTGACCGACCACGGCTTCGCCCTCGACTCCGAACGCGACGTCCTCGTCCTGCCCGGTGACGACTCCGCGCGCCAGGCAACCTCCGTACGAGGCGCCGGCCACCGATTGTCCGAGCTGGGCGTCGGCGTCGCGCTGCGGAATCCGGCTGTCCGGCCCGCCCCCAGCACCACCCCGGTAGCGCCTCCGAGCCCGCCGGTCACGTCCCCGGGCCGCAGCCGCTGACCCGATCCCCGAACCGGAAGGCCGGCACGTGGGAAACCGCGCCGACGATGAAGGCACCGACGTCGCGATCTACATCAGACCGATGACCGACACGGTCCACGCCGACACCCCCACCGGCGCTCCCGAGGAGCTTCTGGCCCTGCTCGACAGCCTCGGTTTCAAACGCAACACCCTGACGACGGCCGGGCCCGTCTACGTCTGGCACGAGGTCCCCGCCCACCTCACCAACGCCGAGAAGAAGACGCTCGCCACCAGCGCCGTCCCCGCGCTGCTCATAGCCGGATACCTGGTCAACATCACCGAGGCCGTCTGGGATCCCGCCGCCTATCAGGACGCCGTACAGGCCCTACGCCGCCAGCGCACCGTGGCCGCGCCCACGGCCCCGCGTGCGCCGCGCTGTCGCCGTACGCGGTGACCAACCACCGAACCAATCCCGCTTCAACCGGAGTCCCCGTCCCCCGCACAACCGACCGCACCCCACCACCCATCACCCCCAACCGGAAGCCCCGCCTGGCCACCGCCCTCTTCCGGCGCTACCTGCGCGCCGTCACCGCCGACAGCCGCACCCGAACGAACCTGCTGGCCGGCGGACACCCCGAGGCCGCCCTCGACGAAGCCCGTCGCCGAGACACGGCCCCTATCGCCGACAGCTACCCCATCCGTCACCACAACTAGCCGCCCGACCTGGCCCGTTCAGGAGGCCCATGACCAACACCCCGCCCTTCTACTCCGTACGGCTCGCTGACGACATCGCGCTCCAACTCGGCCTGCTCACACAGCTCTTGGACCACGCTCCGCCGAACGAGGCCGCCCAGATCCTCGGCAAGGTCCTCGACTACGACGAGGGCCTGCTCGGGCGCGTCACCGAACTTGTCGCCACCGGATCTCGCTTCGCCCAGGACCACTCCCAGCGCGGCATCCTGCACCCCGAGGTGTGGCTAGCCCTGGGCCGCGCCGCCAACGAACTCGGCAGCGTGGGCGTCGACCTCAACGAGCACACCGGCGCGATCAAACAGCTCGCCGCACTCGCCGCCCCGTCCACCAGCCCGGCTGCGCGGCCTTCCGGATCGGCGATGGTCGTCAGGCGGCACCGGTGAGACAGAGCAAGCAGTGGGCCGGCTGGGGCGCCGCCGGTCAGCAGGCCCAGCAGCACTACCTTGTCGAGCCCCGTCATCTCGCCGGCGGCGGGGACCTGCGCCACGTCACCGAGTACCTGCGCGCCTCCGGATGGAAGGACAGGTCCAAGAGCGGCGGGCCGGTCGTCTTCGACAGCCCGGACAAGTCCGTACGCATCGGATACGACCCTTTCACCCAGCCCGGAGGCTGGACCATCAGCGGGAAGAAGACCGCGCACCAAGACGCATGGCACGCCACCTTCGGCCGGCACACCCCCGTCGAAATCGTCGCCGGCCTTACCGACACCCTGCTCACGCCCCGCACGGCGCACGCCCCCAACGTGTGGGAACCCCTCCTGCAACAGGGCTGGGAGACCGAGCGCGGCCAGCACTTCACCGCCCGCAGCCCGGACGGCGACGCCTTCGTTCGCTTCCACCAGTCGGACCCCGGACAGACGCACTGGTGGGTCGGCGCCCGCAACGAACACGGCCGAGTGTGGGAGGCGACGTTCACACCGACCACGCCGATGCACCTGGTGCAGGCATTCAGCACGGCGCTCGCGGACCCGGAGCCGGTGCTGCGGCCCCTCGGCCACATCCCGCCCTCCCAGCGGATCCGCACCACCTCCGTCTCCGTCCTGCCATCCCAGCTCGGCGCCTGGCAGCAGGCCCGGATCACCGCCGCCCGAGCGGCCACGTGGACCCGTAACTCCTTCGCCACCCAACGGTCCCGCACCCCGCCCGGCACGCGCCCGTACGCCGGGCAGTCGGGCCGGGTCCGGTGAGCCACGAACGCTTCTACTTCCCCACCGTTCACGGTGGTTGGACGAGGTCACGCTGCGGCACCTGGCCAGCGGCGGTGATCTCCGGCATGTGACCGAGAACCTGCTCGCCGCCGGGTGGAGCAACCAGTCGGTGCCCGGCTACCCGCACGTCCTGCCGGAGAGCCCCGACGGGCAGCTCCATCTGGCCCTGGAACCCACCGCGCCCGAGCCGCGCGAGTCCTGGTGTCGCATCCACCCCGCCGAACGCGGTGAAGTGGTCCGCCCAGTGCGGCGGCCACGCCCCGATCGAGCAGGGCCAGCGCATCGAAGGAAGCGCCGCTAGGGGGCGGCAGCCGCTCCGGCCGAACCACCGCACCGACCGTTTCTCGCAAGGACATCGATGCTCACCCCCCGACCACCAACCTGCCGACGTCTCCTGGGGACACAGCCATGACCCCACGCGTGCTCCGCCGCCTCGACGCCACCACCGCCAGCCAACACGGCCACACGCACGACGGCACGCTGCCCGCCTTCGCACAGGGCCCGAGCCGCACAGCCGTCAGCCACCAGACGGGCGGCAGCACGTGCCGGTGACCGAACGGCAGCTCGCCACCTTCCGGCACGACCATGAGTCGCACTTCCTCCACGTCACCAGCCCCCGATATCTCGCAGGCTCCGGCGATGCCCGCCACATCACCCATGCCCTGCTCGCCGCCGGCTGGAGCGTCACCTCCGATCCGGCCTGTCCGCAGACCCAGCTCGACAGCCCGGACCTGTCGGCCCGCCTGGAGGTGGCGAGTCAGTTCACCCCGAGCCGCTGGTGGCACCTGACCGCCAAGCCGTCAGAAGCCACCACCTGGTCCGCCTCGTTCAGCCGACAGGTCCCGGCCGAAATCCTGGCCGGGCTCACCGACACGCTCCTCACCTCCGCGCCCGCCGACGCCCCCGACCCGTGGGGCCTCTTCCGCGAGGCCAACTGGAGCGTCACCCAGAGCGAGAACGGCACAGGACTAGAAGCCCTGTCGCCCGACCGGCGGATGGTCGTCGAATACAGCCGTCCCCTCGACATCGAGTTCGCCTCCTTCTCCTGGCGTATCCGCGCGAAGAAGTACCCCGCTGCTGCCGACGAGAGCCCCCTAGACGGCCTTGCGGTATGGGACGGCTGGCTCAACCAGCACACGCCCGCGCACGCCGTCGCCGGTTTCATCACCGCTCTGACAAGTACCGAACCGCTTCTGCGCGGCTTGGGCCAGCACGGCTGGCCATTCGGAGTCCAACACGAGCGGACCAGCCGCACCGGCCGCGTTGTCGCCGACGCCCACCAGCAGCGCGTCAAAGGCATCCAAGCCCTCGTCCGCACAGCCCGACGCTGCGGACGACTCGACGCCGCCGCCACGACGGCCGCCCCCGTCCCGGCCTCGGTGCCGACGGCGGCACACGCCCGATGAACAAGGAAGATCCAACCCTGGCCTCCCCGCTTTCCTCCCCTAGCGTCGTCCATCAACAACGCCTCGACCAGCTCGCCGTGTTCGTGCGCACCAGCGAGCAGCTCTTGGACGCGTGGGACGCCTACTCCGACCAGCACACCGGCCCCGACGGCTGGCCCTACGACGCCGAGTCCTACGGGCGGCGCGCAGCCCTGCGCGACGCCGACACCTGGTCGGCTGCCGCCCGCATCCGCCCCTTCGCCCGCGACCTGATCTCCACCGCCGCCGTCCAGCTCCAGCACCTGCCCGCTCGTACCGTCCAGCCGGCCTGGCCGTGGCGCCTCTCGGCAGTCGACGACGCCCTCGACCAACTCGACGCCCTCGAAGCCGACTACTGGGCACGCCTCGACGAACTGCCGCCGTCCGCCGGTCCGGGCACAGCGGGATACGACGACCTGGTCGACGCCCGCAACGCCGAGGCGTGGCACGCGCTGGACGAACTCGCCCTGCACACCCCAGCGGTCCTCGCCATCCACGCCGCCGTCCAAGCCACCCCGCCCTGTCTGGACGCCGTCGCACCCCGGCCCGCGCCCGCGGAATCCGCGAGCCCCGCACCGGTGGCCCGGAGGTGAGGCGGATGCGCGTCCTGCCCCACGACGCGGCCGACGAGGTCCTCGTCCCCCCGCCCAGCCTGGCGGGCGGCGAGGACCCCCGCTGCATCACCGCAGCCCTCAACCAGGCCTGCGGTGTCGCTACGAGCACATCCCGCTCTCCTCATACGTCCACCTGATCCGCTGCAACCAACAGGCCGAATTGATCCAGTATCCAGACCCGGACGAACCGGGGTGGACGGTCCTCCACACCCCCACCGACGAACACCCCGCTTGGTTCGAACGGTTCGGAGCCCGCATTCCGGTGGAGATCCTCGCCGCGTTCGCGGACGCCCTCACCGGCGCCGCCCCCGCACGGCGGTCGACGATCCTTTCGAGATCCTGTAATCGGCCGACTGGCTGGAGCACTCCGATCGTGCCGCGTCGCCCCGCGACAGCCTCCTGCGAGTCGAGCGCGTCGGACCGTGGCCGGACAGCTGGTTCGTCACCAGCACGCTGCCCGGCGACCCCGACACGGTGATCGGCGTGCCCACCTCGGCGGCGGCACCCCGTGGCCCCTGGTCGCCACCCTCGTACGGGCCCTCACCGACGCCACTGCGCTGCGCCGCGATCCGGCCGTTCTCCCCCTCTTCGTACGCCCCCACCTGCAGCCAGCCCCCGCACCGCCGCCCCCGGGCATCGGGCTGGATCCGCTGGCACAGCGCGTCCAGGACCTCGCCGCCCGACGCCCACGTGCGGCCGCAGCGGCCGTGCCGCCGCACCGGCCGAAGCCCCACCGCGCCCTACTCGCTGACCACCCTCGCGCCCTCGCCTCCTGGACCCCCCCCTGCCCAACACCTCACCCTCTTCCAGCAACGACGGCTACGACATCGCCTTCAAGGTCCTCCTCGGTGCCCTCGCCATCGCCGTCCCCCTGTCCAACCTCGCCTGGCTGTGCGGCAACCTCACTGCCCGGATCACCGCCTCAGCACCCTGGGCGCCGTACCGACCGGTCGATGCCCTGCTCCATCCAGCTCGGCTCTGGCCCCAGGCCGGAGAATCGTCCCTGCTCTGGGCCACCCGCATCTTCCCCGTCACCGTCATGACCGCGTTCGCGCTGACTACCGCTGTCGTCTGGGCTCGGCACAAGAACGCCAGCGGGCGAAGGAAGGTCGCCTCGATGGCGAAGCCGAAGGACATCGAGCCGCTGATGGCCAAGGCGATCACCGCAAAGGCGCGTTCACTTCGGCCGAGCCTGGGGAACGCCAAACACATCGACCCGGACGACACCGGCATCCTCCTCGGCAACTTGCAAGGCACTCGCCACGAAGTCCGGATGGGGTACGAGGACGTCGCCGTCGCAATCATGGCTCCCCGTTCCGGCAAGACCACCTCGCTGGCGATCCCGTCCATCCTGAACGCCCCTGGCCCTGTCCTGCTCACCTCGAACAAGGCCGCCGGTGACGCCTACACCGCCACCCTGGGCGCCCGCGCCTCGGCGGGACGGGTGTGGTCGATGGACCCGCAGCAGATCGCCCACGCCACCCGACAGATGTGGTGGAACCCGCTCGCCGACGCCAAGACTCTCGACGGGGCG
The DNA here is from genome assembly GCF_040643775.1 of Streptomyces sp. NPDC047081. Classification (NCBI taxonomy): domain Bacteria; kingdom Bacillati; phylum Actinomycetota; class Actinomycetes; order Kitasatosporales; family Streptomycetaceae; genus Streptomyces; species Streptomyces sp. NPDC047081. The sequence continues at coordinate 237,894 of NZ_JBEYUY010000015.1, read as the reverse complement.
GGCAGGTTGGCCGGCCACTTCCTGGCCGCGTCCGTGGACGCCTCCCAGCAGGGCGACTTCTGGTCCAAGGCCGGCAGCAACATCCTCAGTCAGCTGTTCCTCGCCGCCTCCCTCGACGAACGGCCGATCACCGACGTCATGACCTGGCTCGCGTTCCCCGCCGACCGCACCCCGCTGGACATCCTGCGCGACCACCAGTTCACTGCGGTCGCCGCCCAGCTCAAGGGCACGGTCGAAGGACCGCCCGAGACCCGTGACGGCATCTACGAGACTGCCCGCCAGTACGCAGCGGCCCTCCTCAACACCGAGATCGCCGCCTGGGTCACCCCGCAGAAGGATGTCTCCGAATTCCGGCCCGCCGAGTTCGTCACCTCTGCCGACACCCTCTACCTGCTGTCGAAGGATGGCGGAGGCGGAGCCTCCGCCCTGATCGCGGCGTGCGCGGACTCCGTGATGCGCGCCGCGACCGCTCAGGCCGAACGCGCCGACGGACGCCTCGACCCTCCCATGCTGGCGATCCTCGACGAGGCCGCCAACGTCTGCAAGATCAGCGATCTCCCCGACCTGTACTCCCACTTGGGCTCGCGCGGGATCATCCCGATCACCATCCTGCAGTCCTACCGCCAGGGCCAGAAGGTCTGGGGGGACGCGGGCATGGACGCCATGTGGTCCGCGAGCACGGTCAAGATCATCGGGAGCGGCATCGACGACCCCGACTTCGCCGACAAGCTCTCCCGCCTCATCGGTGACCACGACGTGGAGACCACCTCGACCTCCACCTCCGAGTCGGGGAAGTCGACCTCGGTGTCGATGCGGCAGGAACGGATCCTGCCCCCGGACGCGATCCGCGCCCTGCCCAAAGGCACCGCCTTGTGCTTCGCCACCGGCATGCGCGCCGCCATGCTCGACCTGCGCCCCTGGTACCAGGAACCCGGCGCCGATGCTCTCGCCTCGGCCTCCGCCCGCGCGTCCAAGGCCATCACCGCGCGCGCCGTCGCCAAGTCTGCTCCCTCCCAAGACGACTTCGGCCCGGCCGCATGAATCCCGGAACACCCTGTCCGTATCGCCCGATCGCACATTGAGCAAGGCATGACATCCCGCGAATCCTCGCCCTCACCGCCCCACCGCGTGCCCCGCAGTACCGCGTCACCGAGCCCGACCACCGCCGCGGCCACGCCGTCCCCGACCATACGGCGCCGCTCATGACCAGGGCGCCCGCCGAATCCCTGCTGTTCGACGTGCCGCCGCCGCTAACGCCCGTCGAGCGGCTGCTCCTCCTCGCCGGCCAGTACACCCGGCACAACGACGCGCTCGACCTTCTCCTTCGCGAGGCACCCGAACGCGAGCCGCAGGTCCATGCCACCTCCGCTCAGCGCCTGGCGTCCGACACCCGCGTCGCCGTCAAGACCATCCAGGATGAACGGCTCTACGACAGCATTGAGTTGGCGGAGACGCTGGTGCGGCTGAAACAGCTCGCCTTTCTCAGCACCGCGTCGGCCGACTCGGGTGTTCAGGCAGCTCGTGAGCTGACCGCGCTGGCTCCGCAAGCCGTGGTCGGCTGCGCCGCGAGCCTCAACGCGGAGATGCGGCAACGCCGCTGGTCGACCGCCGCGGCACCGGAAGCACGGCTCACCGCCACTCAGCGCACTGCCCTGGAGCAGATCGCCTGCGGTCATGTCGTGGCGAGTGCCTCCCTGGGGCGGGAGTTCACGCGGTCCCGGGAGCCCAAGGTCCTGATGAGCACACTTCGAGCTCTGGAGGCCAAGGGTCTCGCGGTACGGACCCCGGCCTCTGCTCCCGGTGCCTACATCGGCGCCCCGGCCCAAGACCGCGTACACCTGGCACCAGCAGGCATCACGGCCCTCACCTCAGTCCTGGGACTACCCCTGACAGGGACCGGCTCAGCCCCCAGGGCTACGCCCCGCCCGATCCCCACCGTCACACCGGCAACCACCCCACGCCGCTGAACCACCGCCCGGGAGCAATCCATCTCCACACCTCCGCTCGACCTGACCGAAGAAGTCCGTCAACTCCGTGAACCGGCCCGCGACTTCGAAGCCCTTCACGCACGTGTACGCGAGACCTCCTACACCCCCGGCACCGACGCGCTGCGCCGCATCGGCCCGCTGTTGCTCGCGAGCCAGGACCTCACGGCCACCGCCCTGAGGCACCTGATCGCCCTCGACGACAGCGCGTACACCAGCCTCGCCGGCAGCCGCTCCGGCCTGGAGCTGATGGCCTCGGTCGTGCACGGCTCATCGCTCGCCGGGAACGACCTCGCCAACGCGCTGTCCGCCAACCCGTACGAGGGTGCGCCGTTCGCCTGGGCCTGCCGGGGTGAAGCCGAGCCCGTGCAGGACGACTTCGGGCTGGCTTCTTGAGGCGGATCATCCTCGACCTGTTCGCCGGTCCCGGCGGCTGGAGCCACGCGCTGACCGTCCTGGGCGCGCGGGATGTCGGTCTGGAGTGGGACGAGTGGGCCTGCAAGACGCGAGCGAAGGCCGGGCAGTTGACGATCCGGACCGATATCGCCGTCTATCCGGCATGGATCTTCTCCGGCCGGATCCTCGGGCTGATCGCCTCGCCTCCGTGTCAGGCATGGTCGATGGCGGGCAAGCGCCTCGGCCTGGTCGACCAGCCCCTCGTTCACCAGGCCGTCTCCGATCTCGCCGCCGGACGTGACACCCGCGAGCAGCTGCTCGGCGCGTGCGCGGACCCACGCTCACTCCTCGCCGCCGAGCCCATGCGCTACCTGCACGCCCTAAACACAGTGGGCGAGCCGGAGTGGGTGCTCATGGAAGAAGTCCCCGACGTCCTGCCCCTCTGGCGGCAGTACGCGGCCATCCTGCGGACTTGGGGGTTCTCCGTGTGGACCGGCGTCCTCAACGCCGCCGACTACGGTGTCCCCCAGACGCGGAAGCGGGCGATCCTGCTCGCCTCCCGTATGCGGACCGCCGAACCGCCGCCGCCCACCCACGCGCCGTCCGCCGAACCGGAGTCGCTGTTCGGGCCCGGCCGGGCTCGCTGGGTGTCCATGGCCCAGGCCCTGGGCTGGGGCGCCACCGACCGTCCCGTGCCCACCGTGTGCGCGGGCGGCGGGCCGGGAGGCGGCCCCGAGCCCTTCCCCTCCGGCTCCCGCAAGACGCTGACCGATGCCCGCGACCGCGGCACCTGGACACCCCACCCTGACACCGAACTCGCCCTGGCCTCCCGTCGGGAGGACTCCGGCCGGTCCTCCCGGCCCGGTGAGAACCGCCTCGCAGCTTCTCCGGGACCCACTTTCACCGCCGAGGCGCACCGCTGGTCGTGGTCACTGCGGAGCAACAACCAGACCAACGCGACCGTGCGCCGTGCCGACGAGCCCGCCGGCACCCTGTTCTTCGGTCACCGGGCCAACGAGTGCACCTGGGTCGCCGACACCGCCTCCGGCCTCCCGCACGACGAGCACCGGGCGGCACCGCCCCCGATCAAGATCACCGCCCGGGAAGCGGGGGTGCTTCAGACCTTCCCCGCCGACTACCCGTGGCAGGGCAACAAGGGCCAGACCTTCTCGCAGATCGGCAACGCCGTCCCCCCGCGCCTGGCCGCCCACTTGCTCGCCCCACAACTCAACAAACCCTTCAATCCCGACGACTTCGCCCTCGCCGCCTGATGCCCCACACTCCCGAACCCGACGAGGACGACGACCTCGACCGCACGCCGGCGCCGAAGCCGGTGCACTACGCCGAGCAGGCCCTGCTCGGCGCCCTCCTCCTCGAACCCGCCCGTCTGACCGACACCGATCCGCTGATCGCCCAACACTTCGACAGCCACACCCACGCCGCGCTGTTCACCGCGATCCGCACGCTCCCACCACCCGACCCCACCGACCATGCCAAGGACACCGCCTGGCTCAACTCGGTGCTGGACCATGCGCGTCCGCGCGCTCCCGGATTGAACGCTTCCTACCTGCACCACCTCATCCAGTTCTGCCCGCTGCCGAAGCATGCTGCGGCGTACGCCAGGATGATCCGCGCCGACAACGCCCGCAGGGTTCTGCGTGCCCACGCCGAGCGCCTCGCGTCCACCGCGGCCGACCCGGGCCTGCCCAACCCGGCCGCCGCGACGCTCGGCATGGCCGACGACATCGGCCGCGTCCTGGACTCCCTCGCCCAACAGTTCGCCCCGCACCCCGGATCGCTCCCCCGCACGCCACTCCCCGCGGAGGTCCCACGGCAGGCGGACGAAGAGGCCCTCAACGAAGAGCGCCTCCTCCTGGCGACCGCAACCGCGTATCCGGCGGAGGTCCGTCAGATGCGGTGGCTGACCGAGGCGGACTTCCTGCTGCCGCTGCACGCCGCGCTGTGGCAGTCCATCACCGCACTGGTCCACCGCGGCGACATGGTCGACCCCGTCACCGTCCTCGGCGAGGCCCAGCACCGCGGCCTGCTCACCGGCTCCCTCACCCCCAAAGAGCTGATGGCCGTGGTCTCCACGCCCGCCGGCTCGCCCGAGTACTGGGGCGAGAAGATCCTCCAGCGCGCTCTCCTCGCCCGCGCCCAGTCGGTCGCCGTACGGATCACCGCCTACGCCGACGACCTGGCCAACACCCCTCACCAACTCGTCACCGGCAGCCGCCGTGCCCTGGCCGACCTGAGCTCCCTACGCACCCGCTGGAACCGCGCCACCGCTCCCTCGCCCGCCGCCAGCACACCGGCACGGTCGACGCCACATCCCCGGGCCGGACCGCCACACCGGCCGACGGTCACCGCCGCCGCGCGCATCCACCGATAGCCGCAACCCACCGGGCCAGACCCGCCTCCATGGCGGGGTGCCCATCTCTTACGCCCTGTAGCCCTCTCACACCCCGGACCCGCCCCATGACCGACGCTGAACACCAGGCTGCCCAGACCCAGACCGCACCGACCTCATGTGACACCACTTCGAACGCGACTGTCCCGGCCCTCGAGGGTGTGCCCGCCTACGCCGCCGACCCCGGCGACCACGAGGCCATGCTCGACGGCTTCTTCACCGAAAACGGCGACTGGGAGAAGTACAGGACCTGGGACGACAACACCACCATCGCCAGCCACGAATCGCTCACCCTGCGCGCCCTCTTCGACCACGACGCCCAATCCCGCGATCCTAAGTGGACCATCGCCGCGTACGAGACACCCGTCAGCGGCCTGCTGTGGCAGATGACCGTCGCAGCCGCCACTCCCGCCCCCGTGCTCAGCTCCCTGCTGGCCGTCCTCGCCGCCGGAGGGGCCTGGGACGCAGCCATCGGCAACTCCATCACTCCGAGGATGATCGCCCAGGTGACCCGTCCCCTCACCGACGCCGGCTGGAGGCACACCACTCACGGACAGCACAGTCTCTGGCAGACACCCCCGGGCGACGCCGGCATCACGCTCGACAGCTCCGCCGTATCGGGCACGGGCATGGAGCTCACCGCGTGGACCCTCTGGGCCGGCCCCACCGTCGGCCGTCCCACCTGGGCCATTGACGCCACCGCCGACACACCCGCCGGGCTCCTCGCCCACCTGGCCGAGGAAATCGCCCACGGCATCGGCACCCGTCGCACCGTCTCCCGCCCCGGACCGGCGGCCTCCCGACAGCACACCGCCGCGCTTCCGCCGACCGCACCCCCACCTCGCTCGTCGGCATCCCTACGCTGACCAGCTCACGCACTCGCGTGTTCCGCCAACACCACATCCCCGGTCCCGGAAAGGGGCCAGGGCCCGTCCACAACGGAGAGTAGGAACATGCCGTCCGCCTGAACTTCCGCCTATTCCCCATTCCCTGACTGCCTATCGCTAATTTCCGTAAGACAGCTGCCCCAGGGGCATGCAGCTCTTATGATGACGCCTGGCATATCGGCCTGTTCACGCTTCCTCCCTCACGCGCCCCGGCAACAAGGCCAGGGCTCCACGCGAGACCACGAGAGAGGCAGGACATGCCGAAACGCCTACAGGGTCAGACAGATCACGAAAGACAGACGACTGGGTTGGGCCGACAGCTAGGGGACATCCTCCGCAGCCGCTGGTGCCAAGCAGCGGGAACAGCCGCCGTAACGACGGTCATCACGGTGCTGACAAACAAGCTCGTCAGTCTCCTCTGACCCCTTCCCGGATCTCGTACATCCGGGAAGGGGCGGCCTGAGGATCGCGACTGCTGGCCAAGCGCAGTGCCCATGCCTTCGGGTGTGGGCACTGTCCGCTGTCGTTCCCGGCCAGGGCGGCGCGTATAACTTGACGCTTAAGGCCCTACATTGCACGGGAAATAAGAAGTAAGCAATACCTCCTCGGCGCCAGGCGGATTCCGAGCCTGCCATCAAGCCGACTACGACCCGCTGCAAAGCACCCTGCGTCAGCATCAGGTGATCCATGACGTTCTGTGATTGCCGGACAGTCGGTCCAGCCCCCTGCCTCACGAGCGCATCATGCGCAGGGGGATCGGCCGGGATACCGCTGTGCGCTACGGCGTACAGCGAGGACGCCCGCCCCGCTCAGGTCCCAAGCCGCGCCCACGCTCACGTCCTTGCGGCGTTCCTCAACGAACACTTCCCCTCGGCCGACGCCGGCGGTGAGGGCTGCACCGGGCATGTCCTCCAGCTGATCGATCCCTGGGGAGACGCCCGCTGGAACTGCCGAGCAGCTCGCCGCCACCCGGGCTCACCAGGGCCTCAACACGCTGGTCCTGCACGGACAGCATCATCGTGGTCAAACGCCATTGCGCGGGCCTTCCCCTGACGGCCTTCTCCGCTCTGGCCGATGACCATCTCATCGGCACCGACGGACACTTTCCGAGTACGACCAAGAACACCACAGTACGCACGGGGGAACTTCAGCGCCGCACCATCGCACTGACTCCTGCCGAGTCCGCAGTCGCCTGGCTTCACGAACGCCTGGCGAGAATCCCCTACGCCGATCTCCCCACGACCGGCCTGCTCCTTCGGCGCACACACGATCAGCACGACCCCGATTTCTTCGACGCCACGGTGGACATGGAACTGGCTCGCCACGGGAGGCCGCCGCTGGGCAGGCTCCCACAGCCACCTCACCGCGGTCCGCACCGAACCGTCCTGGACGATCCCCCCCCGCCGAGCAGCGAGCGTTCATGATCCAGCAGAGCGCCCGAATCCGAGACGCGCTTGGACCCGCGCACGCGGACACAACGGAGTTCCTCGCAGCCGTGCGTGAATACGCCGAGTTCTGAGCGGGCGTCAATATAACGGTGGATCCCCGGTTACTCACGCCACGGCGTAACTCAGCCGGAACAGATCCTGCGCACGCTCCAAGTCCTGCACAGTGCGCAGCTGAACCTCCAGGTCCCCCGTGCCATGGTGGCCGAGCCCCGTCACGTCCCGGGTAAAGCCCGGCACCAAATCCACCGCAGCCGGATCCGCTTTTAGGTAGACGACCACTTTGGTCTGCTGGGGCGGGATGAGGCAGGCGAAGTTCCGCAACCGCTGATAGGCCCGGTACTGCTTCCGCTGCACCCGGGTGACGCCGTCCCCCAGGCCGACGAGGACCTCGTCGACCGCGGCAGCCAGCTCGGCCATCGCACCGCCCTGCTGTCGAACGGACTGCGCCCAGAACGCGCGGCGGCGTACCCGCTTGGGCTCAGCCGAGCGCCCCGTGACCGAGGCCACGGTCTCAAGGCCGAAGTGGTCTCTGCCGAAGTACCGGTAGCAGACCAGGTCGATCGAGCGCCGGTGCTCACGTACGGCGTGTACGTCGTAGCGCGTGAAGTCGCCGGCGATACAGATCAGGCGCGGTCCGCTCCACAACACCTGGGCCGCGGCCGTACTCCCGAGCCGATCGCGGACGAGGTGCTCGAACTCTGCCCTGTGGTCCATCAGCCACGCCAGATAGAACAAGCCCTGGTTGATGACGCCGGCATCGACACCCCGCTTGTACTCGACGATGACCGGCGAGCCGTTCTCGTCCAGCCCGAGCGAGTCGATCCGGCCGCCGTGGACCGGCCCGGTGCCGTACTCGCTCGCCAGAAAGCGGACGCCCAGCAGCGTCTCCATGTGTGCCTCGATGAGGCCCTGTACATCCGCCTCGACGTCAGCAAGACGCGGAGTGACCTCGCTCACGCCGCTACTCGTCTTGTGGAACAGCTTCAGCCCCGACACCTTCCCCCTCCTCGGCTCGAAGATCGAGAACGCCAGCGAGGGGTGCGATTATTTCTGCAAGGGTCTTCGAGCGCGTGAAGAGGGCGTGAAAGGCGGCTGCCGTCAGAGCCGCTGGGGCTCGCTGGCGTCCCACGACTCCCATGGGTCATCTGATCCCACATGCATCCAACACAGCGACTGACACTACGTCAGGCGCCTGGAAAGCAGCACTTCACACCGAGTTGGCCATGGACGTAGCAGGCTCCTTCTAAGTGCTACATGCGGCGCGGCTATGGGCATTAGCCGTCGAAAAGATCCGCCTGCTCCCAACGGGCTGGGGCTGGCTCGCCATCGAGAAGATTCTCAAGCTGTGCGGCATCTTCGGCGTCCAAGCCCAGAATCAACCGGAGAGTCGTACCGAGCAGCTCGGCGTATGGAACAAGTGCCCTCGCTCCCGGCGGGCTGGCAGTCCTGCTGACGAAATTGCACCGCAGAGGGACGCGGGTGAGGGTAAGGGCTTGCGCTTCGACCACACCCTCCTCCTGTCCCAACGCAGCGCTGATCCCGTCGAGTTGCGGATCGTGAGTGACGTCCTCACCGGGTGCGTCATAGCCGATGCTGCGGTTGGTCATCAGCATCCGGATCGAGGTCAAGGGGATGGCGAACCTGGCGGCCCGTTCCCGGACCTCGGCCAGCAGGGGTGCCTCGTACTCCTCTGGAGCGTGGAGATCCTTACGGCTGGCGGCCAGGAAGGCCACGAAGTCAGGGCCGCGCAGGCCGAGATGTCCATCGTCGATGATCCAGCGCCATGGGCCGCCAGCCCTCACCGATTCCGGTTCGACCACCATGCATACGTGCCCCTTCCACGTCTGCACTGCGCTGCGCATCAACCGCTGGAGGTTAGGTGTGTCCGTGATGTCGGTACGCAGCAGCGTGTTGGCGTCCACGAGCGGTCGGATGCGGCGCCAGAAAGCCTCATCCGTGATCTCCGGCGAGGAAAGGAGCAGACTCAGTGAGGTCTCGTCGAGGGATGTCTGGTGGGGCACAGTGGCCGGGAACTCCGACAACGACCGACCACTGCCCTGCCACATGGCCGCCATCAATGTGGACATGCGGCGCGACACATCCGGGACGGTGTGCCGGGAGACCTCTGAGAGAGCCAGGCGAGTGGGGTCGGCTTGCCCCTCACGGGCCGCCTCCACTCCCGTCCCGACCATACGCACGAAGCGCTCGACCTGACGCTCCCCCATGATGCCGCGACCGCCCTCGACGATCGCGTCGGACGCCAAAGCGGTCGGCGTCCGCGTAGGGGTGCGGGCAGGCAACGCCCCGAGCCCGGAGGGATCGAGCACAAGGGTGTGACGTTCCTCAGCGATTGTTTCCAACTGCTCTCGTGCAGGCCCGGTCCCGAGGTGGGCAAGCGGCACGACCAGCGGCTGCTGTTCGCGCTCGAAGAGCTGAACATCCGATGCGAGGAGTTCCGGGTCAGAGGACGCGCGAAGGTAGACGCGTCGTTCGGACTTGCGAGTGCCGGAACTCCAGGTCATCAACAGGTCTGGAACGTAGGTGTGGTTGAAGAAGTCCGTCCGCACGATCCGCGCGGTGGGGTACACATCCAGGAGACGCCGCTGGACCACATCTTTGACGCGCTCGACCGCTTGCCGCGGATCGGGGTGGTCGAGAGCGCTGTCGATCTCCGGCGCCACAGGCGTCACCATGACGACCTCCCCTGGCTGTTGTAGAAGTTGGCGACGACTCCACGCCAGTCGTCCAGCGGTACCAGCTTCTCCTGCTTCTCTGACATCACGACCAGCCAGAGCCGTTCGGACAAGTCCTCCACGAGCTCGTCCTTGATCGACTCGGCAGCCGCCTCCGGATCCTCGATGCCGAAGATCCTCAGCGACTCCGCAAGCACGGCCTCGCGGATCATCTGCGGGCTGGTGAGCAGATCCCAGTCATTGGCACGGAAGGGCGCCCAGCTGATCCACATGTAGTGGTCGCCGAGCATGTACTCCTGGCTCAGTGCCACGTAGCACTTGGCCAGGAAGCTCTTGTAAGCGGGACCCTGATCACTCGCGTTCTTGCGCCACTTCACCTCGGCGCAGAACATCTGGCCCTCCCACTCGCCGCCTCGCATCATCCCGCCGAGGTCGTACGAGAAGGGCCTCTCGTTCCCGTTTGGCCACCGCAAGGTGAGCTTCCGCGCCCACGCACCATCGATGTTGGTGTACGACTGCGACACACGCATGGTGCCCTCAAGCCACCGCTTGACGCGCTGCACCGCCTCGGCGCCCTTGACGTGCTCCTCTTCACCCGGCACGGCGCAAGAGTATCTCTACGTGCCATCCCCGATACAGAGGGCGAGGTATCTGGAAACCATTCACACTTGGTCGTCGGCAACGGCTACGGCTGCGGTCCCTTTCTCAGGCGCGAGGATACGACGCTCCTTCAGAGCCTCCCATACGCGCTTTCAGCCTCAGTTCTCATGGTCCCGCCCGTCGCTCGGGCGGGTGCGGACTCCAGCCCTTCAGATGCGGCTCAAGTTCATCCGGCGTCGGATCACGGGGAATCTGCGTGCCCGGAGGATTCAGCAGCGGATCGATCCCCCGCGCATACTTTCGCGCCCACTCCAGCCAAACTCGGCTCGTCACTCCACATGGTGCGCCATCGGAAGCGCATGGAGACAATGCCGACGGCTCCAACTAGCGATGCTGGCGCTGACTGGCCCCTATACAGCTCACCTCCAACGCGGAGCGAAGCAGGGTATCCGTCATTGGCCGGTTACCGAAACCGGTGAATCCACGGACGATTGGCAGTCCACCGCGTCTCCCCGCTTCCCCGCTCCAAGGGAAGCAACCAGACCCGAAAGGCACTGTTGACAGGAATGCCCAGCAAGAGCAGCGAAACGCCTCACGGCCAGTTCAGCCCCGACCACATACGCGCCACCTGGAGTGGGACGGCGAGCGTCGAGGACGCCGCCCGGGCGTTGGGCTTGTCGAGATCGAAGAGCTACGACCTCGTTCGCCGCGGGGAATTCCCATGCCGCGTGCTGCCGATAGGCCGCACCGCCCGCGTAGTCACCGCCTCGCTCCTCCGGGTACTCGAGAGCGGCGAACCGGAGTACAACCGAGCGTCCAGTGCGAGCCCCAATCCGTCATAACCAACTGCACGACGACGCCCCGCCGCAGCAGGCCGGCGGGGCGTCGTCGCATCAGGTCCCGTCTACGCAGGACCCCACGCTGGAGCGAGCCGACGGAGATCCTCACGTGTCACGAGCTATCACAGGCGTATCACCAACCCCGTGGACGATTTCACGGTACAGGGCGCTGACCTGCACCAACGCACTCGCCCCGGACTGTCTGGACACCCGTGGACGGTTTCTACGACATGTGCCATGTAGTGCCAAGCGATGGACCGAGGATGAGGACCGGGGCGTCTTCCGGGCCGTCGAAGCGGTACTGGAGGGCGGGGGTCGTCGTCTCACTCACCGCTCCACGCTAACCGCCGTTTCTGTCCGTTACGCCCATGGGCCCCCAGTCCTCACACCTGACTCCCGCGGATCACCCGTGAACCCTCACACCGCCTTCACGGGATGCGGGAAGACCGGGTCGAAGCGATGACCTGGAGGTGAGAGGGGTGGAGCGGTGGGGCGCGCCGAGGGGTCGCGGTGGTGTCGGGTCGGCAGCCCACGCGGCCTCGTGGGCGATCGCGGCCGGCCTCAGAGGTCGTTCGGTGTGCCGAGGCCGGTGAGGGCGCCCACCGGGTCCAGGTCGGGGGTGCCGCGGGGCCACCAGTCCTCGTCGCCCGGTTCCGATTCGTAGGCGTACCACAGGCCGTCGCGGCCGAAGCGGAGCTGGACGTGTCCGCGGGGGTGGGTGAGGTGGTTGCGCCAGGGCCGAAACGCCGGCAGGTCGGCGGCGAGCAGCAGCGGGCGGGCCCGGTCGAAGCGTCCGGCCGGCGGATCCCAGGGCTCCTCCAGCACGGCGAGCCCTTCCAGGCCTCCCTGCCGCCACGCGGCGACCGCCCGGGCCAGCTCGGACGGGGTGCGTTCGGCGGCGGAGGCGAGCGAGGCGTAGAGGGCGCGGGTGCCGGCGGTGAGGCCGGAACCGGGGCGGGCGGCGGCGAGCCGGACCGCGTCCTGCCACAGCGTCAGCTCGCCGACCGGGTCACGGCCGGTGGTGAGCAGGGCGTGCGCGCGTGCGGCGGCGTCGGTGGCGAGCTGGTCCAGTGCGAAGGGGTCGGGGCCGCCCGGTGCGGCCGGGTAGGCGGGGGGCTGCTCGGGGTGTGCGGGCGCTGGCAACGGTGGTGGCAGCGGCGGAAGTCGGCGGGCCGCAAGGACCTCCGTGGCGCGTACGCCGGGCAGCGGGGCGGGTTCCCGCTCCTGTGCGGCGCGGGCCGCGCGGGCGGCGTTGAGCCGGGAGAGGGCGTCGAGCAGCTCGCGTTCACCGCGGCCGCGCAGCAGGAGCAGCACGAAGGGGTCGGCGTCGAGGAGTCTGGCCGTCTGGTAGCAGAGGGCGGCGGCGTGCTTGCAGGGGTGACCGCGGTCGGGACAGCTGCAGTGCGGGTCGAGATCACGCGGCCCCGGCAGCAACGGCACCCCGCAGTCCGCGAGCGAATGCGGCAACTCCCGGTCCAGCAGGGCCGCGATATGCCCGGGCCGCTCGACGGCGACGTCCAGAAACCGCGCCCACTCGGCGTCGTCCAGCGTCCGCAGGCGCACCTGGACGCGGTAGGGGCGGGGACGGCTGCCCTGCACGTAGGCGAGTACGACACCTGGCGTGACGGTGATGGCGTCCACATGCCCCTGCTCGGCATAAGTCCGGCCGCGCGCCAGCCGCTTGGGATCCAGAGCGCCTTGTTCGAGCGCGCCGATCCAGGCGTTGCCCCACCAGGTCTCGGCGAACTGGGGGGAGGCGGCGGGGTCGGCGGCGGTGGAAGACGTGCGGGTCGCGGGCGACGGCAACGCCGGGAAGGTGCGCCGCAGTTCTCCGTCGCGCGAGGGGGCGGCCATGGAGTGGGGGACGCGTGGGAGGGGTGGGGCGGCGTCGGGTGCCGTGTCGTGCGGGTGTTGCGTAGGGGGTACGGCGGGGGGTACGGCAGGGGGTACGAGGGTGTCGGCCTGGTCGGTGGGGATGGGCGCCGCGCGATGGGAACTCCCTTGCCCCGAAGCGGCGTTGTGGTCGGCCCCCTCCCTCGGCTCCCCGGCCTCCTCCGTCCCGGCCGGCATCCGAAACGCGTCCGCGAGCAACTCGCGCAGCTCAAGGGCGCGTCCACCGGCACCCCGCCCCCGAACACCACCCGGCGACGGCCGCCGAGACGGCACGGCCCGCCGCGCCCCACGCTCGCCGACGGCCCCCCTCACCACAGCCTCGTCATCCCGCGCCCGCCGCGCCGCCCCACGCGCAGCCCGCAAGGCCTCCCGCGCGGCGTCCCCTGGACGCGGGCCCGCGGTATCAGGGCGCCGCGCCGTTCCCACGCCAGAACCACCGCCCGATTCGTGCCCACCCGAGTCGGGGATGGGGCCGCCTGAGGCGGGAGCGGGGTCACCTGAGTCAGGAGCGGGGCCGCCTGAGTCATCAGCGGGGCCGCCCGAGTCGGGAGTAGGGCTGCCCGAGTCGGGAGTGCGGGCACCCGAACCCGAGTCAGGAGCGGGGCCGCCTGAGTCGGGAGCAGGGCTGCCGGGGGCGGAAGTGCGGCCACCCGAGGTCACGACGGCCCCGTCCGGCTCAGCGACCGCTCCCGCACGCCGCCCCGAGCCAACCACGGACTCGCCCGAGGCCACACCACCCCCACCCGACTCGCCGACCGCCCCCGGGCGCCGATCCGAGCCCGCCGAGGACTCACCCGAGGCCACGCCGCCCCCACCCGACGCATCGGCCGCCCCCCGGCGCCGGCCCGAGCCCACCGAGGACCCACTCAATGCCGCACCGCCATCACCCGACTCATCGACCGCCCCCGCGCGCCGCCCCGAGCCGACCATGGACCCCCCGAAGTCCCCGGCATCACCCCTCTGCTCACCGGCAGCCCCGTCCGCGCCGCCTCCAGCCGAAGCCGCCTCATCCGTACGACCCCCGTCGGGCTCCCCCTCCCCCGCGCCCCGTTCCCCCCGCTCCCGCTCGGCCCCAACACGCCTCGCCGACAACGCCTGCCTCAGCGCCGCCCGGGCAGCATCGGCCGGCCGCACCTCGCGACGCGCCGGATGCACAGCGCCCCGCTCCGACGCCGCATCCTCCTCCGAAGGCGCCCCTTGCCCTGCCTCGGCGGCGGCCGCATGCCCTACCTGACCGGACTCACGCCCTGCCAGGTCGGCCTCACCCCCTGCCTGAGCGGAATCCTGCCTTCCCTGGGCGGGCTGCTGCCTTCCCTGAGCAGACCCCTGCCCTCCCGCAGCAGACTCCCCCGAGGCAGGCTCCCGCCCTCCCGAAGCAGCCCCCTCCCCCACCGAAGCCCTCACCCCCGACGCCCCCTCCGCGTCTCCGCCCTGCCCGGCCCCCCGCCGCTCCCGCGCCTCCCGCAACGCTCGCCGTGCCTCGTCCGCCGGGCCGCCCGTCATGTCGGCCTCCTCAGGGACACCAGGTCGGACAGCTCGCGGTCGGTCAGTTCTGTCAGGGCCGACTCGCCGCTGCCCAGGATCGCGTCGGCCAACGCCCGCTTGGATTCCAGCATTTCGGCGATGCGGTCCTCCACCGTGCCCTCGGTGATGAGCCGGTGGACCTGGACGGGCTGGGTCTGCCCGATGCGGTAGGCGCGGTCGGTGGCCTGTTCCTCCACCGCCGGGTTCCACCAGCGGTCGAAGTGGATGACGTGCCCCGCGCGGGTGAGGTTCAGGCCCGTACCGGCGGCCTTGAGGGACAGCACCAGGACCGGCGTCGCGCCGCTCTGGAAGCGGTCCACCATGCGCTCCCGTTCAGGGACCGGTGTGCCGCCGTGGAGGAGGTCCACCGGGACCGCCCGGGAGGCCAGGTGGGCGGTGATCAGGCGGGCCATTCCGACGTACTGCGTGAAGACCAGCGCCGAGCCGTCCTCCGCCAGCAGGGTGTCCAACAGCTCGTCCAGGAGCGCGAGTTTGCCCGAGCGGGCCAGGGCGCGGGCGTCGGCCGCTGGCTCCTCCTTGAGGTACAGCGCGGGGTGGTCGCAGATCTGCTTCAGCGCGCCCAACAGCTTCAGTACCAGCCCCCGGCGCGCGATCCCCTGCGAGGTCTCGATGGCGAGCATCGACTCCCGCACCACCGCCTCGTACAGCGCCGCCTGTTCCCGGGTGAGCGGCACGGGGTGGTCGGTCTCGGTCTTGGGCGGCAGCTCGGGCACGATCCCCGGGTCGGACTTCTTCCGGCGCAACAGGAACGGCCGTACCAGCCGGGCCAGTCGCTGTACCGCCTCCTCGTCCTCGCCGTTCTCGACGGCGCGTGCGTGCCGGGCGCGGAAGGACTTCAGGGGGCCCAGGAGTCCGGGGGTGGTCCAGTCGAGCAGGGCCCAGAGTTCGGAGAGGTTGTTCTCGACCGGGGTGCCGGTGAGGGCCACGCGCGCGGGGGACGGGATCGTGCGCAGGGCCTTCGCCGTCGCGGAGTACGGATTCTTGACGTGCTGTGCCTCGTCCGCGACGACCATGCCCCAGCGCTGCTCGGCCAGTTGCGCGGCCGCCGTGCGCATCGTGCCGTACGTCGTCAGGACGAAGCCCGCGTCGAGGCCGTCGAGCGAGCGGTCCGGGCCGTGGAAGCGGCGGACGGGGACGCCGGGGGCGAAACGGGTGATCTCCCGCTGCCAGTTGCCGAGGAGGGAGGCCGGGCAGACCACCAGCGTCGGCTCGCTGCGGGCGCGCTTGAGGTGGAGGGCGATGACCGTGATCGTCTTGCCGAGGCCCATGTCGTCGGCCAGGCAGCCGCCGAGGCCGAGCGTGGTCATGAGGTCCAGCCAGGCCAGGCCGCGGAGTTGGTAGTCGCGGAGGGTGGCGTGCAGGCCCGGGGGCGGGGCGGCCGGCCGCACTCCCGTGGTGAGGCGGTCGCGCAGGGCGGCCAGGGCGCCGACCGGTACCGCCTCGACCGTCTCGCCGTCGACCTCCGCGCTGCCGGTGAGGGCGACGGAGAGCGCGTCGACCGGGTCGAGCAGGCCCAGTTCGCGTTTGCGGGCCTTGCGGACGAGGGCGGGGTCGACCAGGACCCAGCTGTCCCGCAGCCTGACGACCGGCCGGTGCGCCTCGGCCAGCGCGTCCATCTCGGCCTCGCTGAGCGGATCGCCGCCGAGCGCCAACTGCCAGCGGAACTGGAGCAGTTCCTCGCTCTCGAAGAAACCGGTGCCGTCGGTCGCCGAGCCCGGCGCGGGCCGTACGATCGCCGCCACGGAGAGGTCCTGGGCCAGGTCCCGGGGCCAGTGCACGGCGACCCCGGCCGCCGCGAGCCGGGTCGCGGCCACGCCGAGCAGTTCGCCCAGCTCCTCGTCGGACAGGGCCAGCACGTCGGGCACGTCCTGCTCGGCGAGCCGGTCGAGCGGTGCCCAGATCCGGGCCGCGCGCCGCACGGCGAGGGCCGCGTCCACCCGCGCGCGTGGGCCGAACACCGCGTCCGCCTGGCCGGCCCACAGGGCCGCCGCGTCGGCCACGAGTGTGGGGTCGGCGAGGCTGTGCACCTGGACGATGGCGGCGCCCGCCATGCGCACGCCTTCCTCGCTGTCGAACAGCTCGTACGCCGACAGGTCGAGGCGGAGCGAGATGCGCACGCCCGCGTCCATGCCCGCGGCGACCTCCGCCGCCCAGTCGTGGGCGCCGGGCAACCGCTGCGGACGGCGGTCGGCGAAGGGCTTCCCGGAGGCGTGCGGTGCGGCCGGGGTACGGGGCAGGGTGTCCGCGACCGCGTCCAGGAAGGAGCGCATCAGCGCCTCCGGCTCGGGCAGCCGGAGCGGGCCCGGGCCGGGCAGCGGGACCGCGTGGCCCTCGTACGGCAGGGCGGCGGCGACCGCGCGGATGTGCGCGATGTCGTCCGGGTCGAGCGGGCCGGCCCGCCAGGCGTCGTGGCCGGTGGCGGTCAGGCCGGGCAGCAGGCGTCCGCGCGCGACGAGCCGCAGGGCGTGCAGCGCGGCCGCTCCCCAGCAGGCGGTGGCGGGGTGGGCGGCCGGGTCGCGCCGGGCCCGCACGAGCAGGGGCAGGGCCTCGCCGACCGGCAGGGTGAGGGCGGGGGCGGCCTTGCGCCGTACTCCCGCGCCGTGCGGTCGTACGACGGTGAGCTCGGTGTCCTCGGCGGGCAGTTGTCCGCCCTCGGGGTCCCAGAAGGCGACCCGGCCGTCCCTGGGCAGGGGCGCGGGCAGGAAGACGGCCGCCAGCCGGACCGGGACGGAATCCCCCGCTCCGCGCTCCCGCTCGGCCACCGCGGTCGTGCCTGTGCTCATACGACCTGTCACCTCCCACCCGTGTGTCGGATCAGACGTCTTCGACTCTACGGGCGGGGTCTGACAATCGGCCCCGGCGACGGCCCGCCGGGGCCCGCCTGTCACGGAACGGTGCGGGAGACGACGTAGAAGAACGGGTTGTTCGGGTCGGCCAGGCTCACGACCACGTCCTGCGTCGGCTTCGGGTTCTTCTGCTTGTGGACGAGGCCGTACCAGGGGCCGGGGCCGTCGAACTTCCAGCCGGTGATCTTCTGGTCGCGGGCGCTGATGGTGATGTCGCCCTTCTTCAGGTCGCTGCGCCGGACGCCCAGGTTGGCGAGGAAGACGTCGAGGTTCCGCAGGGGCGTCTGGAACTGGACGTAGAGGCGGCTGGTCTTCCAGTTGTTGGTCTCGTACGAGGCGACCTTGCCCGAGGGGTGCGGCATCGGGACCTGGTAGAGGCGGCGCTGCACCTTCGACGGCCAGCCCTTGGTGAGGCCGGTCGCCGCGTACTTGGCCTCCTTGTCCTTGCCGCTGTCGCGGCTCTGGGCGGCGGAGATGACCAGATAGCCGGCCGGGACGCCGATGAGCAGCCCGATGATGAGCAGGGTGATGGCCCGGCGGCGGATCTTGTGACGGCGGTCCTCGGCCGGCTGCCGGGGTTCGTCCGGGGGCGCCGCCTGGCGCGGCAGCGATGCCGTCATGCGGTGTCCCGGGTGGAGCGGCGGCCCTCGGTGTAGCGCGCGTACCGCTCGTAGCGCTCCACCCGGCGGCGGTTGGCGCGGCGGAAGCGGCGGGCGACCAGGCGGGCCAGGTCGGCGGCGCCCACCATGCCGGCCTCGGGGCCGAGCTGGGCGCGCACGATCCGGGCCTCGGGGCGGTAGCCGCGGCCGGTGAGCTGGCGCTTGAAGGCGTCGCGCGCGGGGGCGATCAGCAGGTCGTCGGCCGCGGAGACGCCGCCGCCGATGACGAAGCAGGACGGGTCGAGGGCAGCGGCGAGGTTGGCGATGCCGACGCCGAGCCACTGGCCGATGTCCTGCAGCAGTTCGATGCACATCGCGTCGCCCTCGCGGGCCAGCTCCGTGATCATCGGACCGCTGATGTCGCCGATCTGCCCCTTGACGTGCTCGATGATCCCGTACGCCACCGGGGAGTCGGCCGCGGCGAGTTCCTTGGCCTCCCTGACCAGCGCGTTCCCGGAGCTGTACTGCTCCCAGCAGCCGCGGTTGCCGCACGGGCAGCGGTGGCCGCCGGGCACGACCTGCATATGGCCGAACTCGCCGGCGACGCCGTACTTGCCGCGCTTGACCTGGCCGTCCTCCAGTATCGCGCCGCCGATGCCGGTGCCGAGCGTGATCATGACCAGGTGGTCCTCGCCGCGTCCGGCGCCGAAGCGCCACTCGGCCCAGGCGGCCGCGTTGGCGTCGTTGTCGACCAGGACGGGCACGGCGAGGCGGCCGGCCAGGCGGTCGCGCAGCGGCTCGTTGCGCCAGGAGAGGTGGGGCGCGAACAGGACGCGGTTGCGGTCGGCGTCGACCCAGCCGGCCGCGCCGATGCCGACCGCGTGCACGTCGTGCCGGTCGGACAGGTCCAGGACCAGCTCGACGATGGTGTCCTCGACGACCTTGGGGCTCTTGGACTTGTCCGGCGTCTCCGTGCGGAGCTTCTCCAGGATGTTGCCGTCGGCGTCGACGACGCCGGCCATCACCTTGGTACCGCCGATGTCGATGCCGACCGTGGGGACACGGGGGGCGGTCAGGTGGGACCGCCGCTCCCGGGTGCCGACGGTTCGCAGTGCGGGCGCGCGGCGGGAGCCTATGGGGGCCGTGAAGTTGCCGTAGGTGCTCATCAAGGCCCGATTCTGCCGCACGCTCACGGTGAGTGCCGAGCCGGGGAGCAAAGGAGGGTATGCCTTGCGGCACACGGCTGCATTTGTCGCGACATTACGACAAAGAGGACTCCGTCGCCTGGATCCTCACGTCCGTACGAGCAACTGGAACTCGAAGGAGTAGCGGGTCGGGCGGTACGTGTGCGTGCCGTACTCGACCGCTCTGCCCGTGTCGTCGAAGGTCACCCGCTGCATGGTGAGGAGAGGGGCACCCTCCGGTTCGGCCAGGCGGTCGGCCTCAGCGGCCGTCGCGCCGCGCGCGCCGATCGTCTGGCGGGCGCTGTGGAGGGTGATGCCCGCCGTGCGCATCATGCGGTACAGGCCGGTGGCCTCCAGTTGGGCCGTGTCCAGGTCCAGGAGGCCCGGGGGGATGAAGTTGCAGAGGTACGCCATCGGCTCGCCGTGGGCCAGGCGCAGCCGCTCGACGCGGTGGACGTCACTGTCCTCGGCGACGCCCAGGGCCGCGGCGACCTCGGCGGTGGCCGGGACGACCGTGTTGACCAGCACCTTCGTGGCGGGGCGCTGCCCGGCCGCCTCCAGGTCGTCGTAGAGGCTGGAGAGCTCCAGCGGGCGCTTGACCTGGCTGTGCACGACCTGAGTGCCGACACCGCGGCGGCGCACCAGGAGGCCCTTGTCGACCAGCGACTGGATGGCCTGGCGGACGGTGGGCCGGGACAGGCCGAGCCGTGCGGCGAGCTCGATCTCGTTGCCCAGCAGGCTGCCGGGCGTGAGCGCTCCGTGCTCGATCGCCGCCTCCAGCTGCTGCGACAGCTGGAAGTACAACGGCACGGGAGAGCTCCGGTCCACGCTGAGCTCGAGCGAGACGGTCGGGTCCACTTCTGGTTTCGGCACGCGCCGAGCGTAGCTCCACGAGTTGTTGACGGGAAGTTGTGTAGTTCGATTGTCCGGACATACGCATTGACAGCGCGCACACCGAACCCCCACTTTGTTTCCATGCGCATCGGGGTCATCGGTACGGGGCGAATCGGCACCATTCACGCGAACACGCTCAGTCGCAGTCGCGAGGTGGGGTCCTTGATCCTCACCGACGCGGATCCGGCGCGGGCCCAGGAGCTCGCGAACCGGCTGGGCGAGACCGCGGCTCCGGGGGTGGACGAGATCTTCAGGTGGGGCGTCGACGCCGTGGTCATCACGACGGCGACGGCGGCCCATGCCGAACTGATCGGTCGGGCAGCGCGCTCGGGGCTGCCGGTGTTCTGCGAGAAGCCCATCGCCCTCGACCTGCCCGGCACACTGCAGGCGATCGCCGAGGTCGAAACTGCCGGGACGATTCTGCAGATGGGGTTCCAGCGCCGTTTCGACACCGGCTACAGCGGCGCCCGGGAGGCGGTGCGCTCGGGGCGGCTGGGCCGGCTGCACACCGTGCGGGCGCTGACCTCCGACCAGGCCCCGCCCCCGCCGGCCTGGCTGCCGCTGTCCGGCGGGCTGTACCGGGACACGCTGATCCACGACTTCGACATGCTGCGCTGGGTGACGGGGCGCGAGGTCGTCGACGTGTTCGCGGCGGGGTCGGACGCCGGGCCGCCGATGTTCCGGGAGGCGGGCGACATCGACACGGGCGCCGCGCTGCTGACCCTGGACGACGGCACGCTCGCGACGGCCACCGCGACGCGGATGAACGGCGCCGGTTACGACGTCCGCATGGAACTCGCCGGCGAGCGCGACCAGATCGTCGTCGGCCTGGACGACCGTACGCCCATCGCGTCCACCGAGCCGACCGGGCCGCCGGCCGCCGACAAGCCCTGGTCGGGCTTCCTGGAGCGGTTCGGGCCCGCGTACGAGGCCGAGCTGGCCGCGTTCGTCGAGGTGGTGCTCGGCCAGCGGGCCAACCCCTGCGACGGCCGCGAGGCACTGCAGGCGCTGCGGATCGCCGAGGCGTGCGAGGTGTCCAGACGGGAGCGCAGACCGGTGGCGCTGATCGAGATTCCGGGTGGGGTGGAGTCGGCGTTCAGGTGAGCGGGCCCAGGGCGGGGCGTGCGGGTGCCCGCAGAGCACCGCCGGGTCCACAAGGCGCCGCCCTGTCACCGCCGCCCCGTCGCGTCACCACCGCACCGGCAGACTCCGCACCCCCCTCATCAGCATCCCCGGCAGCCACTCGCCGGGCGGGCCGTCCGGAGCCAGGCCCGGTGCCCGCTCCAGCAGGGTGCGTATCGCCGTACGCGCTTCCAGGCGGGCCAGTGGAGCGCCCAGGCAGTAGTGGATGCCGTGGCCGAAGGCGAGGTGGCCGCGGGTGTCGCGGTGGAGGTCGAAGCGGTCCGGGGCCGGGTAGCGCAGGGCGTCGCGGTCGGCCGCGGTGAGGCCGATCATCACCGCGTCGCCGCGCACGATCTTCGTGCCGGCTATCTCCAGGGTCTCCGCGGCGAAGCGGAACGTCGCGTTCTCCACCGGTCCCTCGTACCGCAGCGCCTCCTCCGCCGCGGCGTCCACGAGGCTCATGTCCGCGCGCAGGGCGGCGAGTTGGTCCGGGTGGGTCAGCAGGGCGTGGACGGCGCTGGTGATGAGGTTGACCGTGGTCTCGTGGCCCGCGACGAGCAACACGAAGGCCATGCCGCGCAGTTCGCCCGGGGAGAGCCGGTCGCCGTCCTCCGCGGTGGTCCGGATCAGGTCGCTCAGCAGGTCCCCGCTCGGACCGGCGCAGCGCTTGTCCTCGATCAGCTCGGTGAGGTACTCGGCGAGCCGGACGAACGCCTCGTACTCGCTCCCGGAGTCGGTCGGCGCGACGGCCTCCGTGGACATCTGCCGGAACGCCGCGCGGTCGATCTCCGGTACGCCGAGCAGCTCGCAGATCACGGTGATCGGCAGCGGGTAGGCGAAGGACTCGACGAGGTCGGCGCTGCCGCGCGGCAGCATCGCGTCGAGCAGTTCGTCGGTGATCTGCTGGATCCTGGGCCGCAGTTCCTCGACCCGGCGCATCGTGAAGGCGCGGGAGACCAGGGCACGCAGGCGCGTGTGCTGGGGCGGGTCGGTGGTCAGCAGATGGTTGCCGATCAGCTCCTCGTCGAGGAAGTTCACGCCGATCCTGCTGCCGTCCTTGGCCAGCCGCGGGTCGGCCAGGGCGGCGCGTGCCTCCTCGTACCCGACGACGAGCCAGGTCTCGTGATGGACGTCGCGCTGCTCGCCGCCGAATCCGGGCAGCAGCACCCGGTGCACGGGCCCGAGTTCGCGCAAGCGCGCGTACACGGGATGTGGATCGGTCCGGAAGCCGTCGCCGAACTCCGCCAGGTCGATCAGTTCCGCCATGCTCGTCCCGCCCCTCCCCCGTCCCCCGTCCGGTTCTCCTCCCGGTGCACGGACAACGCTCGGGGCGGCCCGCTAGTGCCCGTTCGCCTCCGGTTCCTCCAGCAGTCCCGCGTCGTACGCCAACAGGGCGATCTGCACACGGTTGTTGAGGTCGAGCTTGGCCAGGATGCGGGAGACGTGGGTCTTGACGGTGGCGACGCTCATGAAGAGGCCGGTGGCGATCTCGGCGTTGGCGAGACCGCGGCCGACCGCGACGGCGACCTCGCGTTCGCGGTCGTTGAGGGTGTCGACGCGTTCACGCGCGCGTGCCCGCCGGGTGTCGCCGGCGCTGCCGACGGCGTGCTCCATCAACTGCCGGGTGACGGTGGGCGACAGCACGGGGTCGCCGGTCGCGACCCGGCGTACCGCGTCGACGATCTCGGCGGGCGGGGTGTCCTTGAGGACGAAGCCGGCCGCGCCCGCGCGCAGGGCGCGCAGCACCTGTTCGTCGGCGTGGAAGGTGGTGAGCACCACGACCTGCGGCGGGTCCTTGCGGGCCCGCAGCCGCTCCGTGGCCGTGAGCCCGTCCACCGACGGCATCCGGATGTCCATGAGGACGACGTCCGGGCGCGTGCGGTCGACGAGGGCCTCGACCTCGGCCCCGTCGGCGGCCTCGCCCACGATCTCGATGTCGTCCGCGCCGCCCATCATCAGGGACAGGCCGGCCCGCACCAGGGGATCGTCGTCGACGAGGAGCAGTCTGATCGCAGTCATGGGGTCACGTAATCACGCCTGCGGCAACGGAAGATGCCCCGCCGGCCACTCCAGGACGTCCCGGCGGGCACGCGCGCGTACTCGCCGCCCCCACGACGCGTGAGCACATGCCAAGGCCGCCACTGCGGGCACACGCGTACGCGCCGCCCGAGGGCGCACGAGCTGCTGAGCCCAAGGCCGGCCCGCCGACCACGCGCGCGTGCTCACCCCCACGGCAGCCACGCCCGGACCCCGAAACCGCCGTCAGCCTCCGCACCGTGCTCCAGCCGGCCCCCGGCCAGCGTCGCCCGCTCGGTCAGCCCGATCAGGCCCTGCCCGGAGCCGGGGACGGGCGTCACGTCCCCCTCGGGAGCCGGGTTGCGCACGGTCATGACAAGGCCGTCGCCGGAGCCGCCCTCGACGGTCACGGTGACCTCCGCGCCGGGGGCGTGCTTGCGGGCGTTGGTGAGGGCCTCCTGGGCGACGCGGTAGGCGGTGCGGCCGACGGAGGCGGGGACCGCGGCGGGGTCGCTCACGCGGTTGACGAGGGTGACCTTCATACCGGCCTCGCGGGACTCGGTGACCAGCGCGTCCAGGGCGGCGAGCGTCGGCTGGGGCCGGCCCGCGTCGTCCGGCTCGCCCGCCCGCAGTACGCCGATGATCTCCCGGAGGTCCTGGAGCGCCTCGTGCGCGCTCTCCCGGATGACCCCGGCCGCCCGCGCGACCTCCTCCCGGGGCGCGTCGGGCCGGAACTCCAGGGCGCCCGCGTGCACGCTGAGCAGGGTCAGCCGGTGGGCGAGGACGTCGTGCATCTCCCGGGCGATGGCCTCGCGGGCCAGCCGCTGCGCCTGCTCGGCGCGCAGCCGCGCCTCCGTCTCGGCGCGCCGGGCCCGGTCCCGCAGGCTCACCATCAGCTGCCGCTTGGAGCGGACGAACATGCCGCAGACGACGACCGTGACGGCGAACAGCTCGGTGAAGGCGACCGCCCCGGCGTACGGCAGGTCCGGGTCCGGGCGCATCCAGTAGAACAGCGGGATCAGGGCGAGCTGGACGCCGCCGATCCAGGCGACGTACCGGAACGGCCGGTGCACCGCGAGGGTGAAGACGGCGATCATGGCGGCGCCGCCGGCCGTGTTCGACAGGAATCCCACGGGGATCATGGCGGCGGCCAGCCCCAGCGGCCAGCGGCGGCGCAGCCAGACCGCGGCACAGGCCAGCGCGCCGAGCAGCTGGTCGAGGACGGCGAGGGGGTGCGGGGTGTGCGGGTCGTTGTTGAGGGTGTCGGCGGCGGCCAGGCCGATCACCACGGCCAGCACGAAGCAGGTGAAGTCGACGATCCAGTCCCGCGCGGTGCGCCGGGGCCGCCCGGAGCGGCCGGCGTCGGGGTCGATCTCGTGCAGCACGGCGGACGGAAACAGCCACCTGCGCCCCACGGCGCCCGGCCCGGCCGGCGTCGCCTCGTCATCGTTCACGGTCGACAAATCTACGCAGTGCGGAAGCCCGGCACCTCACCTCGTGCGGGATCCCCGACCAAAGTCGCGGCACCGCAGACTTTCGGCGGCGGGTCCCGTGGGAGGCGCAACTTCCGTCGGACACGCCTCGCCCCGCGGACGATGTGCGTGGGGGGTCCGCGGGGCGAGGGTCGTGCCATGAAGCGGTTGCTGGAGCTACTCGGTTTCCTTGCCCTGGTACAGGGTGTGCTGGGCCTGCTGCACGAGTTCACCCACTGGCATGTGGGCCTCGTCCAGCGGCTCGGCTTCCTCGACGGCTACGGGGTCTACGCGAGCGTCGCCCTGCTGGTGCTGGCGGTCGCGCTGTTCGCCGCCGCGGAGAGCCGGAAGTCCGGCTGAACGCGGACCGGACTCCCGGCTGGTCGCGCCGTTCCTCGCTGACCGCGCCACTGAGCGGGGGAAGTCGCTCAGCAGCCGAAGTCGATCAGATCGAACGTGGCGTAGTGATCCGCGGTGTAGTAGTCCTCCTGGTACTCCTCACCGGTCACGATGCGACGAGCTCCGCGCGTAGACGAACCAGGCGTCTTGACCGTGTACTCGTGGTAGTAGCCGGACGGCTGGGAGGGCAGGACGCCTTCCGCGTTGCGGAAGACGGTGCCGTCCTGCGAGTACGGGAAGGGGCCGCCCGAGTCGATCAGGTCGAGCGTGTCGTACGCCTGGGAGGGCAGGTCGCTGTAGCAGATGCTGCCGACCGCGGCCGACGCCGGAGTGGCTGCGACGGTGCCGCCCACGAGCAGGGCGGACAGAAGAGCGGCTGCGGCGCCGATGCGGGTGATTCGTGGGGGGAATCTCATGCCCAACATGATGACGCGCGTAGACAGTGGCATGTCAATGACAACTCCGGAGAATTTCCCGGCAAGTCCGATGAGTTTTCCGGGAGTTAACGTGGGGCCGCGCGACCGCACACGGCCCTCACGAGAGACCGGTCAGGGGTTCTCCGGGAGCTCGTACGAGCCGTACTCGGGCCGCCCGGCCAGGTCGTACGTCTGGATGGAGACGCCGCCCGCGGTGACCCTGCCGCCGGTGTGGTGGAACCTCGTCGGTACGGCGCCCTCCACGAAGAAGCGGCGGCCCGAACCCAGCACCACCGGGAAGGTCGCCAGGTGGAGGGTGTCGACGAGGCCGAGCGCCAGCAGTGACTGGACCAGGGCACCGCTGCCGTGCACCTGGAGCTCGCCGTCGGTGCGCTCCTTGAGGGCGGTGACCTCCTTGGCCAGGTCGCCGCTGATCACGGCGGTCGCGGCCCACTCCGGGTCGGTGAGGGTGGACGAGGCGACGTACTTCGGCAGCGTGTTCAACTGGGCGGCGATCCGGTTGGCGGGGTCGGTGACCTTCGGCCAGTAGGAGGCGAAGATGTCGTACGTACGGCGGCCGAGGAGGAACGCGGCGGGGTGTTCGAAGACCTCGGCGATGAACCGGCCGAAGTCCTCGTCCCCGTAGACGAAACTCCAGCCGCCGTGTTCGAAGCCGCCCCTGGTGTCCTCCTCGGGGCCGCCGGGGGCCTGGTAGACGCCGTCGAGGGTGACGAAGATCGTGGAGACGAGCTTGCCCATGATGGGTGCCTGCTTCCTGGTGCGGGGTCTGTTGTCATCACCTCAGACCCCGCGGGCGCCCGCAACTCATCGGTTCACCCGGCGTGCGTCGAGAACAGTCCTCCGGTCGGGCCCTGCTTGTCGCCGCCCTGGGCCTTCTTCAGGGCGTTGGCCAGGCTCTCGATGGTGAGGGACTGCAGGATCACCCGGCCGTTGCCCTCCAGGGTGGCCAGGGAGAGGCCCTCGCCGCCGAACACGGCGTTCATCATGCCCTGGCGGTTGAGGCCGCCGATGCGCTGGACGCCGTACTGGATGCCTTCCTCGAAGGCGACGACGCAGCCGGTGTCGACCTCGATGCGGCCGCCGAAGTCGGCGGGGTTCAGATCGATGAAGTTGCCTGCGCCCGCGATGATCACCGTGCCGTGGCCGGTGAACTTCTCCAGGACGAAGCCCTCGCCGCCGCTCGTGCCGGTGCGGCCGCCCTGGAAGGCGATGCCGAAGTCGACGGTGGACTCGGCGGCCACGAACGCGTCCTTCTCGGCGAACCACGCGCGCGTGCCGTCGAGTTCCAGGGCGCGCATCTCGCCGGGGAGCACGCCCGCGAAGCCGACGGTGCCCTCGCCGCCCTGGGAGGTGAAGTACTGGAACGCCAGCGACTCGCCCGCGAGCATGCGCTGGCCGACCTGCATGGCGGTGCCCATGGCCTGGCGGAGCATGCCGCCGACGCCTGCGGCGCCTGAGCCGCTCTGAGGCTGACCGGAGCCATTGGAGGGGCCGGAGAGGCGGGTCTCCATGGTCACGTTCGTCGTCTTGAAGAGGAACTTGCCCGCCTCGCAGTACACGGTCTGCCCGGGGCGCAGGTTGACGACCGCCATCTGCATGGCGTTGCCGACGATCTCTTGCTGAAGTGTCACGTGGGGAGAACGCCGGAGGTGGAGCAAAGAGTTCCGCCGGCTTCCGGCCGGGTGAGGTGGGCGTCCTCGGCGCCTCGACGGCCATGACAGCACCACGTGGGGCGCACCGGTGCCGTCGGGTCGGTGCGCCCCACGCCCGCGTGTCAGCCGCCCAGCTCCTGATGCCGTGCCGCCAGGCTCGTCGCGCCCTGTTCCGTCAGGGACCCGTACAGGCGCAGGCGGGAGATGCCGCCGTCGGGGTAGATGTCCACGCGCGCGTGCGTGGCGATCGCCGGGGTCGGGAGGACGAAGCGGTGGTTGGTGTCGGGCTGGAGGCGGGTGCGCGGGAGGATCTCCGTCCAGTCGCCGCTCTCGCCGTCCTTCACCGACACCGACGCCCAGCCCGCGCTGTTGCCCTTGAGGTACGCCGTGTCGATCTCGAGCGCGCGGATCTGCGACTGCGCGGCGAGGCGGTAGCGGATCCAGTCGTTGCCCTGGTCGCGGCGGCGGCGCGTCTCCCAGCCGTCGTCCATCTTGCGGGAGCGGCCGGGCTGGATGGTGTTGGTGGCCGGCGAGTAGAAGAGGTTGGAGGCGTCCTCGGCCCGGCCGCCGTTCTCCAGGGCGACGACGTCGAAGGTGCCGAGCGTCTCCAGCCACTTCGGGTCGGGGACCACCTCGCCGTACACGCGAAGGCGCGCGATGCCGCCGTCGGGGTGCTGGTTGACGCGGAGGTGGGTGAAGCGCTGCTCGACGGAGACGGCGAAGCCGTTCGCCGCGTGGCCGCCGACCGGCGTGCGCGGGACGAGCGTCGTCCACTTCACGTCGTCGCCGAGGAGTTCCTCGGGGGACGGCGAGCCCGCGACGGACGTGCCCTCGACCGACACCGCCTGCGGGTAGTTGCCGCGGAAGTGGGCCGTGTCGACGACGATCCCGCGCACGACACCCGGCGCGCCGAGCCGGACCAGCGCCCAGTCGTGGTCCTCGGCCGTCGGCCACGGGTGCTCGGCGGAGACACCGCGGCGGCGGCGCGTCTCCCAGCCGTCCATGATCTTGCCCTTGTGCCCGAAGTGCTCGGGGTCGAACTCGGCCCGCTCGGGTACGAGGAGGTTCTCCCGCTGGGCGAAGAACTCGTCGTTGGCGGCGATGACACCCGCGCCGAGCCGCCGGTCGGCGAGGTTGGCGTACTGGGTGAAGGGGAAGTCGGCGGTGCGGTAGTCCGTGTACGGGTCGCCGCCTCCGTAGGGGTTCGCGTCGCCGGTGAAGCGCTGAATCGCCGTCACGAGATGTGTGCCTTTCGGGAGTTGGCCGCTGCGGGTGCGGGTGGGTCCCTCCTTCGGGGAGGGTTCAGGGGGTACGGCTGAGGAGTTGGCCCTTCGGTTCGGTGAACTCGCCGTCCACGACGATCCGTTCGCCGCGCAGCCAGGTCGACTTCACGACGCCGTACAGGGTCTTGCCCGCGTACGCGGTGACGCGGTTGCGGTGCTGGAGAGCGGCCGGGTCCACGGTGAAGGTCTCGTCGGGCGCGAGGACCGCGAAGTCGGCGTCGCGGCCCGTCTCGATGGCGCCCTTCCGGCCGAGACCGACCAGCTCCGAGGTCCGCGAGGACATCCAGCGCACCACGTCCTCCAGACCGTGGCCGCGCCTGCGCGCCTCGGTCCAGACCGCCGCGAGGCTCAGCTGGAGGCCGGAGATGCCGCCCCAGGCGGTCGCGAAGTCGTCGGTCTTCAGGTCGGCCGTCGACGGGGAGTGGTCGGTCACCACGCAGTCGATCGTGCCGTCGGCCAGTGCCTGCCACAGCAGGTCCTGGTTGGCGGACTCGCGGATGGGCGGGCAGCACTTGAACTCGCTCGCGCCGTCCGGGACTTCCTCGGCGGTCAGGGTGAGGTAGTGCGGGCAGGTCTCGACGGTCAGCCGAACACCCTCCGCCTTGGCCTGCGCGATCAGCGGCAGCGCGTCGGAGGACGACAGGTGCAGCACGTGCACGCGCGCGTTGAGCCGCTTCGCCTGGGCGATCAGCTGGGCGATCGCCGTGTCCTCGGCGTCGCGCGGGCGGGAGGCAAGGAAGTCGGCGTACTTGGGGCCGCCCTGCTGTGGGGCCGCGTCGAGGTGGTGCGGGTCCTCGGCGTGCACGATCAGCAGGCCGCCGAAGGAGGCGATCTCGGCCAGGGACTGGGCGAGTTGGTCCTGGTCCAGGTGCGGGAACTCGTCCACGCCGGACGGGGACAGGAACGCCTTGAAGCCGAAGACACCGGACTCGTGCAGCGGGCGCAGGTCCTTGACGTTGTCGGGCAGGGCGCCGCCCCAGAAGCCGACGTCGATGTGCGCCTTGTCGGCGGCGACGTCCTGCTTCGTACGGAGGTTGTCGACCGTCGTGGTCGGCGGGAGGGAGTTGAGCGGCATGTCGACGAGGGTGGTGATGCCACCGGCCGCCGCGGCGCGCGTGGCGGTCCAGAAGCCCTCCCACTCGGTGCGGCCCGGGTCGTTCACATGCACATGCGTGTCGACCAGGCCGGGCAGCAGGACGTCGTCGCCGAGGTCCTCCAGCCGGGCACCCTCCGGGACGGGGGCGTCGTACGCCTCTACGGCCGTGATCCTGCCGTCGGCGACCGCGACCGAGGCCGCGCGCGTCCCCTCGGGTGTGATGACGCGCGTCGAGCGCAGCACCAGTTCTACGTCGGACACCCGGACCCCTCTCTCTGCCGCCGTTACTTCCGAGACACGGGATTTACTTCCACGTAACGGAATTCAACGTTCTGTTGAAGGAGTCTTCACTCCCGCTTCCGCGTCGTCAAGGGCACACTTCTCCAGAGTGCTCCACGCGCCCCCACTCTGGACGTTTCCACAAGGCGGAATTAGAATTCCGGCAAGCAGAACGTAGCTACGCACAACCGGGGAGTCAACCGACTGCCGGGTAGGCTTCTGCCCTTCCTGTCAGCCCCGAAAGGAACGCGCCGTGCCGACGTCCAGCGCCAGCACCACCGACTCCGCCAAGTCCGCCACCGGCGGGGTCCAGTCCCTCGAGCGCGCCTTCGACCTGCTGGAACGGATGGCCGACGCGGGCGGCGAGGTCGGCCTGAGCGAGCTCTCCGCGAGCAGCGGGCTGCCGCTTCCGACCATCCACCGCCTGATGCGCACGCTCGTGGCCTGCGGTTACGTCCGCCAGCAGCCGAACCGGCGGTATGCGCTCGGGCCTCGGCTGATCCGGCTCGGGGAGTCCTCGTCCCGGCTGCTCGGCACCTGGGCACGGCCCTATCTGGCCCGGCTGGTCGAGGAGACCGGGGAGACGGCGAACATGGCGCTGCTCGACGGGGACGAGATCGTCTACGTGGCACAGGTGCCGTCGAAGCACTCGATGCGGATGTTCACCGAGGTGGGCCGGCGCGTCCTGCCGCACTCGACCGGCGTGGGCAAGGCGCTGCTCGCGAACACGCCCGACGACGAGGTGCGGGCGCTGCTCTCACGGACCGGGATGCCGGCCGCGACGGAGAAGACGATCACCACTGCGGACGGTTTCCTGGCGGCGCTGGAGGACGTGCGCCGGCAGGGGTACGCCGTGGACGACAACGAGCAGGAGATCGGGGTGCGCTGCCTCGCGGTCTCCGTGCCCAACTCCCCGACGGCGGCGGCGATTTCGATCTCCGGTCCGGCCGGGCGGGTCACCGAGGCCGCGACGGACAAGATCGTGCCGGTGCTGCAGCAGGTGGCCGTCGAACTCTCCGAGGCGCTGGCCAGCTCCGGCGCCTAGCAGCGCGCTTGCTAAGGTGCGCCGATGCCAACGGTCAAGGAGTTCCAGGTCACTTTCGACTGCGCGGACCCCGAGCGCGTCGCCCGCTTCTGGTGCGAGGTGCTGGGGTACGAGGCAACACCCCCCAAAGGCTTCGCCAGTTGGGACGAGTTCGATCTCACGCAGCCGCCCGAGGACCGGGGTTCATGGTTCGCCTGCGTCGACCCCACGGGGGTGGGCCCGCGGCTGTTCTTCCAGCGGGTACCCGAGAGCAAGGTCGTCAAGAACCGGGTGCACCTCTGCGTGCGGGTCGGCACCGGGCTCGTGGGTGAGGAGCGCCTGGCCGCTCTCGAGGCCGAGTGCGCACGGCTGCTTCCGCTCGGCGCGGTACGCCAGCGGCTGCTGTACGACGGCACCGACTCCTGCATCGTGATGCAGGACATCGAGGGCAACGAGTTCTGCATCGACTGAGCGCCCGGTGAGTGTCCGGTCCGCCGGCTCAGCCGCGCCGCGGCTCCCCGAACAGCTCCACCGCGCTGCGTACGTCCGACAGGCCCCGGGACAGGGCGCTCACCGAGCCGATCGCGCCGGCGATCAGGAGCAGCGAGCGGCGCAGGCGGGGGATCTCGGGGGCGCCGTCGATGGTCATCGCGGCCAGGGCGGCCAGTTCGTCCTCCGCGATGCCGCGGTCGGGGAACTCCGCGGGGTGCGCGGCGAGTTCACGGCGCAGGCGGGAGACCGCCGTGCGCAGTTCCGCCACTCTCGGGTCCTCGTCGCTGCCGGTCACTGGCCTCTGTCCCAAGCTCCGCAACACAGCTCTCCCCCTCGCACGCCGTCGTGCGCCCTCACTCGGTGCAATGCTCCCGCGAAACAGTCCCGTGGCGTTGGTCGGGCGCCGGGGGACGCGGGTCAGTAAACGCCACCCGATGCCGGGTGCGCCACAGTGCGGACCGAAATTCAGCCCCCTGAAACCGGGCACTCGCCTCCGCGTCAGGTATGCAGGACGCATGAGGCAGAACGAACAGCAGGTGGCCGGGTTGGTGCTCGCCGCGGGCGGTGGACGGCGGCTCGGCGGGCGGCCCAAGGCGCTGCTGGAACACCGCGGCCGGCCGCTCGTCGAGTACGCCGTCGGCGCGCTGCGCGCGGCCGGCTGCACCCGCGTCCACGTCGTCCTGGGCGCGCGCGCCGCCGACGTACGGGAGCGGGCGCGGCTGGACGGGTGTGTGCTGGTGGAGAACCCGGAGTGGGAGGCGGGGATGGGGTCCTCGCTGCGGGCCGGGCTCGGTTCGCTGGCGGGAACGGGGGCCCGGGCCACGCTGGTCTCGCTCGTGGACCAGCCGGGGATCGGGGTGGAGGCCGTACGGCGGGTGTTCGCCGGCTTCGAGGACGAGTCCTCGCTCGTGTCCGCCGCCTACGACGGCGTACGCGGGCATCCCGTGCTGTTCGGGGCCGCGCACTGGGACGGCATCGCCGCGAGCGCGACCGGGGACCGGGGGGCGCGGGCCTACCTCAAGGCGCATGCGGACGCGGTCACGCTCGTCGAGTGCGGGGAC
Organism: Streptomyces sp. NPDC047081; assembly: GCF_040643775.1. Classification (NCBI taxonomy): domain Bacteria; kingdom Bacillati; phylum Actinomycetota; class Actinomycetes; order Kitasatosporales; family Streptomycetaceae; genus Streptomyces; species Streptomyces sp. NPDC047081. The sequence continues at coordinate 205,342 of NZ_JBEYUY010000015.1, read as the reverse complement.
GTGGCCGAGCCGTACGACATCGACACGGAGGCCGACCTGGTCCACCTTGAGTGAGCGGGGTGGCACTCAGCGCCACCTTGCCTCGACCCGGAGAATCTCGACATCAACAAACCATTGAACTTCCACAATGAGGAAACTAGTATCCACTGTTCAGAAGCGCCCTCCGGCTCCAGGGGCGTTTCCCGACGTACCCGGTTCGACTGGCACCCGGTGCCACCGCTGAAGGAAGTGACAGCTCATGTCCGCACCAGCGCCGTCCCCGCTGGCCATCGTCGACGCCGAGCCCCTGCCCCGGCAGGAGGAGGTCCTCACCGACGCGGCGCTCGCCTTCGTGGCCGAGCTGCACCGGCGGTTCACGCCCCGGCGTGACGAGCTCCTCGCCCGCCGAGCGGAGCGCCGCGCCGAGATCGCCCGCACCTCAACGCTCGACTTCCTTCCGGAGACGGCCGCCGTCCGCGCCGACGACTCCTGGAAGGTGGCCCCCTCCCCCGCGGCCCTGAACGACCGCCGCGTCGAGATCACCGGTCCCACCGACCGCAAGATGACCATCAACGCCCTCAACTCGGGCGCCAAGATCTGGCTCGCGGACTTCGAGGACGCCTCGGCGCCGACGTGGGAGAACGTGGTACTCGGTCAGGTCAACCTGGCCGACGCGTACACCCGCACCATCGACTTCACGGACGAGAAGTCGGGCAAGCCGTACGCCCTGCGTCCCAACGACGAGCTCGCCACGGTCGTCATGCGACCGCGCGGCTGGCACCTCAACGAGCGGCACCTGGTCGACGCCGACGGCTCCCAGGTCCCGGGCGCCTTCGTCGACTTCGGCCTGTACTTCTTCCACAACGCGCAGCGGCTGCTCGACCTCGGCAAAGGCCCGTACTTCTACCTCCCGAAGACCGAGTCGCACCTCGAAGCCCGTCTGTGGAACGAGGTGTTCGTCTTCGCGCAGGACTACGTCGGCATCCCGCAGGGCACCATCCGTGCCACCGTCCTGATCGAGACGATCACGGCGGCCTACGAGATGGAGGAGATCCTCTACGAACTCCGCGACCACGCCTCGGGGTTGAACGCCGGCCGCTGGGACTACCTGTTCTCCATCGTGAAGAACTTCCGTGACGGCGGCGCCAAGTTCGTCCTGCCGGACCGCAACGCGGTCACGATGACGGCCCCGTTCATGCGGGCGTACACCGAACTCCTCGTCCGCACCTGCCACAAGCGCGGCGCCCACGCGATCGGCGGCATGGCGGCCTTCATCCCCTCGCGCCGGGACGCCGAGGTCAACAAGGTCGCCTTCGAGAAGGTCCGCGCCGACAAGGACCGCGAGGCCGGCGACGGTTTCGACGGCTCCTGGGTCGCCCACCCCGACCTGGTCCCGATCGCCATGGAGTCCTTCGACCGCGTCCTCGGCGACAAGCCCAACCAGAAGGACCGGCTGCGCGAGGACGTCCACGTCGAGGCGGCCGACCTGATCGCGATCGACTCGCTGGAGGCCAAGCCGACGTACAACGGTCTGGTCAACGCCGTTCAGGTGGGCATCCGTTACATCGAGGCCTGGCTGCGCGGGCTCGGCGCGGTCGCCATCTTCAACCTCATGGAGGACGCGGCGACCGCCGAGATCTCCCGCTCGCAGATCTGGCAGTGGATCAACGCGGGCGTCGAGTTCGAGAACGGCGAACTCGCCACCCCGGAGCTGGCCCGCAAGGTCGCCGCCGAGGAACTCTCCAACATCCGCCAGGAGATCGGTGAGGAGGCCTTCGCGGCCGGCCACTGGCAGCAGGCCCACGACCTGCTCCTCCAGGTCTCCCTCGACGCCGACTACGCGGACTTCCTCACGCTGCCCGCGTACGAGCAGCTCAAGGGCTGATCACCGCAAGGCAGTTCACTTGTCCGAGTGGCCCAGGGACTTCCCCGGGGCCACTCGGTCGCGTACGGCCTGCTTCACGGCCGTCGGCTCCGGGAAGCCCTGTTCCTTGCGGTCCCAGACCACCTCGTCGTCGACCCGCACCACGAACACCCCGCCCGTGCCGGGCTTCAGCGACAGCTCGCCCAGCTCCGCCTCGAAGGTGGTGAGCAGCTCCTGCGCGAGCCAGGCCGCGCGGGGCAGCCAGCGGCACTGGGTGCAGTACTCGATCTGTACGACGGGACTCATCCGAGGTGCACCGACCAATCCTGTTCGGCGGCCGGTTTGCCGTGCAGGTCGGGGACCCGCTTCAGCCACTTCGGCCGGCCTTCCTGTGTGCGCGCCGCTCTGAGGGCCTCCTCGGCGGCGAGTTCCTCCCGGGTGGGGAAGTCGGTGGGCAGCCAGGCCGCGGAGGCCCGCACGCGCGCGTGGAGGTACGTCACGTAGGCGTCGCGGGCCTCGTCGGGCGTCGCGAAGTCCGTGAGCCAGGCGTCGGGCACCTCCGCGACGATCCGCCGCAGCAGCTCCCGCGTCACCTTCGGCGCCAACTCCGCGTCGGCCGCGCGGACATCGGGGCCGTAGTGGCCGAGGGCGTGGTGCCGGAAGTCGTACACCTTCTCGGGGTCCGCGCCCTCCCAGCGATGGTGGAAGACGAGGGCCGCGCCGTGGTCGATCAGCCACAGGCGCGGGGGTGCGACGCCGAGCGTCGGCCAGACCATCAGGTTGGAGCTGTGGACCGTGCGGTCGACGTTCGTGGTCAGCGCGTCGAGCCAGACGATCCGGCCCGCCTCCAGGGGGTCGACCGGGAAGTGCTCGGCGAGTTCGGGGGTGAAGTCCGCGGCGCCGGACAGGTAGTCCATGCCGAGGTTGAGGCCGTGGCTCGCGGCATGCAGGTCGCGGACCTCCTGGTGGGGCTCGCTGTCGGCGATCGCCGGGTCGAAGTGCACGAGGACCAGCTCGGGGAACCGCAGCCCCAGCGCACGGGCCAGCTCCCCCACGATCACCTCGGCGACCAGCGCCTTGCGCCCCTGCGCGGAGCCGGTGAACTTCACGACGTACGTCCCCAGGTCGTCGGCCTCGACGACTCCGGGCACGGAGCCGCCCGACCTCAGCGGGGTCACGTATCGAACAGCGGTCACGTCGCGCAGCACACCCGCCAGGGTATGTCAGCGCTCAACCGGCCAGCGGATTCGGCAGCGGCAGGTAGCGGGCGGCGGCTCCGTCCGCGCCGGTCCAGCGCAGGAGCAGGTTGGTCTTGCCGGGCAGGGTCGGGGAGGAGAGCAGCTCCGCGATCTCCGGGAGGTCGTGGCGGGCGAAGGCGCGGCGGGCGGCGGGCCAGGGGTCGAGGCCGGGGTGGCGCTCGGCCAGCGCCGCGGCGACCTCCGTGAGATGGTTGACGACCAGGCAGTACACCAGCCGCTCCCACCCGGCCGCCCGCTCCACGTCCGCGAGCAGCTTCACCCCCTCCGCGTCCCGGAACAGCGCCTGCACGGGTGTGCCCTCGGGATCCATCGCGACCAGCGTGTTCTGCAGGTGTGCTTCGAGTACGACGCCGTGGTCGTCGAAGGCCGCGAGGGCAGGGGGTACGACGGCCCGCAGGTACGCCTGCCACCAGGCGTCCGGGTCCCGGGCACCGGCGAGCGGGCTGCCCTCGAAGCCCTCCACCAGGCCCGCGGCCAGCAGCGGGGTCGCGCCGGGCAGGAGGTGGCCGCGCAGTCCGTCGCGGACCAGCACGGCGAGTTCCTCGAAGGCGAAGTCGACCGTGCGGTAGCCGCGGTCGCTGAGCCAGGCGGCCGGTCCCGGGACCGCCGCGAAGGCCTGCGCCGCCGCCGTGTCCGTCCGGCGCAGTTTCCGCAGGTCGTGGCGCCACAGCCGGCGGATGTCGTTGGTGATGCGGACGTCGAGGCTGAACTTCAGGAACAGGTCCTGGTCGGGGGCGTACAGGGTGCGGATCGCGGCCGTCGGCCACACCTCGAAGGACGTCGCGCCCAGCCGGATCAGCCGGCCGTCGGCGAAGGCGTCGTCGAGGTCCAGCAGGTCGAGCTGCCAGGGGTGGGCCGGCAGCAGCCGGTAGCCGGGCGGGGCCTCGCCGAGGGCGTCGAGCGCGGAGGTGTCGCCCTCCTCGACCACCGTGTCCGCGCGCACACCGAGCAGCGTGAGCGGGAAACGGGCGTACGCCTCGGGGGCGTACGGCAGCCACCCGGCGACCGGGCCGCCGCCGCGCGCCTTGGGCGCGGGGTGGTAGGGGTGGCCGGTGATGAGGGACTGCTCGGAGCGCACGTACGGGTCCTCGGGCGGCGTCGCCCGGGCGCGCGCGGCGAGGATCGCGGCCACCGCGTCGCGGCTGTCGATCATCTCGGCGGGGAGTTCGTGGTTGGACAGGCCGGTGTGGCGGCGCAGTTCCTCGGCGACGAGTTTGACCAGCTCGGTGTGGCCGATGTGGTGCCAGCGGCCCGCCGCGTAGACCTCGGGGTCACGGGGGCGGCGGCCGCCGCGCACCCGCATCAGCCGGTCCACGCCGGGCAGCCGGTACCGGCCGCGTCCGGCGGGCTCGGCGACCTCGCGCAGCAGACAGTTGAGCAGCGGTGCTGCCGCGTACGCGTCGGCGGCGTCGTCACCGGCCGGCGGGGGGATGAGTTCCACGCGATCCACTCGTTCTTCGATGTCCGTTCGGGCGGAGATGATCAGTATGTACGTCGTCACCTCCCGTTCGTGACGCCCTACTCGTACCCGAGGAGCCCACCCGTGCACCGTCCCCACCCCGCGGAGGCCGAGGTCGCCGACGAGCTGGCCGCCGTACGCCCCGGCCTTCTGCCACGGTACGCGGCCGAGCTGCCGGGTGCCCGGGCCGCGGTGCTGACCCGGCTGTGGCGGGCGCTCGCGCACGAGCCGCTGCCGTGGATCACCGGCCGCGAGCCGGGCCGGGAGAGCCTCACCCTGCGCCTCCGGGACGGCCGCCGGCTGCACGGCCCGGCCGCGGACCCGTACGCGACCGCCGCGTACGTCTCCGCCGTACGGCTGGACGAGGTGTCGTACGACCATCCGGCGCGGCTGATGACCGGGCTCGCCGTACCGCACGGTGAGGGTTTCGCGGCCGAACTCGGGCACAGCGTCGCCTCGTTGGCGCTGTCGCGGGCCGGGCAGGAGGACCGCCCGAAAGAGTGGCCGACGCAGGACTGGGAGTGGGAGCAGCGGGTGGTCGACGGGCATCCGTACCATCCAGGCTGCCGTTCCCGGCCCGGTTTCTCGGTGGCCGAGCAGCTGGCGTACGGGCCCGAGCACCGGCCGGTCGTGGAGCTCGGGTCGGTGCCGGTGCGGGCGGAGGAGTGCCTGGTGACCGGGGTGTGGCCGGAGGAACTGCGGGACGGGGGGCGGCTGTTGCTGCCGGTGCATCCGTGGCAGGCGGCGCATGTGCTGAAGGGGATGCCGGAGGCGGGGTTCTCGGCGCGTCCGCTGATGTCCCTGCGGACGCTCGCCGTGCCCGGCGGGCCGCACGTCAAGACCGCGCTGAGTGCCCGGTTGACGTCCTCGGTGCGGGACATCTCGGCCTACTCGATCGGACTTTCGGCGACCTTGTCGGCGTTCGCGGAGTCCCTCTCCGCACGCTCGGAGGGCCTGTTGCACGTCACGCGGACGCTGGGCGCGGCCACCGCGGGCTCCCCCGACCTGGCCGCCGTACTGCGGGAGTCGCCGCAGACGTACGCGGCGACCGACCGCGGCGAACGGGTCGTGCCGGTGGCGGCGCTCGCGGCCACCGGGCTGCCCGAATCCCCCGGCTGGCTCGCGGACTTCACCCGCCTCACCCTCACCGTCGGCCTGCGCCTCCTGGAGCTCGGTGTGGCCCTGGAGGCGCACGGCCAGAACCTCCTGGTCGTCCTCTCGGACACGGGTGCCCCGCTCCGGCTGGTCTACCGCGACCTCGCGGACATCCGGGTCAGCCCCGCCCGGCTGGCCCGACACGGCATCCCCGTCCCCGAGTTGACCGGCCGGATCGTCACGGACGACGTACCGACCCTGCGCCGCAAGCTGTTCGGGTCGCTGGTCGCGGGCGCTCTGGCCGGTACGGCGGGTTCGGCGCCGGCGCTGGGTGCGGCGCTGGAGACGGCCGTACGGGATCTGCCGCGCACGCCCGACCTGGTCGCGCTGCTCGAAGAGCCGTTGCCCGCGAAGGCGTTGACGCTGATGAGGCTGTCGCCGCAGACACCCGGGGACCAGTGGACCGGGCTGCCCAATCCCCTGCGCTGACCGCGCGTTTTGGAGCCCGGCGCCTGTGATCAATAAGATCCGCCGATGATCAGAACACAACGGCTGGCGGCAGGAGTGTGTGCCCTGCTCGCCGCCCTGGCGGCCGGGCTCGCGTTCCCGGCCGCGGCGAGCGCCGGCGAGCCCACGGGCGACGCCACCCCGAAGGTCGATCTCGTGCTCGACGTCAGCGGGTCCATGCGGGCCCGGGACATCGACGGCGGGACCCGGATGGCGGCGGCGAAGCAGGCGTTCAACGAGGTCCTCGACGCGACGCCCGAGGAGGTCCAGCTCGGCATCCGCACGCTGGGCGCCAACTACGCGGGCGACGACCAGAAGACGGGCTGCAAGGACACGGCGCAGCTCTACCCGGTCAGCACCCTGGACCGCACCGAGGCGAAGACGGCGGTGGCCACGCTCTCGCCGACCGGCTGGACGCCGATCGGACCGGCCCTGCTGAAGGCGGCCGACGACCTCGGCTCCGGCGACGGTTCCAAGCGCATCGTCCTGATCACCGACGGCGAGGACACCTGCGCCCCGCTCGACCCGTGCGAGGTGGCCCGCGAGATCGCCGCGAAGGGCATCGGCACGACCATCGACACGCTCGGCCTTGTCCCGAGCACCAAGCTGAGCAAGCAGCTCAGCTGCATCGCGGAGGCGACCGGCGGCACGTACACCTCGGTCGAGCACACCGACGAACTCACCGACAAGGTCAACCAGTTGGTGGACCGGGCGGCCGATCCGGTGGTGACGCCGGTGGCCACCGAGGGCGCCGCGCAGTGCACCGACGCGCCGGTGCTCAAGTCCGGTCTGTACACCGACCGCGAGGAGTTCGGGCAGGAGCGCTGGTACCGCGTGGAGCTCCTGGCGGGCCAGGAACTGCGCGCCTCCGTCAGCGTGTCGGCCGACCGGGCCGTCGGCCCCGACTACGGCACGCTGCTGCGGGCCGTCACCCTGCACGGCCGGGAGATCGTGCGCGGCGAGGCCGCGGGCAACGGCCGAACGGACGTCATCTCCACGGGACTTCGCTACCCGAAGCCCGAACGGGACGACGACGACAGCGACAAGCCGGCCGCGGAGACCGTGTGCCTGCAGGTGACCAACTCGTTCTCGCCGGCCACAGGCGTGAAGACCACCCCCGGCCTCCCGCTGGAGCTGACCGTCGACGTCGTGGACGGCCCCTCGCACTCCGCCGACGTGGCCTCCTTCGGCCTCGGGCGCGGCTGGTGGCTGCTCGGCCTGCTGGTGCTGGTCGGGTTCGTCGCGGGCCTGCTCTGGGGCTGGGTTTCGCGCTGGCGGGTCGCGGTCTGGAGGACCAACTGATGCGGATCACACATGTGTTGAGCGCCGCCCTGCTGACGCTGGGACTGGCGGTGGCCCCGGCGGCGGCCGACTCCTCGCCGTCCCCCTCGGCCTCCTCGGACGCCGGCGCGCCGACCTCGGCGGGCACGTCCTTCCGTACGGCGACCGAGTTCGAGCAGGGTCAGGAGGCGACGGCTGGGGGTCCCCCCTCTGGGGGAGCCTCCACCGGCGACTACCTGTACTGGTCGTTCCCCGCGGACGCCGGCCAACGCCCCACCGTGAAGGCGACGGTGAAGCTGCCGGACACGCACGCGGCCCAGACCTGGCAGGTCGACGTGTACGACGGCCTGCGCCGCCGCCAGGCCTGCCAGTACGGGGCGCAGACGCGCACGGCCGCGCAGGGTGCCGCGTCGGTGGAACTGACGTGTGTGATGCGTACGGTCCGGGCCTGGTCGGAGCCGTGGGCCGACGACCCGCTGCCGGGGACCTACTACATCCGGCTGACCGCGGTGAGCCTGACGACGGCCGACCTCGGCCAGCCGATCGACGCGTCGGTGCGGGTCGACTCCAAGGACGTCGGCGGCTCGGCGGCGGTGGACGGCTCGCTGGCGCAGCCGCTGGTGCCGGGGATCGCGGTGACCTCCGACTCCGGGGACGGCGACGGGGATTCGGCCAAGGCGGCGGTGCTCTCCAGCCTCGAACCCGATGACGGCTGGGCCTCCGGCTGGTGGTCCGACCGCTGGGTGTGGACGGCGATCGGTGGCGTGCTGGCGGCGCTCGCGGGAGTGGGCGGCTACGCGCTGACGCGGGGGTCGGGACGGCCGAGGCAGGTGCCGCCGGGAGCCTGACGGTACGTCAAAGGGCCCGCCGCTCTTCGGAGTCGGCGGCCCTTCTCATGCCTCGCGTCTCTGCCACGCGTCTCACGCCTCGCGCAGCGCCTTGGCCGTCGTACCGTCACCCGTCACCGTGACCCGCCCGGCCCGCACCGCGTCGACGAGGCTCAACTCCCCCCGGCTGACGGCCTCGCAGGTCACGGCGTCCAGTGTCAGCCGCGCGTCGGGCTCGCCGGGCGCGGGCCCGTCGCCGTACACGGGCCCCTTCTCGGCACCGACGTGGAGGTGGAAGTCCCCTTCCTCCAGCCGGACTTCGACGAGACCTTCCCCCTCCCCCTCCGCGACGGCCTCCAGCGAGCGCAGCAGCGGCAGCGCGAACCAGTGCGCCCGTACGGCGTCCGTGGGCCGCCGCTCGCCCAGTTCGGCTCGCCCCCACGCGCTCAGCGCGGCCAGTACGGGCAGCAACTCCCGCCCGCGGTCGGTCAGTTCGTAGACGTACGCGGCACCGGGCGGCGGCAGCCGGCGCCGGGTGCTGAGCCCGTCCCGCTCCATGTCCTTCAGCCGTGAGGCGAGTACGTCCGTGCTCACGCCCGGCAGGTCCGCGTGCAGGTCGGTGTAGCGGCGCGGTCCGGCCAGCAGCTCGCGGACGATCAGCAGGGTCCAGCGGTCGCCGACGAGGTCGAGGGCGCGGGCTGCGGAACAGTACTGGTCGTAGCTTCGGCGTGGTGACATGCGACGCAGTCTAGACATGTTGTTGGACTTTCCAAGCTCGAACTTGGTAAAACCAAGCAACACACGAAAGCGGAGGGGCGAGCGAGCATGGAGTTCCGGCAGTCGAACAAGCTCAGCGAGGTCTGTTACGAGATCCGCGGCCCGGTGATCGAGCACGCCAACGCGCTGGAGGAGGCGGGCCACAGCGTGCTGCGCCTGAACACCGGCAACCCCGCGCTCTTCGGCTTCGAGGCGCCGGAGGAGATCCTCCAGGACATGATCCGGATGCTCCCGCAGGCCCACGGCTACACGGACTCCCGCGGCATCCTCTCCGCCCGCCGGGCCGTCGCCCAGCGCTACCAGAACCTCGGCCTGGAGGTGGACGTCGACGACGTCTACCTCGGCAACGGCATCTCCGAGCTGATCTCGATGGCCGTACAGGCGCTGGTGGAGGACGGCGACGAGATCCTCATCCCGGCCCCCGACTTCCCGCTCTGGACGGCGGTGACAACGCTCGCCGGGGGAAAGGCCGTTCACTACCTCTGCGACGAACAGTCGGACTGGTACCCGGACCTGGCCGACATGGAGTCGAAGATCACCGACCGCACCAAGGCGGTCGTCATCATCAACCCGAACAACCCGACGGGCGCGGTCTATCCGAAGGAGATCATCGAGGGCATCCTCGACCTCGCCCGCCGGCACGGCCTGATGGTCTTCGCCGACGAGATCTACGACCAGATCCTCTACGACGACGCCGTGCACCACTCGGTCGCCGCGCTCGCCCCCGACCTGGTGGTCCTGACCTTCTGCGGCCTGTCGAAGACGTACCGCGTGGCCGGCTTCCGCTCGGGCTGGCTGGTGGTGACGGGCCCCAAGCAGCACGCGAAGAACTACCTGGAGGGCCTGACCATGCTGGCCTCCATGCGGCTGTGCGCCAACGCGCCCGCCCAGTACGCCATCCAGGCAGCGCTCGGCGGCCGCCAGTCCATCAACGACCTGACGGCCCCGGGCGGCCGACTGCACCAGCAGCGGACGGTGGCCTGGGAGAAGCTGAACGAGATCCCGGGCGTGTCGTGCGTGAAGCCCCGGGGCTCCCTCTACGCCTTCCCGCGCCTCGACCCCAAGGTCCACAAGATCCACGACGACGAGAAGTTCGTCCTGGACCTCCTCCTCCGCGAGAAGATCCAGGTGGTCCAGGGCACGGGCTTCAACTGGCCGACCCCCGACCACTTCCGCATCCTCACCCTCCCCCACGCGGAGGACCTGGAGGCGGCGATCGGCCGGATCGGGCGGTTTCTGAGCGGGTATCGGCAGTAGCCGTCACCGGGCGCCGGGCCCGCCGGGCTCGTAGCCTCTGACCCATGGGTGATCTCTTTCTCGTGCGGCACGGTGAGACCGAGTGGTCGCGGTCCGGGCGGCATACCGGGTGGACCGATGTTCCGTTGACCGAGCGGGGGCGGGAGGAGGCGCGGCGGCTGGTGCCGTTGATCCGGTCGCACCGGATCGGGGCCGCGTTCGTCAGCCCCCTGCAGCGGGCGCGGGAGACCGCCGAGCTGATCGGGCTGCAGGACGTCCGGGTCGACGTCGATCTGCGGGAGTGGGACTACGGCGGCTACGAGGGGATCACCACCGTCGAGATCCAGCGCACCCGGCCCGGCTGGTTCCTGTTCACGGACGGGGTCGCGCCCGGGCCGCCGGAACATCCCGGGGAGACGCCGGAGCAGGTCGGCGAGCGGGCGGACCGGATGCTCGCCAAGGTGGACGCGGCGTTCGCGAACACCGAAGGGTGCGTGGTGCTGGTGGCCCACGGGCATTTCCTGCGGGTGCTCACCGCGCGGCGGCTCGGACTGCCGCCCTCGGCCGGGGCGCTCTTCCAGCTCGCGACCGGGACGGTGTGCCGGCTGGGGACGGAGCACGGGCGGCCGGTGATCGCGGGGTGGAACGTGCGGCCGGGGGCGTAGGCGGGCCTCACTCCGAGGTCGACTGTCAGACCCGCGTCGTACCTTCGAAGGCAGGTGGGAGCAGGAGCCCCAGCGCTGGAAGGAGTACGCCGTGACACGACCGCCGACCGCCGCGCAGCGGCGTGTCATCGACGCCGCCGATCCTGTCACCGGGCGGGTGAGGGGTACGGAGACGCAGCTCGCGGCGCTGGTGAAGCGCGGGCTGGCCTTTCGGCATCCACGGCCGCCGCACGACCACTTTCTGACGCCGGCGGGGCATCGAATACGGGAGGGCGAGGAGCCCGGGGCGGCAGGTGTGGGGGCGGGGGCGGCTGGCGCGGGGCCGGCTCAGACCGGTGCGGGCGGTGCGGCGGGGACGGGTCCGGGCGGTGTCGGCGGTGCTGCCGGCGTGGGAGCCGCTGCCGTGGCCGCACGTGCTGCCGGTGCCGGGGGTCGTGCGTCCGGCGGGGCCGAGGCGGGCGGCGCCGGTGGGGTGTTCGCCGCGCGGGTCGGTGGGGAGGAGAGCGCGCCGGTCTCCCGGGTCGCTCGTGTGCGTGAGGTGCACAGTGCCTGGCAGGGGTTGCTGGAGCTGCGCCGGATGACCAATCCCGACGCCGCCACCGACCGGCCCTGCGGCTGGGAGCGTACGCATCTCGTGCAGGCCGCCGCGCTGGCACTGGAGGCGGCGGGGCACGCGCCGGAAACGGGGGACTCGCCCGGCTACCGGGTGCGCGCGACGCCGCAGCCGGACGCCGTCGCCGTGCACGCTCCGGACGCGGAGGCGCTGCGGACCTGCGCGATCACCCTGGAGGGGGCGGGCTGGCAGGCCGGGGAGTACACCGAGCCGCGGACCAGGGTCCGTTATCTGCTGGCCTCGCCGCGCCGGGTGTAGAGGGCACGTGTCAGGATCGGGTCCGTCAACTGCCGTGATGCGAGAGGGGTTTGTTGTGGCTGAGGCGTTTTCCGTCCCGGTGACCGTCCGCGGGTACGAGACCGATGTCCAGGGACACCTCAACCAGAGCGTGTACATCAACTACGCGGAGCACGCCCGCTGGTCGATGCTCGATGCGGCGGGCATCTCCCAGGCCGCGCTCATCGGCACCGGGGTGGGGCCGGTCGCGCTGGAGACGACCATCCGTTACCAGCGGGAGCTGGTCGCCGGTGACGAGGTGGAGGTGACCTGCGGCTTCGAGTGGGGCGAGGGCAAGACGTTCCGAATACAGCAGACGATCCGCAAGAAGGACGGCACCGTGGCGGCCGAGATCACGGCGGTGGGCGGGCTGATGGACCTCAAGGCACGGCGCCTGGTCACCCGCCCCGGCGACGTCTTCAAGGAACTGGCCTCCGACCCAGGCCTGTTCGGGCTCTAGGCACCCGCGCAGTCGGGCGTCACGGGTCAGGTCGGCTCCGGGTCCCGTTCGGCGTCGTAGGCGGCCCGCGCCTCCGCGATGTAGACCCTGTTGCGCTCGGCCCAGTCGGTCAGCCGCAGCAGGGTTTCGTGCAACTCGTTTGCCACCGGCGTCAGTTCGTACTCGACCTTCGGCGGGACGGTCGGGTGGACGGTGCGGGTGACCAGGCCGTCGCGTTCCAGATTGCGCAGGGTGAGGGTCAGCATGCGGCGGCTGATGCCCTCGATGCTGCGCTCCAGTTCGGTGAAGCGGATGGGTCCGTGGGCGGCGGCGACCAGGATCTGCACGCTCCATTTGCCGGAGACCCTGTCAAGAACCTCGCGGACCGGACAGGCGTGCGCGTTCACCACCTGGGCGGTAACACCGGTGTTCCTAGGGGACATCGGACTGCCTCCTTATGCCGGGCTCCATGGTCACTCACGATGTACCCCGTTACAAATCGTGCACCATGAAGCTTACGGAGGCCACGCCGCCATGACGGCCCTCACCGAGTCATCGACGCGAGCGTCACACCGGACGTACTCCCCCTGGGCGTCCCTGGTCGTGCTGTGCGCGGGCACGCTGATGACGATCCTGGACGGCAACATCGTCACGGTCGCCATGCCGGCCATCCAGAACGACCTCGGTTTCTCGGCGCCGGGGCTCGCGTGGGTGGTGAACGCGTATCTCATCCCGTTCGGCGGGCTGTTGCTGCTGGTCGGTCGGCTCGGCGATCTGCTGGGCCGCAAGCGGATGTTCACGGTCGGGCTGGCGGTGTTCACTGCGGCGTCCGTGCTGTGCGGGGTGGCCGGCAGCCAGGGCATGCTGATCGCGGCGCGGGCCGTGCAGGGCGTCGGCGGGGCGATGACCTCGGCGGTCGTGCTCGGCATGCTGGTGGCACTGTTCCCCGAGCCGCGTGAACAGGCCCGTGCCATCGCGGTGTTCAGTGCGGTCGGCGCGGCGGGCGGGGCGCTCGGCATGTTCCTCGGCGGGGCGCTCACCCAGGCCCTGAGCTGGCACTGGATCTTCCTGATCAACCTGCCGATCGGCGCGGTCGCGCTGTTCGCGGCCCTGCGTGTGCTCGCCCCCGAGCCGGGCGCGGGCCTCGGCAAGGGCGCCGACTGTCCGGGGGCGGCGCTGGTCACGGGCGCGCTGATGCTGAGCGTGTACGTGATCGTCGGCTCCGGCGACCGCTCCCTCACCGCGACGCTCCTGCTCGCCGCCCTGGCCCTCGCCCTCTTCGCATCCTTCACCCTCCGCCAGGCCCGCGCCGCCCGCCCACTCCTCCGCCTCCGTCTGTTCCGCTCACGCGTGCTGAGCGGTGCCAACGCCGTCCAGATCCTGATGATCGCGACGATGTACGGCTTCCAGTTCATCGGGGCGCTCTATCTCCAACGCGTGCTGGGGTACGGCGAGTTGCTCACCGGCACGGCGTTCCTGCCGGCGCCGGTCGTGATCGGGGTACTGATGCTGGGGCTGTCGGCGCGGACCATCGGGCGGTTCGGCGCGCACCGGGTGCTGCTGGCGGGGCTGGTCCTCATAGTCTCCGGGATGGCCCTGCTGAGCCGGGCCCCTGCCGACGGCTCGTACACCACCGACGTACTCCCACCCCTCCTCCTGCTCGCCACCGGCTTCGCCGCGGCCATGCCGGCGCTGACCGGGCTGGCGATGTCGGGGGCGCGGGAGGAGGACGCGGGGCTGGCGTCCGGGTTGTTCAACACGACACAGGTGGTGGGGGGTTCGCTGGGCCTGGCGGTGCTGTCGGTACTGGCGGCGAACCACACGGCAGGCCTGCTGGCGGGAGGCGACACGCTCGTTGAGGCGACGGCCGCGGGATACCGGCTGGCGTTCAGGGTCGGGGCGGTGATCGCCGTGGCGGCGCTGGGGTTGGCGGCGGGGGTGCTGCGGCCGCGGCGCGGGTGAGTGAGGTGGGGGGCTGGCGTGGCAGGCAGCGCAATCCCGACAGCCTCGCCCCTGTACCCCCGCCGCTCCCACGGCCTCCCCCTGTCGCCCCACCGTCAGCCACCCACCCCTCCCCACCCGTCAGCCAAAGGCCTCCTCGTGGTCCTCCGCCCACTCCCGATACGTCCGCGCCGGCCTCCCCAGCACCTCCTCCACATCCCCGGTCGCCACGTCGTTGCCGCCCTCGTGGATGAAGCGTGCCGTCACCAGCAGGCCGTCCGCGTACGTCTCGGTCAGGCCGGACGCGAGGAGCTGGGACCGGCGTTCCTGCGGGGTCAGGTCGTGGAGTGGGACCGGGCGGGCGAGGATCTCGGCGAGGACGGCGGCCTGTTCGTGGGCGCTGAGGGTCTCGGGGCCGGTCAGGGTGTACGTGCGGCCCGCGTGCCGTGGGTCGAGCAGCGCGGCCGTCGCGACGGCGGCCACGTCCCGCGGGTCCACGACCCCCTGCTTGCCGTCGCCCATCATGTTCGGCGCGGGTGTGCCCTCCCGGACGGCCGCCGCCCAGCTCAGCGTGTTGGACGCGAACGCGGAGGGGCGCAGGATCGTCCACTCCAGACCGCTCGCCCGGACCGCCTCCTCGCCGTGCAGATGCCAGGTCCCGAACCGGCCGAGCCGAGGGTCGCCCGTACCGATCGCCCCGAGTTTCACGATCCGCCGCACCCCCGCCGCCTTCGCCGCCTCGACCAGCCCGCGGTCGTGCTCCGCGTCGTCCGGCCCGAACACGCCCACCAGGAACGCGGCCTGCGCCCCGGCCATCGCCGCCTCCACCGCCGCCCGGTCGCGGTGGTGGCCGGGCGCGGTCTCCACTCCCGGCGGCACCTGGGCCTTCGCCGGGTCCCGGGTCAGCGCGCGGACCTTCTCGCCGCGCGCCGCGAGCTGTCGTACGACTTCACTGCCGATGGTGCCCGTGGCACCGGTCACAAGGATCATGTCCACGAGGGTGGGCGGCCGGGGCGCGGTAACTCTTGGAAATTCCGGCACGGTTCCGGGGCCCGGGCGGCCGTGCCGCGCGCTTACCGTGGAGGGGTGACGAATGCCGTGCTCCGCGAGACCCTGCCCACGCCCGAGGCGCTGCGCCCGTGGTTCGCCGGGGTCGGGTCCTTGTCGGTGGGCGATGCGCCGACCGAGCCGTTCGTGCATCTCCCCGAGCCCGCGACCAGGGTGGTCGTGCGCACCGGGGAGCACGGCAGCCGCAGCACGCTGGTCGTCGGCCCACGGGCCCGGGCGTCGTACCACAGCGGCAAGCACCGGGCCTCATGCGTGGAGCTGCGGCTCGCACCCGGCACCGTCCGCCCGCTGCTCGGTGTCCCGGCCGTGGAACTGGTCGGCCGTGCGGTGCGCCTGGGGGACCTGCCGGGCGCGATGGCCCGCCGACTGGCCGACGAGTTGCGGGGGTTGACGCCGGACGAGGCGTTGGAGCGTCTCGCGGAGGTGCTGCCGGAGCGGCTCGGGGCCGCGGCGGACCGGGCGCGCACCGAGCTGGTGCGGGCGGGCGTCGACGCGCTGTCGGTCCGTACCGGCCGCTCCCCGGCCCAGGTCGCCGACGTGGCCCGTGAACTGGCCGTCAGCGAGCGGCAGTTGCGCAACCTCTTCGCCGAGGGCGTCGGCCTCTCCCCCAAGCACTACGCCCGCGTCAACCGCGTCCGCACGGTACTGGACCACGCGGCCACCCGCCCCTGGGCGGAACTCGCCGCCGCCACTGGCTACTACGACCAGTCCCACATGACGACCGACTTCCGCACCCTGATGGGCGTCCCGCCCCGCTCGTACTTCACCGGCCGCCTGCCGGAAGCGACCCCCTGCCAGGCGGTCCGCCGCGCCTGAAGCCCGTACACGGCTCAAATCGGCTGCGGCCGCCCCTGCCCACCTCGATGCTCCGGACTCATGTCCGCACGCCGCATCCGCCCCAGCTGCTACATCTCCGTCGACATCGAGGCCGACGGCCCGATCCCGGGGCCGTACTCGATGATCAGCCTGGGCGCCGCCGTCGCCGGCACGCACACGGCCGACGGGTTCACCGCCGCCGACCCGCAGGAGCGGACCTTCTACCGTGAACTGCGGCCGATCAGCGAGGAGTTCGTACCGGAGGCGCTGGCCGTCAGCGGGCTCGATCGGGAGCGGCTGAAGCGCGAGGGGGCCGAACCGGCCGCGGCGCTGGGCGAGTTCGCTGCGTGGGTGCGGGAGGTGAGCGCCGAGGCGCAGCCCGTCATGTGCGGCTACCCGGCCTCGTACGACTGGACCTTCCTGTACTGGTACCTGATCCGCTTCACCGGGGAGAGTCCGTTCGGGCACTCCGGCTGTCCGGACAAGCTCATGAACTGGCCGGGGCCTGGCGGGTCGGCACCGGCACCTGGTTGAAGCCGTAGTACAGGGCGATCAGGCCGTGCGCGGCCAGGGTGAGCGGGGCCGAGACGAAGGCCAGGCCCACCGTGACCGGGTAGGCCAGGGTGCCGAGGGCGAAGCGCGCGCGGGTCGCCCGGGCGGCGGGGACGTCGACCCGGTCGTCGAAGAGGTGGCCGGTGCGGGTCAGGTGCCACCACAGGGTCTGGAAGGTGAGCGCCATGACGACCATGACCAGGCTGTAGACCGCGGCCGCCACATGCGAGGCCGCGTCCTCGCGCAGGTACTCCGCCAGCATCGCCGTCGGCCAGGGCACCGCGGCCACCACCATCAGGACCAGCAGGTTCAGGAACATCAGCGTGCGGTCCACATGGGCGACGTAACTGAACAGCTGGTGGTGGTTGATCCACATGATGCCGATGACCAGGAAGCTCACCACATAGGCCGCGTAGGAGGGCCACTGCTGCCCCAACGCGTGCCACAGGCCGCCGTGTTCGCCCACCTCGGGGACCTTGATCTCCAGGATGAGCAGGGTGATGGCGATGGCGAACACACCGTCGCTGAAGGCCTCTACGCGGCCGGACTCGTTCATGGGAGACAGCCTGCCCCATCGCCCTTGCGGGGTACGGCGATCGCCGCACCCCGCGTGCAGCGCATCAGTGGGCGGCGGCGATCCGGTCGCCGGCCTCCATCGGGTGGGTCACGTCCTGGGCGTCGCGGCCCCTGCCGAGGTGGTTGAAGACCAGGTTCAGGACGACCGCCGCGACGCAGCCCGTCGAGATGCCCGAGTCCAGGACGATCCGCGCGGTCTCGGGGAACGCGTGGTAGAAGTCCGGCGCCGTGATCGGGATGATGCCGACGGCCAGCGAGACGGCGACGATCAGGACGTTGTTGTCCTTGTCCAGGCCGGCCCGCACCAGGGTCTGGATGCCGCTCGCCGCGACGGAGCCGAAGAGGACCACGCCCGCGCCGCCGAGCACCGGGCGCGGTACGACGGCGATGAGCGAGGCGGCCATCGGGCACAGGCCCATCAGGACCAGGAATCCGCCGCCGGTCGCGACGACGTACCGGCTGCGGATCCGCGTCATCGCCACCAGGCCGATGTTCTGCGCGAAGGCGCTGCACATGAAGCCGTTGAAGAGCGGGCTGATCGCCGAGCCGAGGGTGTCGGCGCGCAGGCCCGCGGCGATGGTCCGCTCGTCGGCCGGGCGCTCGACGATCTCGCCGAGGGCGAGCATGTCCGCGGTGGACTCGGTCATCGAGACCACCATCACCACGCACATCGACACGATCGCGGCGACCTGGAACTGCGGTGCGCCGAAGTGGAACGGCGTCGGGAAGCCGATCACGTCCGCGTCCGCGACCGGGCCGAAGTCCGTGGCACCGAAGGGGATCGCGACCAGCGTGCCCGCGACCAGGCCGAGCAGCACGGCGATCTGCTTGACGAAGCCGCGGGTGAAGCGGCGAAGTACCAGCACGATCAGGAGAGTTGCGCCCGCCAGTGCGAGGTTGGTCGTCGAACCGTAGTCGTCCGCCGCCGGGTTGGGGCCCTGGGCCCAGCCGAAGGCGACCGGCAGGAGCGAGACGCCGATGAGTGTGATCACCGTGCCGGTGACGACCGGCGGGAAGAAGCGGACGGCCTTGCTGAAGAAGGGGGCGGCTATGAAGCCGAGCAGACCGGCCACCATCACGGCGCCGAAGATGACCGGCAGCGCGTCGGACTTGTCCTTGGTGGAGGCGACGACCGCGGTCATGGGGGCGACACCGGCGAAGGTGACGCCGTTGACGAAGGGCAGCCGGGCGCCGATCTTCCAGATGCCGAGTGTCTGGAGGAAGGTGGCGAGGCCCGCGGTGAAGAGGCAGGCGCCGGTGAGGAAGGTCAGCTCGGCGGCGGAGAGGCCGATGGCCGCCCCGACGATCAGGGGCGGGGCGACGACTCCCGCGTACATGGCGGCCACGTGCTGCAGGCCCGTGGTGGCCATTTTGAGCGCGGGGAGTTTCTCGTCGACGGGGTGGGCGGTCACAGCGGTTCCTCCGGGTCAGCTAACACGTCGGCTCTGACGTGGGTTTCTTGGAGGTGGTGCGCGGTCGTGCGGGACCGGGGGTGCCTGTAAGGAAAGTGACGGTGACCGTTCCGGGGGCGCGCACGTCCATGCGCGCCCCGGAGACGGCCGCCATGGACCCGCTGGGGTCCACGGCTACCGGTCGAGGGCCGTCCCCCTCGACCGGAGATCTTCGACCGCTCAGGCCTGCGCGGCGATCCGCGCCAGCCGCTGCGCCTCCGCCCGCGTGGAGCGGGCGATCGCGTCCTCGTCGACGTGCAGCAGGCGGTTGTTCTCGACGATCTGCGTGCCGTTGACGAAGGAGGCGGTCACCGGGGCCGCCGCGCCGAAGACCAGCGCGGTGACCGGGTCGGCGATGGAGGCGTGCGCCAGGGTGTCCAGCTTCCACAGCACCAGGTCGGCGAGCTTGCCGGGCTCCAGGGAACCGATCTCGGCGCTGCGGCCGAGGACTTGGGCACCGCCGTACGTGCCGAGACGCAGCGCCTGACGGGCGTTCAGGGCGGCCTCGCGGTGGGCGCCGAGGCGGTTGATCAGCAGGGCGTTGCGCAGCTCGGTGTGCAGTTCGCCGGACTCGTTGGAGGCGGTGCCGTCGACGCCGAGGCCGACCGGGACGCCGGCCGCGAGCATGTCGGGGACGCGGGCGATGCCGGCCGCCAGGCGGGCGTTGGAGGACGGGCAGTGGGCGACACCGGTCTTCGTACGGGCGAAGGCGGCGATGTCGGAGTCGTTCATGTGGACGCAGTGCGCCATCCACACGTCCTCGCCGAGCCAGCCGGTGGACTCGAAGTAGTCGGTCGGGCCCATGCCGAACAGTTCCTTGCAGAACTGCTCCTCCTCGACGGTCTCCGAGCCGTGCGTGTGCAGGCGGACGCCGAGGCGGCGGGCCAACTGGGCGCCCTCGCGCAGGAGTTCGGTGGAGACGGAGAAGGGCGAGCAGGGCGCGACGGCGACCTGGGTCATCGCGTCGAAGGAGGCGTCGTGGTGCTCCTTGACGGTGGCCTCGGTGGCGGCGAGGGCGCCTTCGAGGGTCTCGACGGCGAAGTCCGGGGGCAGTCCGCCGTCCTTCTCGCTGCGGTCCATGGAGCCGCGGGCGAGGGTGAAGCGGACGCCCATCTCGCGGGCGGCGCGGATGATGGCGCCGGACAGGTCGCCGGAGCCGGCCGGGAAGACGTAGTGGTGGTCCATGGCCGTCGTCACACCACCGCGGGCCATCATGGCCAGCGAGCCCTGCGCGGCCGCGTACACCATCGGCTCGTCGATGCGCGCCCAGGTCGGGTACAGCGCGACGAGCCAGTTGAAGAGGTTGTGGTCGGTGGCCAGGCCCCGGGTGATCCACTGGTAGTAGTGGTGGTGGGTGTTGACCAGGCCGGGGGTCACCAGATGGCCGGTCGCGTCGATACGGCGTACGACGTTCTCCAGGCCCTCGGGGGCCCTGCCCGCGCCGAGCGACTCGATGCGGTTGCCGGCGATGACGACCTGACCGCTCGCGTACTCGGTGTCGTCGGCGTCGACCGTCGCGATCGAACAGTTCTCGATGACGATGCGCTGGGCTGCTGCCATGATTCGTCCTTTTCGCTCAGTGGACTTTGTGGTGAGGGCACGGCAGGACCCCGGGGATTTGAGTGCCGCGGCCGGTGAGGAGGCCCGCCGGCCGCGGGTGCCGAAAAGGAACTGCTGAAAGGAGCTACTACAGGTTCGTCAGGTCCACGGGGATCTTCGGCTCGCAGCCGTCCCGCAGGATGGTGG
Source organism: Streptomyces sp. NPDC047081 (assembly GCF_040643775.1). Lineage (NCBI taxonomy): Bacteria > Bacillati > Actinomycetota > Actinomycetes > Kitasatosporales > Streptomycetaceae > Streptomyces > Streptomyces sp. NPDC047081. The sequence goes on along the minus strand of NZ_JBEYUY010000015.1, from coordinate 184,915 downwards.
CCTCGATCAGGCCGTAGGGGCGGTCGGCCGCGTAGTACACCTCGTTGTCGTTCTTCAGCCCGAAGGGCTCCAGGTCGACGAGGAAGTGGTGCTTGTTCGGCAGCGAGAAACGGATCTCGTCGATCTCGCTGCGGTTGTTGATGATGCGCGAACCCATTTGGTAGAGGGTCTGCTGGAGCGAGAGCGAGTACGTCTCGGCGAAGGCCTGGAGCATGTGCTTCTTGGTCTGCTCGTAGGACTTCTCCCAGTTGGGCATCTTCTGCTCGTCGTCGGTCCAGTTGAACCGCCAGCGGGCCGCGACCTGGGTGGCCAGGATGCGGTCGTACGCCTCCTGGAGCGTCGTGTACTTGTCCTTGACGTAGCCCCAGAACTCGGAGTTGGTCGAGTTCATCACGACGAGGTCCTTGAGCCCGGAGACGACCTCCCACGACGAACCGTCGTACGTGATCTGGGTGAGCCGGGTCTCCTGGCCCTTCCGCACGAACGAGTGCTTGACCTCGTCCGCGCCGATGAACTGGGAGTTGGCGTCGGACGCTTCGATCCGCTCCCAGGCGTACTCCTCGATGCGGATCCGCGCGGTCTTGATCGGCTCCTGCGAGGTCACGAAGTGCCGCGCGAGATGGATGCCGAACTGCTCGGCCGACTCGATGCCGTGCTCCTTGGCGAACGCGTACACCGTGTTCTTGGTGGTGTCGGTCGGCAGCACGTTGGCGTTCGAGCCGGAGTAGTGGACCTCGTCCATGTCGCCGGACAGCGCCACGGACACGTTCAGGTCCTTGATGTGATGGGTGGCGCCGTCCCGCGTGATCTTTACGACTCGGTTCTCGGCCTTGCCGTACTGGTTCTGTCCCAGAATCGTGGGCATCTAGCTAGCTCCCTCGGTAAACGGAGTAGCCGAACGGGTTGAGCAGCAGCGGTACGTGGTAGTGCTCGCCCGGCACGACGGCGAAGGTGATCGCCACCTCCGGGAAGAACACGGCCGCACCGCTGTCCCGATTCGCGGGGGCGTCCTGCTGCGCATCGGCTTGCTTCTTCTCGAAATACGGCTCCACGGCGAAGTCGAGCCGTACGTGTGTGGTCCCCTCCGGCAGGGCCGGCAGGTCCTTGCACCGCCCGTCCGCGTCGGTCGCGCTGCCGCCGAGCGCCTGCCAGTCCGCGTCCCTGCCCAGGCGGGCGGACAACTGGACGGCGACTGCCTCCGCGGGGCGGCCGATGCTGGTGTCGAGAATGTGCGTCGACACCGAGGCGGTGGTGCTGGTGCTCATGCTGCTCTCAGTCCTCTTCGACGAGTCGGGCGAGCCGGATACGGTTGATCTTGCCCAGCTCGGTGCGGACGATCTCCCGTTCCTGCTCCGGCGAGTTGCCGATCCGCTCCTTGACCGCGTCGCGCATCTGCTCGCCGGTCCGGCCGGTGGCGCAGATCAGGAAGACATGGCCGAACCGCTCCTGGTAGGCCAGGTTCAGTTCCAGCATCTCCGCCTTGAGGCCCTCGGCGGCGCCGGCCATGCCGGCCTGTTCCCGGGCGGAGGTCGGGTCGCCCTCCTTGGGGCGGCCGATCGGCGGGTGGCCGGCCATGGCCTCCTCCAGATCCGCGGTGCTCAGCTCGGCCATGGCAGCGTCGCTGGCGGCGAAGAGGTCGTCGGCGGTGGCGTACGGGCGGGCGGCGAGGAGTCGCTTCGCCCAGGTCACGGAGGCACACGCCTCGTGGAGGGCGGCGTAGGCCGCGTGCTCCTCCAGGGCGTTGAACCGGGCCAGGCCGGGGGACGCGGAAGTCGAAGTCACGGGAGTCAGCTAACGCCCCCACGCAACATCGAGTCAACACTTTGTTGAAAATTCGGGGTAACAAACCCGACAGCGCTCAGCTGTCCTTCTCACGGTTGAGGTAGTTGTAGACCGTGAACCGGCTGACGCCGAGCGCGCCCGCCACGGTCTCCACCCCGTGCCGTACGGAGAAGGCGCCGCGCGCCTCGAGTATCCGCACGACCTCCTGCTTGGACTTGCGGTCCAGCTCGGCCAGCGGCTTGCCCTGCTTGCGCTCCATCGCGGCCAGGATGTGATCCAGCGAGTCCGCGAGCTGCGGCAGCCGTACGGCGACGGCGTCGACGCCCTCCCAGGCGAGCACGACGTCGTCGGGACCGGCCTCGTCCGGCGGGAGCATCTCCCCGCCCATGGCGTCGACCAGCGGCTTCACGGCCGTGATGAACGGCTCGTCCCCGGTGCCGGTCACGCCGCGCCCTCCCCGATCACGTTGACCTGCAGCGAGATCCGGGTGGCGCCGGCCTCCAGGGACTTGCGCAGCAGGGCGTCCACGGCGGTCAGGACCGCGTCCGCACCGCCCTCCACCGTGTTGCCGAAGGGCCCGACGTCCACCGCGTCCAGCTCGGCCGCCTCGACGACCTCGCGGGCGACGACCGCGTGCGCGGGGGCCTCGTCGAGGTCGAAGGGCTCGGTCGTGAACTCCACTCTCAATCGCACGGGCTCAACCTAACGCCCTGGACACGTTTTCGGGCAGCCCCACCGGACACCTCTCGGCGCCCCCTTTGCCTAGGTCCCGCGCCCCTTGCGCAGGAAGGAGCGCAGTCGCCGCTCCGGCCAGGTGTTGATCACGTCCTCCTTGGTGAGCCAGCCGCGCCGGGCGGTGCCGATGCCGTAGCGCATGTTGGCCAGGTGCGGGACGGCGTGCGCGTCGCTGTTCACGGCGAACCGCACGCCGTGCCGCCGGGCCCGCAGGATGTCCTCGTCGCGCAGGTCGAGGCGGTCGGGGTGGGCGTTGACCTCCAGCGCGGTGCCGGTGCGGGCGCAGGCGGCGAAGACCTCGTCGAGGTCGGCGTCGATGCCGGGCCGCCTGCCGATGAGCCGGGTGGTGGGGTGACCGATGATGTTGACGTACGGGTTCTCGCAGGCCCGCACGAGCCGCCGGGTCAGCGCCTCGCGCCCCTGGTTGAAGTGCGAGTGCACGGAGGCCACACACAGGTCGAACCCGGCGAGGAACTCGTCCGGCCAGTCCACCTGCCCCTCGGGCCCGATGTTCAGCTCGGCCCCGTGCAGCAGCCGCAGCCCACCACGCCTCCCTCTGGTGGGGTACGTCCCGTCCAGCTCGCGCACCCGTGCCCGCTGGGCCAGCATCCGCTCGTCGGTCATGCGCTGCATGGCCAGGTCGGGCGCGTGGTCGGTGATCGCGTAGTAGGCGTAACCGCGCCCGGCGGCCGCCTCGGCCATCTCCTCCAGCGGGGCGAGCCCGTCGGTGAGGTCAGTGTGGGTGTGCAGGTCGCCCCGCAGGTCGGCCTCGGCGACCAGGTCGGGAAGTTCGCCGCGCAGCCCCGCCTCGATCTCCCCGCGGTCCTCGCGCAGGGCCGGCGGGATCCACGGCAGCCCGAGCCGCTCGTACACCTCCTCCTCGGTCTCGGAGACGATCTTCTCGCCGCTCTCGACGTCGAAGAGCCCGTACTCGGAGAGCTTGAGCTTCTGGTGCACGGCCCGTTCGCGGGTGCGGATGTTGTGGGCCTTCGAGCCGGTGAAGTACTGCAGGGCGGCGCCCCAGGAGTCCGGCGGCACGACACGCAGGTCGACGTTGAGGCCCTTGCTGGTGCGCACGGACGTCTTCTTGTCGCCGGTGCCGATCACTTCGGTGACGTACGGCAGCTCGGTGAACGCCCGCATGATCGGCGCGGGCTTCGTCGAGGCGGCGAGGACGTCGATGTCGCCGATGGTCTCGCGGCCCCGGCGCAGCGAGCCGGCGTAGGTGCACCGCTTGCAGCCGGTCACGGCGGAGAGCGCGGCCACGATGTCCTCGGCGAGGCCGGTCGCGACGTCGAGCTGGACGCGCCCGCCGGAGGACCGGAGCAGTTCGATGCCGTGGAGGATGTTCTCCTCGGTCTTCGGGCCGAAGCCCTTGAGGTCGCGCAGCCGCTCCTGGTGGATGGCGTCGGCGAGTTCGTCGACCGAGGAGATGCCCAGTTCCTCGTAGACCGCCATGGCCTTCTTCGGGCCGAGCGTGGGGATGGCGGTGAGCCGGCGCACCCCGGCGGGGATCTTCGCCCGCAGTTCCTCTACGGCGGTCACGCTGCCGCTGTCGAAGTACTCACGGACCTTCTGGGCGATGGACTTCCCGACGTTCGGGATCTCCTGGAGGCCCTTGAGGTCGAGGGTGGCGACATCGGCGTGATGGCCGCCGACCGCGCGTGCGGCCTTCTCGTAGACGCGCGCCTTGAACGCGTCTCCGCCGGTGATCGAGATGAGGTCCGCGTACTCCTGGAGGAGCGCGGCGACCTCGTCGTTGGACCGGGCCACCTCCTCAGAGTACTTGACAGGCCTCCCGGACCACAGGCAGTCTTCCGTTAAGCAGAAATGAACTTCCGCAATACGGAATCACTCGACACGGAAGGGAGCGCGGCGGCCCATGGGATTCGCAGACCAGCGCTTCAACGTCAACCTGTCGATCCTCTTCACGGAACTCCCGCTCCTGGAGCGCCCCGCGGCCGCCGCCGCGGCGGGCTTCACCGCGGTCGAGCTGTGGTGGCCCTGGGTCGACTCCCCCACCCCCGAGCGGTCCGACCTCGACGCCCTGAAGAAGGCGATCGAGGACGCCGGCGTACAGCTCACGGGCCTGAACTTCTACGCCGGACAGCTGCCGGGCCCCGACCGCGGCGCCCTGTCGGTCCCGGGCGAGGAGTCGGAGAGGTTCCGCGCCAACATCGACGTGGCCGCCGACTTCGCCGCCTCGCTGGGCTGCAAGGCGCTCAACGCGCTGTACGGCAACCGCGTCGAGGGCGTGGACCCGGCCGAGCAGGACGCGCTCGCGCTGGAGAACCTGGTCCTCGCGGCCCGGGCGGCCGACCGGATCGGCGCGATCCTGCTGGTCGAGGCGCTGAACAGGCCGGAGTCGCCGCTGTACCCGCTGGTGAGCGCGCCCGCCGCGGCCGGCATCACCGACAAGGTCAACGAGGCGACGGGGCTCGGCAACGCGAAGTTCCTGATGGACCTCTACCACCTGTCCATGAACGGCGAGGACCTGCCGTCGGTGATCGAGGAGTTCGCCTCGAGGACCGGCCATGTGCAGATCGCCGACAACCCGGGCCGCGGCGCGCCCGGCACGGGCTCGCTCCCGCTGGAGGAGCTCCTCGACCAGCTGAAGAAGGCCGGTTACGACGGCTGGGTGGGCCTGGAGTACAAGCCGGGCGACCGCCCGAGCGCCGAGGCCTTCGACTGGCTCCCGCGCGAGGCGCGCGCCGCCCGCTGACCCCCTTTTACGTGAAAGGCACCCCCATCATGAGCAACCTCCCCAAGATCGCGTGGATAGGCCTCGGCATCATGGGCTCCCCCATGTCCGAGAACCTCATCAAGGCGGGTTACGACGTCACGGGCTTCACCCTGGAACAGGACAAGCTGGACCGCCTGGCCGCCGCCGGCGGCACCGCGGCCGGGTCCATCGCCGAGGCCGTGCGCGACGCCGACGTGATCATCACGATGGTGCCGGCGTCCCCGCAGGTCGAGGCCATCGCGTACGGCCCCGCCGGCATCCTGGAGAACGCGAGGTCCGGCGCGCTGCTGATCGACATGTCCTCGATCACCCCGCAGACCTCGGTCGACCTGGCAAAGGCCGCCGCGGACAAGGGCGTTCGCGTCCTGGACGCCCCCGTCTCCGGCGGTGAGGCCGGCGCCGTCGAGGCCGTGCTGTCCATCATGGTCGGCGGTGAGCAGGCCGACTTCGACGCCGCGCGGCCGATCCTGGAGGCGCTCGGCAAGACCATCGTGCTGTGCGGTCCGCACGGCTCCGGTCAGACCGTGAAGGCCGCCAACCAGCTGATCGTCGCCGTGAACATCCAGGCGTGCGCCGAGGCCGTGGTCTTCCTGGAGAAGTCGGGCGTGGACCTGAAGGCCGCGCTTGACGTCCTCAACGGCGGTCTCGCGGGCTCCACCGTGCTGACGCGCAAGAAGGTCAACTTCCTTCAGCGCGACTTCAAGCCGGGCTTCCGCATCGACCTGCACCACAAGGACATGGGCATCGTCACCGACGCCGCCCGCAACGTCGGCGCGGCCCTGCCGGTCGGCGCCGTGGTCGCCCAGCTGGTCGCCAGCCTGCGCGCCCAGGGCGACGGCGGCCTGGACCACTCCGCCCTGCTGCGGGCCGTGGAGCGCCTCTCCGGCGCCCAGGTCTGACACACCCACCCCGGACTTCCGGGCCGCGGCGCCGCCGACATCTGTCCTGTCGCGCCCAGGCGTCGCCGCGGCCCGGATACCCATGCCCACCACTTCAGCAAACCGTTCACGTCTGGAAGATCACCATGTCGAAGCGCGTGCTCACGACCGAGTCCGGCGCCCCGGTCGCCGACAACCAGAACTCCGCCTCCGCCGGCGTCGGCGGCCCGCTCCTCCTCCAGGACCAGCACCTCCTGGAGAAGCTCGCCCGCTTCAACCGCGAGCGCATCCCGGAGCGTGTGGTGCACGCCCGCGGCAGCGGTGCCTACGGCTACTTCGAGGTGACGGACGACGTCACGGGCTTCACGTCCGCCGACTTCCTGAGCACGGTCGGCAGGCGCACAGAGGTCTTCCTGCGCTTCTCGACCGTGGCCGACTCGCTCGGCGGCGCCGACGCCGTCCGCGACCCGCGCGGTTTCGCGGTCAAGTTCTATACGGAGGAGGGCAATTACGACCTCGTCGGGAACAACACCCCGGTGTTCTTCATCAAGGACCCGATCAAGTTCCCGGACTTCATCCACTCTCAGAAGCGCGACCCCTTCACGGGCCGTCAGGAGCCGGACAACGTCTGGGACTTCTGGGCGCACGCCCCCGAGGCCACGCACCAGGTGACCTGGCTGATGGGCGACCGCGGCATCCCGGCGTCGTACCGCCACATGAACGGTTACGGCTCCCACACGTACCAGTGGACGAACGCCGAGGGCGAGGCCTTCTTCGTCAAGTACCACTTCAAGACCAACCAGGGCGTACGGTCCCTGTCGACCGAGCAGGCCGCAGGGCTCGCGGGCAAGGACCCGAACTCGCACCAGACGGACCTGCTGCAGGCGATCGAGCGGGGCGTGAACCCGTCCTGGACCCTCTACGTCCAGATCATGCCGGCGGCCGAGGCGGCGGACTACCGCTTCAACCCCTTCGACCTGACCAAGGTGTGGCCGCACCGGGACTACCCGCTGCGGCGCGTGGGCCGACTGGTCCTCGACCGCAACCCGGACAACGTGTTCGCGGAGGTCGAGCAGGCCGCGTTCTCCCCGAACAACTTCGTCCCGGGCATCGGCCCCTCCCCCGACAAGATGCTCCAGGGCCGCCTGTTCGCCTACGCGGACGCCCACCGCTACCGCCTGGGCGTCAACCACACCCTGCTCGCGGTGAACGCCCCCAGGGCGACGACCGCGCAGAACTACGGCCGCGACGGCCTCATGGCGGTCAACTCCCAGGGCCGCGCGGCGAAGAACTACGAACCGAACTCGTACGACGGCCCGGTCGAGACCGGTCGCGCCCTGTCGGCCCCGCTCGCGGTGACCGGCTGGACCGGCACCCACGAGGCCCCGCAGCACACCAAGGACGACGACTTCTTCCAGGCCGGCGAGCTGTACCGGCTGATGTCCGAGGACGAGAGGTCCCGGCTGGTCGCCAACATCGCCGGCGGCCTCTCCCAGGTCTCCCGCGACGACGTGATCGAGAAGAACCTGACCCACTTCCACGCCGCCGACCCGGACTACGGCAAGCGCGTGGAGAAGGCGGTCCACGCCCTCCGCGAGGACTGACGAAGACGGCCCGCGCGCCGCCGACCGGCCCGGATGAGGGGTGGCCGGTTAGCGGCGCGCGGGCGAGGCAAGGACCGCGGCGGTGTGCGAGCCAGTGCGGTGGTGAAGGGTCCGGGGCCTCCTTCTTCGACCTGAGGGGAGGAGCGCCCGGTTCCGTCGTCGCCGCCGCGGTCCCGGCCACCTCCTCGCGGAGGGGCACAGCAGAAGACCTCTCCGGGGCGAAGGCGCCGGATGCGGACGGTCCCGCATCCGGCGCCTTTCGGTGTGTACGGGGTGCATCCGCGCACCTTCCGCAGGACGCTGAAGGCATGGCACATCCAACCGAGCATCCGCACATCGTGGTGCACTCGCCGGCCCTGGACGGCTCCCGGCGGGTCACGGACGGCGACAGGACCCTGGGCGTCGCCACGCACGTGGACGACGTCGGCGAGATCCTGCGCCTGGCCGACCTGTACGTCACCGACGTCGAGGGCAGCGACCTCATCGAGTGGCAGGGCGGCGGCCCGGACGACTGGCCCGGCCTCTCCGAGCACCACGAGCAACCGTGACGGCGTACTACGCGCGTACACCTGGGGACGTAGGATGTCTACGCAATCCTCAAATCCAGCTCTGAATTTGATTCAAGAGGCTTCAACCGCCCCCGGGGGCGGGCACATTCTCGTCACGCGGGGCCCGCCGACACGGGGGCGGCGGGCCCCGCTGCACGGCACACGAAAGAGGGGCGGCCCGTCGGCGGGCCGCCCCTCTTCGTCGTACCGGTGTGTCAGACCTTCAGCGTCCTGATCGAAGTCGGCGCGTGTCCCGGCTCGGTCGCGAGCTCCTCGAACTCGACGACGTTGGAGATGTCGTTCGTCGTCGACATGGCGATGTTGGTGACGCGCTCCAGGATCGCCTCGACGACCACCGGCACCTGGTACTCGGCGGCGAGCTTCTTCGCCTGCTCCAGCGCCGCCCCCAGCTCGTTCGGGTCGGTCACCCGGATCGCCTTGCAGCCGAGACCCTCGGCGACCTTGACGTGGTCGACGCCGTAGACGCCCAGCTCGGGCGAGTTGATGTTCTCGAACTCCAGCTTGACCTGGAAGTCGATGTCGAACGCCCGCTGCGCCTGGCGAATCAGGCCCAGATAGGCGTTGTTCACCAGGACATGGACGTACGGGATCTTGTGCTGTGCGCCGACGGCCAGTTCCTCGATCATGAACTGGAAGTCGTAGTCGCCGGACAGCGCGACGACCTGCGCCTCCGGGTCGGCCTTGGCGACGCCCAGCGCGGCCGGGACGGTCCAGCCGAGGGGGCCCGCCTGGCCGCAGTTGATCCAGTGGCGCGGCCTGAAGACGTGCAGCATCTGGGCGCCGGCGATCTGCGAGAGGCCGATCGTGGAGACGTACCGGGTCTCCGGGCCGAAGGCCTTGTTCATCTCCTCGTAGACACGCTGCGGCTTGATCGGGATGTCGTCGAAGTGGGTACGGCGCTGGAGGGTCGCCTTCTTCTCCTGTGCGGCGGCGGCCCAGGCGCTGCGGTCGGGCAGCCGGCCCGCCGCCTTCAACTCCCTTGCCACCTCGACGAAGAGCTCCAGCGCGGCCTTCGCGTCGGAGGCGATGCCGTAGTCCGGGGCGAAGATCTTGCCGATCTGGGTGGGCTCGACGTCGACATGGACGAACTTCCGTCCGGCCGTGTAGACGTCCAGCCTGCCGGTGTGGCGGTTGGCCCAGCGGTTGCCGATGCCGAGGACGAAGTCGGACTCCAGGAAGGTCGCGTTGCCGTAGCGGTGCGAGGTCTGCAGGCCGACCATGCCGGCGTTCAGCTCGTGGTCGTCGGGGAGCAGGCCCCAGCCCATCAGGGTCGGGACGACCGGGGTGCCGGTCAACTCGGCGAACTCGACGAGGAGTTCGGCCGCGTCGGCGTTGATGACACCGCCGCCGGCGACGATCAGCGGGCGCTCGGACGCGTTGAGCATCCCGATCGCCTTCTCGATCTGGGCGCGGCTCGCGGCCGGCTTGTAGACCGGGAGCGGCTCGTACGTCTCCGGGTCGAACTCGATCTCGGTGAGCTGGACGTCGATCGGCAGGTCGATCAGGACCGGGCCGGGACGGCCGGAGCGCATCAGATGGAAGGCCTGCTGGAAGACGCCGGGGACCTGCGCGGCCTCCAGGACCGTGACCGCCATCTTCGTGACCGGCTTGGCGATCGAGGCGATGTCGACGGCCTGGAAGTCCTCCTTGTGGATCACGGCGGTCGGGGCCTGGCCCGTGATGCACAGGATCGGGATCGAGTCGCCGATGGCGGAGTACAGGCCCGTGATCATGTCGGTGCCGGCCGGGCCGGAGGTTCCGATGCAGACGCCGATGTTGCCGGCGTGGGTCCTCGTGTACCCCTCGGCCATGTGCGAGGCGCCCTCCACATGGCGGGCGAGGGTGTGATTGATGCCGCCGGAGGCCTTGAGCGCGGCGTAGAAGGGGTTGATCGCCGCGCCCGGCACACCGAACGCGTCGCCGACACCTTCGCGCTTGAGGATCTCAACTGCCGCGCGGGCAGCGGTCATACGTGCCATCGAGTACTCCTGCCTCGGCTGTCGGATTCGCACGCCCGTCGCGCCCCGCGGTGAGCTCTTCCGTAATCGACTTCCTCAACGTTTCCACATTGCGGAAACTAATTTCTACTATCTGGAAGCAATGTAGGTGGGCGGGAGAAGGCCGTCAAGAGACGGACAAGCGGGGGTCGGCTGGAGGACGATGTGGGCCATGTCAGAGAGCGTCCCGGTGCGCTGTCCGGCCTGCCGGCGCGAGCACCTCTACTCGGCGCCGTCGTATCCGTGCGTGTGCGGGGCACCGATCGCCCCGTCGCTGGACCGGCACGGGACGGCGACGGCCGTCTCCCATCCCGTCTGGGAAGAGGACTGGATCACCCTGCGCTGCGCCGGCTGCGGCCGCAGCGACCAGTGGCCCCGGCCGGAGCTGGGCTGCCCGTGCGGGACGCTGCTGCGGGTGCCGCTGGCGGGGGCCGACGGGGCTGGCGAGAGGGACGAGGCGAGCGCCGAGACCTGGCCCTGGCCGGAGCCGGCTCCCCGTCCGAGGCCGGCCCGCGCGCAGGGCCCGCAGGGCCGCCGCCCCCGCTTCCAGCCCGTCACCATCCGTACCGCGCGGGACGCGGTCACGGCCGCCGCGCTGTATCTGCGCTGGCTCGGCTTCAGGGACATCCGGCGGGCCGACCAGCGGCCGCCGTCGGGCATCGGCCTCGCGGCGCGGGGTCTGCTGGCCCAGGTGGACCCGACGGTACGGCCGGCCTCCTCACGGGACGTCGAGTGCCTGTGGCTGACCGCCATGACGGAGTCGGCGATCTGCGTGTACTTCTCCCTGGCCGGTTACGCCACGGACGCCCGGGCCCGCGCGGACTCCCTCGGCGTGTCCTTGTTCGTCCTGGACCTCACGGGGACTCCGCAGCCGGTGAATGAGGTGGCCGACGAACTGGACATGAAAGGCGCGTGACTGGCGAGGCTTGCTTGAAGTGCACTTCAGGGCCATAGCGTCGAGGTCATGCAAAAACGCGAACTAGGGCAGGGCCTCGAAGTCTCGGCTCTCGGGCTCGGCTGCATGGGCATGAGTTTCTTCTACGGTCAGCCACAGGACACAGGCGAGATGACGAAGTTGCTGCGGGCGGCCGTCGACCGCGGCGTGAACTTCCTCGACACCGCCGAGGTCTACGGCCCGTTCACCAATGAGGACCTGGTCGGCCGGGCGCTGGCACCGGTCCGCGACCAGGTGGTGATCGCCACCAAGTTCGGCATCAGGCACGGCGAACACGGGCCGACCCCGATGTCCGGGGTCGACAGCAGGCCCGAGCAGATCCGCCGGGTGACCGAGGCCTCGCTCAAGCGTCTTCGAACCGAAAGCATCGACCTGCTCTACCAACACCGCGTCGATCCCGACGTGCCCGTCGAAGACGTGGCCGGCACGGTCAAGGAGCTGATCGCCGAAGGCAAGGTGAAGCACTTCGGCCTGTCCGAGGCCGGTGCCGCGACGATTCGCCGCGCCCACGCCGTACAGCCGGTGACGGCGCTGCAGAGCGAGTATTCGCTCTGGATGCGCGAGCACGAGACCGACATCATTCCGACCTTGGAGGAACTGGGCATCGGCCTGGTGCCCTTCAGCCCGCTCGGCAAAGGATTTCTGACCGGCAAGATCGATGCCGGCACATCGCTGGCCGACGACGACCTCCGCCGCCTGCTTCCACGCTTCAGCCCTGAAGCACGGCAGGCCAACCAGGTGCTGGTCGACCTGCTGCGGCAGATCGCCGACGACAAGGGAGCCACGCCTGCCCAGATCGCTCTCGCCTGGGTGCTGGCGCAGAAGCCGTGGTTCGTGCCGATCCCCGGCACCACCAAGCTGCACCGCCTGGAAGAGAACCTGGGCGCCCTCGACGTCGAGCTGACGTCCGGCGACCTGCACCGGATCGAAGAGGCCGCGGCCGACATCCGGATCCAGGGCGGACGTGTCCCTGAGCAGTTGCAGTCACGGTTCGGCCGCTGAAAGCCCGTTCCGACTCCTGAAACCGTCGGCCGAAGGCCCCTTACGGGGCGCTGTAGTTCTCCCGCAGTTCGATCTTGCGCACCTTCCCCGACACCGTCATCGGGAAGGCCTTCAGGATCTGCAGCCTGCTCGGCACCTTGTAGTGCGCCAGCCGGCCCTCGCAGAACGCCCGCAGTTCCTCCAGCGTCGGCGGGTCGGCCGGGTCCCGCGGGATGACGCAGGCCAGGACCTCCTCGCCGTACTTCTCATGGGGTACGCCGACCACCTGGACGTCCGCGATCTTCGGGTGGCCGTAGAGGAACTCCTCGATCTCGCGCGGGTAGATGTTCTCGCCACCGCGGATGATCATGTCCTTGATGCGGCCGACGATCTCGACGTAGCCGTCCTCGCGCATCATCGCGAGGTCCCCGGTGTGCATCCAGCGGCCGGGGTCGACGGCCTCGGCGGTCTTCTCGGGCTCGTTCCAGTAGCCGAGCATCACGCTGTAGCCGCGGGTGCACAACTCGCCTGCCTCGCCCCGGGGTTGGGTCACTCCCGTCGCCGGGTCGACGACCTTGACCTCGATGTGCGGCAGGACCCGGCCGACCGTCCCGGTGCGGTGCTCCAGGTCGTCCTCCATCCGCGTCTGCAGCGAGACCGGGGACGTCTCCGTCATGCCGTAGCAGATGGACACCTGCTCCATGTGCATCTCGGCGACCACCCGCTTCATCACCTCGACCGGACAGGGCGAGCCCGCCATGATCCCCGTGCGCAGGGACGTGAGGTCGTACGTCGCGAAGTCGGGCAGGTTCAACTCCGCGATGAACATGGTCGGGACGCCGTACAGGGACGTGCACCGCTCCTGCTGCACCGCCTCCAGCGTGGCCTTCGGGTCGAAGGACGGCGCCGGGACGACCATGCAGGCGCCGTGCGAGGTGGCGGCCAGGTTCCCCATCACCATGCCGAAGCAGTGGTAGAAGGGCACGGGGATGCAGATCCGGTCCTGCTCGGTGTAGGCGATCAACTCCCCTACGAAATAACCGTTGTTGAGGATGTTGTGGTGGGAGAGCGTGGCCCCCTTCGGGAAGCCCGTCGTGCCCGAGGTGTACTGGATGTTGATGGGGTCGTCGCAGGAGAGCGGCTCGTACGTCGCCTCGGGCGCCGCGCGGCCGAGCAGCGCCGTCCAGCTCGGGTCGCCGATGTAGACGGTCTCCCTCAACTCCGGGCACCTGCCCCGCACTTCCTCGACCATCGCGCGGTAGTCGCTGCTCTTGTGGCTCAGCGAGGCGAAGAGGAGGGAGACGCCGGCCTGGCCCAGGACGTACTCGACCTCGTGGGTGCGGTAGGCCGGGTTGATGTTCACCATGATCGCGCCGATGCGCGCGGTGGCGTACTGGACCAGCACCCACTCGGGGCAGTTGACCGCCCAGATGCCGACCCGGTCCCCCTTCGCGACCCCGCTCGCGACCAGCGCCCGCGCCAACTCGTCGACGTCCGCCCCGAATTGGGCATAGGTCCAGCGCCGCCCCGACGGCACGTCGACGAGCGCCTCGCGCTCCGGCCAGGTCGCGACGGCCCGGTCGAGGTTGGCTCCGATGGTGTCCCCGAGCAGGACGGTCCCGCTCGTCCCATGGGTGTACGACAGTACGGTCACCGGAAGTCCTCCTCGCGGTACTCGTCGGCCGAACCCGCGGCCGTGGCCTCGCGCAGCTCGATCCGGCGGATCTTGCCGGAGACGGTCTTGGGCAGCGCGCCGAACTCCAGACGGCGGATGCGCTTGTACGGCGCCAGGACCTCGCGGGAATGCTCGAACAGCACCTTCGCGGTGTCGGGGCCGGGCTGCCAGCCCTCGGCGAGCACGACGTACGCCTTGGGCACGGCGAGCCGCAGCTCGTCCGGCGCGGGCACGACGGCCGCCTCGGCCACCGCCTCGTGCTCCAGCAGGGCGCTCTCCAGCTCGAACGGGGAGATCTTGTAGTCGCTGGCCTTGAACACGTCGTCGGCCCGCCCGACGTACGTGATGTAGCCGTCCTCGTCGCGCGAGCCGATGTCGCCGGTGCGGTAGTAGCCGCCGGCCATCGCCTCCGCCGTGCGGTCCGGGTCGCCGTGGTAGCCGGTCATCAGGCCGACGGGACGGGCGGACAGGTCGAGGGCGATCTCGCCCTCGGCGGCGCCGGCCGCGCCCGTCACCGGATCGAGGAGCTCGACCTTGTACCCGGGGCTGGGCCGCCCCATCGAGCCGGTCTTCAGCGGCTGGCCCGGGCTGTTGGCGACCTGCACGGCCGTCTCCGTCTGCCCGAAGCCGTCCCGGATGGTGACGCCCCAGGCCCGCCGCACCTGCTCGATGACCTCGGGGTTCAGCGGCTCCCCGGCCGCCACCGCCTCGCGCGGCCTGGCGCGCAGCTGGGTGAGGTCGGCCTGGATGAGCATCCGCCACACGGTCGGCGGCGCGCAGAACGTCGTGACCCCCGCACGGTCCATCTCGGCCATCAGGCGGCCCGCGTCGAAGCGCGTGTAGTTGTGGATGAAGACGGTCGCCTCCGCGTTCCACGGCGCGAAGAGATTGGACCAGGCGTGCTTGGCCCAGCCGGGCGAGGAGATGTTCAGGTGCACGTCACCGGGCTTGAGGCCGACCCAGTACATCGTCGCGAGATGGCCGATCGGGTACGAGGTGTGGGTGTGCTCGACCAGCTTGGGGCGGGCGGTGGTGCCCGAGGTGAAGTACAGCATCAGGGGCTCGTCGGGCAGGGTCTCCCCGTCCGGAGCGAAGCCGGCGGGGGCCGCGTACGCGTCCTCGTACGCCTGCCAGTCCCCCTCCGCGCCGCCGACCGCGACACGGGTGTAGCGGCCGGGCACCTCGTCGAACTTGCCGGTGTCCTCGGCCCGTACCAGCACGTGCCTCACGCGCCCCCGGTCGACCCGGTCGCGCAGGTCGGCGGGGCCCAGCAGCGGGGTGGCCGGGATGACGACGGCCCGCAGCTTCATCGCGGCGAGGGCGGTCTCCCACAGCTCGACCTGGTTGCCGAGCATGACGAGGATGCGGTCCTCGGCCCGCACACCGCGTCCGCGCAGCCAGTTGGCCACGCGGTTTGAGCGCTCGGCCATCTCCGCGAAGGAGACGCGGACCTCGCTTCCGTCCTCCTCGACGATGTGCAGGGCGGTCCGGTCGTTGCCGTCGGCGATGACGTCGAACCAGTCGAGCGCCCAGTTGAAGCGCTCGGGCCGGGGCCAGTCGAAGCCCTCGTACGCCTTCGTGTAGTCCTCGCGGTGCTCCAGCAGGAAGTCCCGCGCGTCTCGGAAGGCCTCCGTCGCGGTCGTCATCGTGCGTCCTCCTCGGTACCGGACCATTGCCGGGCGGCTCTCTGCCATCGTGTAATCCGTGATGCAGGTCTCACTACCCCCGAACGGGGGTGTGCGCTGCAGGGAAAGGGCGAGCAGGTGACAGCAGACGCGGCCGGGGCGGTCGAGATACGCAGTGCACTGGTGCGCCTGCGGCGCACTACGGGGCTCCCGGTGGCCTTCGGCGGCCTGGTGGAGCCGGGCCGGCAGCATGTGCGCATCAGCGAGCTCAACGGGAACACGACCCTCGCCCTGAGCGGCCTCCCGGTGACCTCCGGCAACGGCCTCGGCGGCCGCGCGGTCGCCCTCGCCCGCCCGTGCGCGGTGACGGACTACTCCTCGTCGCGGCAGATCAGCCACGAGTACGACGTCCCGGTCGCCACCGAGGGGCTGCGCTCGATCCTCGCGGTGCCGGTGGTGGTACGACGCCGGGTGCGCGGTGTCCTGTACGGCGCCCTGCGCACGGCCCAGCCGCTGGGCGACCGCACGCTGGACGCGGCGATGGAGGCCGCCCGGGACGTGGAGCAGACGCTGGCCGTGCAGGACCAGGTGCGCGGGCTGCTCGCGCAGACGCCCCGTACCGACTCGTCCCGGGACCCTGCCGCGGGCGCCGCCTGGGAGCAGGTGCGCGAGGCCCACGCGGCGCTGCGCGCACTGGCCCCGCGGATCGCCGACCCGGCGCTGCGGGCCGAGCTGCTGGACGCCTGCGAGCTGCTGACGCCGACGGCCGTACCCCTCGTCCCGCGCCCGGCCGGGGTCCGGCTGACCCCTCGTGAGCTGGACGTACTGGCCTGTCTGGCGGCCGGTGCGACGAACGCGGGCGCCTCGGAGCGGCTGGGGCTGCGCCCGGAGACGGTCAAGAGCTATCTCCGCTCGGCGATGCGCAAACTGGGCACCCACACCAGGGGCGAGGCGGTCGCCGCGGCGCGCCGGGCGGGGCTGCTTCCGTAGCTGCCGGCAACCGGTTGGGCGGCCCGCTATTCATGCGCCGGGGCTTTGAATTTCCGTGTGCTGCACCATTGTTATATCCCTCACCACCCCGTCCGTCCGAATTTCAAAGAGACATTGCATAGAATTTGGTCCGGACACGACACACGGAGGGGAGCGGTGACCGTGCGAGGGGACTTCAAGGAGCCTGCCAGATGCCGCCCCGACCTGGTCATCGGCCGGGAGGAGCTGATCGGGGCCGCGCGTGAGCAGCTCGCGCGCGGCGGCAGTGTGCTGCTCCACGGTCCCGCCGGAATAGGAAAGTCGACCGTCCTGCGGGCATTGGCATCCGAATATGGGACACCCGCCCGCACCGTGTTGCGCTGCTCGGCGACCGAGTCCGAATCGCATCTCCCGTTCCTGGCCCTCGCGGACCTGCTCGGCCTGGTCCTCGACGAGGTCTCCGAGAAGCTGCCCGCGGCCCAGCGCACGGCGCTGGAGTCGGCGCTCACCGGACGCGAGTCCACCCTCCAGCGCGACGCCCTCGCCCTGCGCCTGGCCGTGCTGTCCGCGCTGCGCGCGCTCGCAGCGGAGGGCCCAGTCCTCGTCGTCGCCGACGACCTCCAGTGGCTCGACTCGGCCAGCGCCGAACTCCTCGGCTTCGCCGCCCGCCGCCTCGGCGACACCCCGGTGCAGCTGCTGTGCGCGGTGCGCACCGAGGGCCAGGAGTACGACCGCCACCTACGCGCGTCACCCCCGGACACCCTCGCCGTCCGGCTCGGCGCGTTCTCCCGTGCCCAGGTCTCCGCCCTGCTCGACCACCGCGGCTACACCGGTCTGCCCCGCTCCACGGTCCGCGACATCCACCACACCAGCGCCGGCAACCCGCTCTTCGCCCTGGAGCTCGGCCGCGCCCTCGCCGAGAACCCGACCCCGCCGCGCCCCGGCGAGCCGCTGCCGGTGCCGACCTCGCTGCGCACCCTCGTCCTCAACCGCCTGGAGATGCTCTCCGCCGAGGCCCGCCGCACCCTCCTGGTGGCCAGCGCGGGCGCCCGCCCCACCGTGGCCCTGCTGCACGCGGCAGGGCGGGAGAACGCCGAGGCCGAGACCGCCCAGGCGGCCGAACTGGGGCTGCTTGCCACCGAGCCCGAGGGCCCCGCCGTACGCTTCGCGCATCCCATGATCTCGGCCGCGCTGTACGCGGAGGCGCCCGCGCAGGAGCGCCGTGCCGTGCACGCCGCGCTGTCCACGGCGGCCTCCGACCCCATCGAGCGGGCCCGGCATCTTGCCCTGGCGACCACGGGCACCGACCCGGAGGCCGCGGCCCGGCTCGCCGAGGCCGCCGCGCTGGCCCGGGACCGCGGGGCCCCCTCGGTCGCCGCGTCGCTCGGTCTGCTCGCCGCCCGGCACACCCCGGCCGACCACGACCCGGGCGCCGACGAGCGCCGGCTGCAGGCCGCCGAGGACGCGATCACCGCGGGCGAGGTGGACCTGGCGCGGGACATCGCCCGCGAGGTGCTGACCCGGGCCACCGCGCCGGCCGACCGGGTGCGGGCCTGGATGGTGGTGATCGAGGCGGCCGGGCAGGCGCTCGGCGAGGTCGACACCGTCTACCCGCAGGTGCTCGCCGACGCCGGCGACGACCCGCGGCTGCTCGCCCTGGTCCACTACCAGCTGGCCTGGCGGGCCCTGGTCGTGGAGGGCGACTTCGCCGAGGGCCGCCAGGAGGCGGCGCACGCGGCGGAGCTGGCGGCCCGGGCCGGCGAGCGGCGCACCGAGCTGCTCGCGCTCTCGTTCCAGGCGCAGACCGAGATCCTGATGGGCCATCCGGACGGGCCCGCGACCATCAAGCGCGCCCTGAAGGAGCCTCAGCTCCCCGAGGTGGCGTGCCATCACAACGGCGCCGGCGCGGCCCGCTTCCGCTGGCTGATCATGAGCGACCAGCTGCCCGAGGCCCGCTCCACGGTCAGCGCGCTGCTGCGCGAGGTGCGGCGGCGCGGCATGGTCGAGAGCGAGGTGCACTTCGTACGCCTGCTCGCCGAGACCGAGCTGCGCTCCGGGCACTGCGGGCGCGCCCTCGACCTGGCCCGGGAGTCCATGCGGCTGGCCCGCGACTCCGGGATCGGCGAGGTGCCCTCCGCCGTGCTCGCCTCGCTCGCCGAGGCCGCGGGCGGGGACGTGGACCGGGCGCTGGCGCTCGGCCGGGAGGCGGTGGAGCTGGCCGAGCAGGCCGGGGACCAGATGTACATCTCGCGCGGGCTGACCGCGCTCGGGCACGCCCAGCTGGTCGCGCGGGACGCCGAGGGCGCGGTGCACTCACTGCGCCGGGTACGGGAGTTGGAGCACGCGCTCGGCATCAACGACCCGGCGCGCGGCCGCTGGCACGGCGACCTCGCCGAGGCCCTGGTGCGGACCGGCGAGGTCGACGAGGCGCAGGAACTCGTCGCCGGGGCCCGGGCGCACGCGCTGCGGCTCGGCCGGGAGAGCGTGCTGGCGGTGCTCGACCGGGCCGAGGCGCTGGTGCGGGCCGCGCGCGGGGAGCAGGAGGCCGCGCTCGCCCAGCTGACGTCCGTTCAGGACCGGCTGGCCAAGCTGGGGTACGGCCTGGAGGAGGCGCGGGCCGCGTTCGCGCTGGCCGCGCTGCGCGGCGGGCGCCCGGGGCCGACGTCGTACGACGAAGCGGCCCGGCTCTTCCGGCGCTGCCGTGCGCTGCCGTGGCTGCGGCAGGTGGAGACGGCCGCCGCCGAGCACCCGGTGGAACCGAACACACCCTCCGACACGTCAGAGGGCTCGGACGGTCTGGCGGGGCTGGAGGGACTCGCCTCGATGGAGCGTCAGGTCGCCGCGCTCGTCATGGAGGGCGCGACCAACCGGGAGATCGCGGCACGGCTGTTCATCAGCGTGAAGACGGTCGAGGCGACCCTGACACGGGTCTACCGCAAGCTCGGCATCCGCTCTCGGGTGGATATCGTCCGACTGGCGGCGGGGCGTCGTACGAAGTGAGGTCTGTCCGGTTTACTGTGCGGCGACCGAGGGTTTTCCCTGCCCAACTCCCCTAGGGGGTTCCCTCATTGGGGTGAGGGTGCACCGGGTTCTAGCGTAAGGGCGTGCCGCTCGCCCGGGCATACGGGGGTCGGTCCCGCGACCCCCGTGCACCACCCCCACACCCGCGCGACCCCCACCGGCAACCCCCCACTGAGGAGACTCATGTTCGGGCTCAACCGCGCCAAGAAGACCGCCGCCGTCGTAGCGGCGACCGCTGCCGCCGCAGCCACGGCCCTGCTCAGCGCCCCCACCGCTGTCGCCGCTCCCCAGCCCATCGTCGGCGGTTCGACGACCACGACGACCGCGTACCCGTTCATGATGCAGATCACGGACGCCTCGCAGAACCAGTTCTGCGGCGGCACCCTCGTCTCGGCGACCAAGGTGGTGACGGCCGCCCACTGTATGGTCGGCGAGACCACCAGCAGCGTCAGAGTCGTCGGCGGGCGCACCTACCTGAACGGCACCAACGGCACGGTCAGCAAGGTCAGCAAGATCTGGATCAACCCGTCCTACACGGACGCCACCAACGGCGACGACGTGGCCGTCCTCACCCTCTCGACGTCGATGCCGTACACGACGGCGTCGTACGTCAGCTCCTCCCAGACGAGCGTGTACGCGGCCGGCACCACGGCTCGCATCCTCGGCTGGGGCACCACCTCGGAGAACGGCAGCTCCTCCAACCAGCTGCGGACCGCGACCGTCCCGATCGTGTCCGACTCCAGCTGCAAGAGCTCCTACGGTTCGGACTTCGTCCAGACCGACATGGTTTGCGCCGGATACACGTCCGGCGGCGTAGACACCTGCCAGGGCGACAGCGGCGGTCCCCTGCTCATCGGGGGCGTCCTGGCAGGGATCACTTCTTGGGGCGAGGGCTGCGCGGAGGCCGGTTACCCGGGTGTCTACACCCGGCTGACCACCTTCTCCAGCCTGGTGACCGCGCAGGTCAACTCGTAGTCCCAGAAGGTCTCCTGAGCACCCCTCAGGTGAAAGACCAGGGGGCGTTGCGGGCTACCACGAGCAGCCCGCAACGCCCCCTATCCATGTCCGCTACTTGTCCGCGGTGAGCTTGCCCGCGGCGCCCCAGCTGTCCGCCGGGACCTCGTGGATCCAGACCTGCACGGTCTCCGCCGGGATCCGGTACGCGTCGACGAACGCGTCGGTGATGCGCTTGACGAGGTCCCGCTTGAGCTCGGTGTCCCGGGGACCCTGCTGGACGGTGACGATCGGCATGACTGAACTCCCTTGATCCGCGGTGCTGTTCGGTGTGTCCAGTCCATCGCGTCCAGCCTTCGTGACCAAGAGGCAGACCGCGACCGCAGCGATCAGTTCTCGTGATCGTCGCAGGCCAGGAGCAGGGTGTCCAGGTGCGGGGGCGGGGTGGCCGCGGAGACGGCGAGGCCGGTGGAGAGGGCCAGGCCCGGCGCGCGGAACGGTACGAAGGCCACCCGCGGGCTGTGCAGGACGCGCGCGTGGGAGGCGTACACGACCGTCCACAGGGGGCGGGTGCCGATGGTGGCGAGGGTGTCCTGGAGGGAGCCGCTCGCCGGTCCGGGCGGTGGTTCGAAGCCCGCCTCCTGACAGGCGCCGACCACGAGGTCGACCAGGGCGGGGTTGTTGCGGCGCTCGGTGAGGGAGAGGGGCAGCCCGGCCAGTTCCTCGACGCCGATCTCCGGGCGCGCGGCCAGTGGGTGGGTGGCCGGGAGCGCGGCCACCAGGGGGTCGGGCCACAGCGGCAGCACCCGTACGCCGGGCACCGGCTCGACGGATCGTACGAACGCGGCGTCCAGCTCCCCGCCCGCGACCCGGGCGAGGCGTTCGGCGGCCGGCAGCGAGAACAGCTCCACCGGCACGTCCGGCGCGCGGCGGGCGAACGCGGTGAGGACCCGGTCGAGGTGGGCGCCGAGCCCGGTGCTCGTCCCGATCCGCAGCCCGGGCGGCGGTGCGACGGCCGCCCGCGCCCGGTCCGCCGCGGCCAGCACGGCCCGCGCCTCGGGCAGCAGCCGCTCCCCCGCGGCCGTCATCCGCACCCGGCGCGGGGTCCGGTCGAACAGCTCGGCGCCCAGCTCCCGCTCCAGCCGCTGTATCTGCATGCTCACCGCGGACTGCACGATGTGCAGCCGCTCGGCCGCCCGTCCGAAGTGCAGCTCCTCGGCCACCGTCACGAAATAGGTGAGCTGCCGCAGTTCCATGGGACCGACTCTAGAGGGAGGCGGCGGGCGGCTGTTTCAATGAGCGCCCGATGGGAGTTGATGAGACATGGTGTCCACCGACCGTTTCCTCGCCTTCGCCGCGATGTCGCTGCTGGTGATCGTGATTCCGGGGCCGAGCGTGCTGTTCGTGATCGGCCGGGCGCTGGCGCACGGCCGCCGTACCGCCGTGGCGACCGCGATCGGCAACGTCTTCGGCTCGTATCTGCTGGTCGTGGCGGTCGCGGTCGGCATCGGCTCGCTGGTGGAGCGTTCGGTGACCGTCTATCTCGCGGTGAAGCTGGCGGGCGCGGCCTACCTGGTCCACCTGGGCGTGCAGGCCTTCCGCCACCGCAAGGAGCTGAAGGCCGCGGCGATCGGCACGCGGCCCGCGGAACCGGCCCGGGGCGACCTCCGAACCGTGCTGGACGGGGCGCTGGTGGGGGTCACCAACCCCAAGGGCGTCGTGTTCTTCGCGGCCGTACTCCCCCAGTTCGTGAACCACTCGGCCGGCCATGTCCCCGCGCAGATGCTGGTGCTGGGCCTGATCCCGATCTCGATCGGCCTGGTCACGGACACCCTCTGGGGCCTGACCGCGTCGGCGGCCCGCACCTGGTTCGCCCGCTCCGACCGCCGCCTGTCGATGATCGGCGGGGCGGGCGGCTTCACGATGATCGGGCTGGGTCTGACGGTGGCCGTCACCGGCCGGGCGGATTGAGGGTTACGAGATCACGGTCCCGAAGCGGATGTCGTACGGCGTCCCCGGGTGCATGGTGTCGAGCATCCGCGCGCCCTCCGTCACGAGGTCCGTCCGCTGTGCCTTGGTGAGTTCGCCGAAGGGCTGGATGACCAGGGCGTCCTCGGTCAGCTTCCACACGCCGGCCAGGAAGCCGTCGACGAGGAACGTGGGGTAGGCGATGTTGCCGACCCAGCTGCGGCCCCAGTACTCGGGCGGTACGACACGGGCGCGGTCGGCGTGGGAGAGCAGCAGGTTGTCGAACTCGGGGAGGAAGCGGGGCGGGGCCGGGGTGTCGGCGTCGGGGCGCGGCGCGTCGGGCAGGTCGAAGAGCTCGACACCGTTCTCGTCCCGGAAGCTGACCAACTGCGGCCGCAGCCGCTCGAAGGCGTCCCGCAACCGGGTCAGCCCGGCCCAGGTCTGCATGTCCTTGACGGAGGCGGGGCCGAAGGCGGCGAGGTAGCGGAGGACGGTGGGGTCGGGGGACGGCGGGGTGGAGTCGGCGGAGCGGCCCAGCCAGTGTTCCGCCGTCGTGAGGGTGACCTGGCCGCTCTGCCCCCAAAGGCCCCGCGGGGTGACCTGGACGAGGGGGAGTTTGCAGCGGGCGGCGATCGCGAGGGACTGGGGGTCGGCGTGCGGCCACTCGGTGAGGAGGGCCTCGCGGAGCTGCTTCATCGTGCGCGGCTCGGTCTCGACCAGCTCGCGGGCGAGGGCGGCCAGGCGGTCGAGGTCCACGCCCTCAAGTCCCTTGCGGAAGTTGATGAGTTCGCGGTCGCGCGCGGGCTGGACCAGCGGGCGCAGGGTGAGGCAGTCGGCCGCGGTGTGGGTGTGGATGGTCGAGCGCATGGTGACGATGCGGACGACCTCGCGGTCGGCCATCAGCCGCGACAGCCGCTCCGGCGCGAACCCGTCGAGGCGGGCGGCGAGCGCGTAGTACGGCGGCTTCACGTTCTGCGCCTGGAGGCCGAGGAGGTGCTCGACCGCGGCCTCGGCGGTGAGCGGCGACCGCTCCAGGAGCAGCTGCCGGGCAAGGGTCGCCCGGTTGAGGGCGCGGGTGCCGAGAACGGGGGCCGTGGCTGCGGTCGTCTTCGTCATGCTCCGCACGCTAACGGCACTTGCGGACACCTTCTGTCCGCAACTCTCACCGATTCCCGGCTCCCCGGGCCACCCCGGTGTCGTTTGCCCCGTATATCCTGCCCGGGATCACGCAGCCGCAGGTTCGACCCGGGAGGCAGCCGCATGTCCGAGCGACGCGCCCGTCCGGCCGCGAAGAGCGCCATGAGATCGGTCTGGCGCCGAGCCCTCACTCCCCCGCAGCCGCCCACGCCCGACTCCACCCCGAAGCAGGCCGAGCCGGCGCCCGCCGAGCCCGCCGAGGTGGCCAGCGTCGTACAGGCCGCCCTCTACAGCGACGGCGTCCGCGTCTCCTCCCCCGCGACGCTCACCGAGACCTTCCGCGAGCTGCGCGACACGCCGTCCGGCATGGCCTGGATCGGCCTCGCGCGTCCCACGGAGAGCGAACTCCTCTCCCTGGCCGCCGAGTTCGACCTCCACCCGCTGTCGGTCGAGGACGCGATGGAGGCCCACCAGCGTCCGAAGCTGGAGCGGTACGGCGACACGCTCTTCGTCGTCCTGCGCGCCGCCCGCTACCTGGACGCCCCGGAGGAGGTCGACTTCGGCGAGCTGCACGTGTTCGTCGGCCCCGACTTCGTGATCACGGTCCGGCACGGCGCGGCCCCTGACCTCTCCGCGGTCCGCCGCCGCATGGAGGAGACGCCGGAGCTGCTGAAACTGGGCCCGGAGGCGGTGCTGTACGCCATCCTCGACGCGGTGGTCGACGGTTACGCGCCGGTCGTGGCCGGGGTCCAGAACGACATCGACGAGATCGAGACGGAGGTCTTCCGCGGCGACCCGGAGGTCTCCCGCCGTATCTACGAACTCTCCCGGGAAATGGTCGAGTTCCAGCGCGCGACCCGCCCCCTGGTCGGCATGCTGCACGGCCTGATCGCCGGCTTCTCCAAGTACGGCACGGACGACGAGCTCCAGCGCTACCTGCGGGACGTCGCCGACCACGTCACCCACACCAGCGAGCGCGTCGACGGCTTCCGCCAGGCCCTGACCGACATCCTCACCGTGAACGCGACCCTGGTCACCCAGCAACAGAACGCGGAGATGCGGGCGTTGGCGGAGGCGGGGTTCGAACAGAACGAGGAGATCAAGCGCATCTCGTCCTGGGCGGCCATCCTCTTCGCCCCGACACTGGTCGGCACGATCTACGGCATGAACTTCGCGCACATGCCGGAGTTGCACTGGGCGTTCGGATACCCATTCGCGATCATCCTGATGGGTATCATCTGTACCGGTCTGTACGTCATCTTCAAGCGCCGGGACTGGCTCTGACCGACCAGCCGCCCCCGTCCACACCGTTCATGTTCTGAGTGGCACTTGCCTGCTGAACGAGCCGCCCTAAGATCTGCGCGCGGAACGGGTTACCGCCGGACCCCGCGGCGACGTACGAGCAGGACCGTACCCGCACCGGCGGCTACGACCGCGGCCGCGGCGCCCGCGAGGGGCAGCGCAGGGCCGGAACCGGTGGCGGCAAGGTCACCGCCGGTGCTGGAGGCGCTCCCCGAAGATCCGGTGGCCGAGGAGCCGGCGGTGGTCCCGGATCCCCCCGTCGCCCCGCCTCCGCCAGTCGAACCCGAACCGCCCGCCGACCCGCTCCCGCCCGTCGAACCACTGCCCTCGACGTCGAGCAGGATGTCGGCCTTGTCGTTCGCCTTGTTCACGTCGTACGGGCGGGAATCGGCAGTGAGGGCCACCGAGCCCTGGGCCCCCGCCACCGCCTTGTCGATCTTCAGCTTGAACGAGTAGGTGTTCACCTGGTCCTCGTCCACCCAGCCCTGCGCGATGTAGCAGTCGTAGGTCCCGGCTGCCGGCTTCTCGCAGGGTGGCGCCTTGACCGCGGTCGTACCCGAGGGAATCTTGATCAGGACGCGGGTCGGCACCGGAGGGCCCGGTACCACCAGCACCCAGGCGGGGCCCGCGTTGGTGAACTTCACCTGCAGGTCGACCGTGTCTCCGACCCGGCCCTCCAGCCGCGCTCCCGACACCTGGAAGTCGGCCGTGTTCACCGCGTTCACCCGCGCCCGGACCTCGGCATAGCCGGGGCTCACCGAGCTGCTACCGGTGGGGACGGAGCCGGGCCGCTCGACCAGCTTCGCCGCGGGAGCGGTGCCGCGCACGGGCCTGCTGGCGCCTTCGTCGGGGCCGAAGTCGTAGTCCCCGACGGCGACGTCGAGATCGTCGTACAGCGCCCGGTCGAGAGCCTTGAGGGTCAGCTTCTCGGGCGCGTAGAGGACACCCGGCTCCACGGCCTGGTCGAACTCGCAGGTCATCTGGGTTCTGGCCGGCAACTCGTCGTACGAGCCGATGTCCCACCGCACGCAGTTCGAGGGCACGTCGACGTAATCCAGCCCCTTGGTGACGGTGTACCGCAGCCAGACCTTCTCCAGCGCCTGGGTGCCCGTGTTGCTGAAGGTGACCGGCGCCTCGAAGTTCCTCCCCGGCTGCACTCCACTGATCGGCGCGATGCTCCCCAGCACCAGCCCGGCCCCGGAATCATCCGCCACGGCGCAGGGAGCCGTGCTCAACGTGATCAGTGCGCCGGCGCCGATGGTTCCGACGGCCCTGCGAAGTGTACGGAAGCCATGATCGGAGCGGAGCATGTAATACCTCCGGCTGAAGTGACGAAGATCGGCGATGAGCCGGAGAAGGCAAGTTCCGTACATCAGACACACGCCGACGCCGAACAGTTGTACCGACGTCCATCGCGATCGGCCGCAGAGGCGCAGTGTGCTTCCCGGGCACAGGGTCTCTGCCCGCGGGGGTGAGGCGCCCGGTCGCGACTTGTTCCGCGGCGATGCCGTCCGGACAGAGCGGGTGGCTGCTCGGCTCCCCTTCGCCGTGCTGCTGATGGCGGCCATCTGCAGCCGAGCGCTCACCGCCCGAGGGCGGCGGGGATCCGTTCGAGGACGGGGTACGGCACCAGGCCGTAGTGGTAGAAGTCGACCGCTTGCGCGCCCGCCGCCCGGGCCGCCTTCGTCTTCTCGGCCAGGGTGTCGGCGGAGTCGGTGTCCGGGGCGCCCGGGCGCAGCACGGTCCGCAGGGCGCAGGTGCCCGGGAGGGCGGTCCGGTAGGCGACGGTGTCGGCCGCGACGCGGGCGGGGTCGCGGGCGTAGGCGAGTACGGCGTAACCGGGGACCTCCGCGCCCACGGCCGCCGGGTCGACCCCGGTCAGCCAGCCGTCCTCGGCGGCCGGCGCCCCCGTCGGCAGTCCGTCGACGTAGCCCTTGACGGCGCCGGTCAGATCGAGGAAGGCCAGTTCGGAGCCCTCGTGCGCCACGGCTTCGGCGACGGACGCGGCGAGCGAGGTGACGGTGGAGCGGCGGGCGCGGGCGTAGGCGGCGACCGGACCGGGCAGGTCGTCGAGGCTCGTGAGGGTGACCGGCGCCGGGGCGGCACCGTCGAGGACACGGGCGGCCGACTCCACCGCCAGCGCACGCGCCTTGGCGGCGTCCACGCCCTGTTCGCCGGCGTGCCGCGTGCAGTGCGGGCAGAAGCACAGGCCCAGCAGGAACTCCTCCAGCGGGCCGAGGGGCACGAAGCTGCGCTCGTGGTGGTAGCCGTGGCCGAAGGTGCCGTAGTGCAGCGACTCGGCCACCACCGCGTCCACGCCGAGGCGGGCGACCGAGCGGGCCAGGGCGACGGCGTAGGAACGGACGTCCGGGTGGGCGGGGCACAGGTCGGCGGGGGCGGCGCGGTCGCCGAAGCAGTTCTCCTGGGTGACGTCGGGGTGGCCGAGGCCGAGGGTGGTGTTGTGCAGGAAGACGGTCCAGCCGTGCAGGGCCGCGCCGCGTTCGTCGGTGGCCCGGCGCAGCTCGCGCAGGGGTTCGCGGTCGGCGCCGGGCTGCACGGGCGGGGTCAGGCGGGCCCCGTCGAACAGGTCGGCCGGGGGCGTGAAGTGCACGCCGTCCTGCCGCAGGGTGACGCGGGCGGGGCCGTGCGGGGTGACGTCGCGGGCGCGGTGGTAGGCGGCGGCGACGGTGAGGGTGTCGCAGCCGTACGTGTCGAGGACACGGTCCAGGACCGGGCCGGTGCCCTCGGCGCGCAGGTCCTCGACGAAGGTGTAGAGGGCGGCTCCCACAGGGTTCCCTTCAGAGGTGGTTCAGCGTCTCGGAGGTGGTTCAGCGTCCCCGGCCGGAGCCCAGGACGTGGGAGATCTCCAGGCCGGTGCGGACGACCATGGGGCCGACCTCGCGGACCCGGGCCGGGGTCATCCGGGTGGTCAGGCCGGAGACGCTGAGCGCTCCGGCCACCGCGTCGGTGTGGTCGAAGACGGGCGCGGCGACGCACCGCACCTCGGGTTCGTTCTCCCGGTCGTCGATGGCGTACCCGCGCTGCCGCACCCGTGCCAGCTCGATCCGCAGCCGCTCGGGCTCGGTGACCGTGTACTGGGTGACCGAGGGCATCCCCGCGGCCACCACGGTGTGGAACGCCTCCTCGCCCAGCCAGGCGAGGATGGCCTTGCCGACGGCGGTGCGGTAGGCCGGCACGCGGCTGCCGATCCGCGAGGCCATGCGGACGCTGGTCTCGTTCTCCACCTTGTCGATGTAGACGACGTCCGGGGGTTCGTACACGACCAGGTGGCAGGTCTCGCCGATCGCGTGCTGGAGCAGCCGGAGCGGTTCCGCGGCGGCGGTGCGCAGATCGAGCGAGGACAGGTAGGCCTGCCCGAGCCGCAGGGTGCCGTGCCCGAGCCGGAACCAGCCGGTCTCCCGGTCGCGCACCAGCAGGTCGGTCTCGATGAGCGGTGCGGCCAGGCGCAGTACGGTGCTCTTGTTGACGCCGAGGTCCTCCGCGATCCGGCTCAGGGACACGCCCCGACCGGTGCCGGCGTGGTCACGGACGTACTCCAGGACCGTGAGGGCGCGGCGCAGCGACGAGGACTGGTTGCGTCGGGCCGGGGGTGTCGTCGTCATGTCGTACTCCTGGGCAGCAGGCCACGGGTCACGATGTCACGGGCGGCGGCCAGATGGCGTCCGGCGCGGGCGAGCGAGATCTCGTGGTGACCGGGGAACAGCGCGTCCACCTCCAGCCCGCCCAGCAGGGTCAGGCTGGCGGCGTACTCCGGCACCCGGCAGTCGTGCAGGTTCTGCAGGGAGACGCGGCCGCCGGTGAAGACGCAGTCGCCGGAGAAGAGGGCCCGGTGGTGGGGGGTGGTGAGGTGGTAGCACAGGTGCCCGTCCGCGTGGCCGGGGGTGGCCAGGGCGCGTACGACGACCCCGCCGCCGAGGTCGAACTCCGTGCCGTCGGCGACCGGTTCGACGGCCGGGCAGGGCCGGACGGTGTAGTCGGCGGGGTAGACCCCTGCGGCCTTCCCCTTGTCCACGCTGAGGCCCGTCTCGTCGCCGTCGGCGATCCAGCGGACCGCCTCCGCCCCGGCCAGCACCCTCAGCCCGGGCACCTCCTCGGCGAGGGCGGCGGCCCCGCCGGCGTGGTCGGCGTGGCCGTGGGTGAGCAGGAGGAGGTCGGGCCGGGTGCCCGCGGCGCGCAGGATGTCGGGGACGGAGCGTCCGGCACCGGCGTCGATCAGGGCGCTGCGCCGGGTGCCCCGCACGAGGTAGACATGGCAGTCCAGCGGATCGGTGAGGTCGAACCCGGCGCCTCCGCTGGCGACGAGGGTGACGTGCTCGGTCAGCCGCACGGCGGCTCCTGCGGTGTCTCCGGTACGTCCGTCACGTCCATGCCGCGCACCGCCGCCACCACGATCCGCGCGGCGGCCTCCACCTCCGCCAGGTCCACCGACTCGTCGGCCGAGTGGGCGTCCAGGATCGAGCCGGGTCCGAAGACCACCGTCGGCACGCCCGCCCGGGCGATCTTGCTGGCGTCCGTCGCGAAGGGCATGCCCGCGATGTCGGTGGGACGGCCGTCGGCGGCGAGGGCGGTGCACAGGGCGCTCACCACGGCCGAGTCCGCGGGAGTGTCGAGGGCGAAGTCGACGATGAAGGGCGGGTCCAACTCGGCGCCCAGCGCGGCGAGTTCGGCGCGGTCCTGTTCCCAGACGGCGTCCGGCTCCTCTCCGGGGAGCGTGCGCCGGTCCACGTCCGCCTCGCAGGTGCCGGGGATGACGTTCGGGCCGGTGCCGCCGCGGATGCGGGTGACCGAGCGGGTGGCCGGGCCGAGCAGCGGGTGCGGGGCGATGGCCGGGGGCGTGGCGGTGAGGTGGGCGAGGACCGGCGCCATCAGCGAGATCGCGTTCACCGCCTCCTCCGGGCGCGAGCTGTGCCCCGCCCGGCCTGTGGTCCGCACGGTGTAGCGCACGACGCCCTTGTGGGCGACGGCCAGCACCAGCCCGGTCGGCTCCCCGACGACCGCACCGACGAAACGCCGGTCCCGCAGCCGCTCCAGCAGGTGCACGACCCCTCGGTAGTCGTGCTCCTCGTCGCACACCCCGGCCAAGACGACGGTGTGCAACGGCGTTTCTCCGAGGGCGAGTTCGGCGGCGGCGAGCATGAACGCCGCGAGGGGCCCCTTGGCGTCGCAGGCTCCACGCCCGTACAGCCTTCCGCCGCGCACCACACCGTCGTACGGCGGCACGGTCATCCCGTCGACCTCGACCGTGTCGAGATGCGACTCCAGCAGTACGGCCTCCTCGCGCCGCCCGGGCACTACGGCCACCACATTGCACCGGCCCGGCAGCACCTCGTGCAACTCGGCCTGTACGCCGTGCCGTTGGAGCCAGTCGCGGACGTACCCGGCGACGGCCGTCTCGCCCCCGTCGCCCGGCCCGCCGCGCGGGTTCACGCTGGGCAGCCGGACGAGATCCTGTAGCAGCGGGGTGAGTTCGCTCATGTGCGCCGCTCCCTCGCGTAGACCAGCAACAGGCCGATGATCAGCACCCCGAGGACGACCTGCCGAACGCCCTCCGAGAGGTTCCAGGAGGTCAGCAGGGCGGTGAGCAGGGTCAGCAGCAGGGCGCCCGCGACGGTGCCGAGGAGGTGGCCGCGGCCGCCGAGGATGGAGGTGCCGCCGAGCACGACCGAGGCGATGGACAGCAGTTGGTAGGGGTTGCCCATGGTCAGCGAGCTGGTGCCGGTGAAGCCGAGCAGCACCAGGCCGGCCACCCCGGCGAGCAGGGCGCAGCCGACGTACGCGGTGAACGCGGTGGCGCCGAGCGGCACTCCGGAGGCGCGGGCGGCACTCTCGCCGGAGCCGAGGGCGAAGGCGTACCGGCCGGTGCGGGAGGCGTGCAGCAGCCAACCGGCGACGGCGGCGATGCCGAGCCACAGCACGAACGCCCAGGGGACGCCTAGGAGTCGGCCGTTGGCGAGCGAGTCGAGCAGGGGCAGGCGGGCCGAGCTGGGCGAGCCGTCGGTGTAGACGAGGAGGGCGCCGGACAGGATCGTGCCACTGGCGAGCGTCATCACCATCGGGGGGACCCGCAGCCAGACCACGCCGGCCGCGTTCGCCGCGCCCACAAGGGCGCTGAGCGCGAGGGCGACCAGGATCCCGGCCGTGGAACCGCCCGTACCGGAGGCGACCTTGGCGCAGACGACCGCCGACAGGGCCACGACTCCCGACACCGACAGGTCGATGCCGCTCATGATGACGACCAGGGTCTGGCCGACGGCGACGATGCCCAGGAAGGACGCGGTCTGCACGAGGTAGCGGAAGTTGGAGACGCTGTCGAAGCCGTCCGCGAACAGGACCGCCGCGATCCAGGTGACGGCGAGCACGCCGAACGCCCAGGTGGCGCGGTTGCTCCGGACCACAGCCAGGGTGCTCATGCGGTCGCCTCCTTCGTGACGTACGTCTTCAGCGCGAGCGCGGCCACGAGGATCACGCCCTGCACGACGAGTTGATAGAAGGGCGAGATCCCGGTGAACAGCAGCAGGTTGGTGAGCAGGCCGATCACCAGCGCGCCCAGGACCGTGCCGCGCATCCGGCCGACCCCGCCGAAGAAGCTGATGCCGCCGAGCACACAGGCGGCGATGGAGTTGAGGGTGTAGGGCGTGCCGATGGTCGGGTCCGCCGAACCGGTCTGCACGGCGAGCCCGATCCCGGCGAGCCCGGTGAACGCGCCGGCCAGCGCGTAGCCGCCGATCTTCACCGCGCGGGTGGCCAACCCGCTGGCGTAGGCGCCGTGTTCGTTGCCGCCGACGGCGTACAGGGCGAGCCCGTGCCGGGTGGTGCGCAGCAGTTTCCAGACGGCGAGGACGACGGCGAGGGCCAGGGCGGGCACCGCGACGCCGTTCCAGCCGTTGTTGTACGCGTCCACCAGTCCGCCCGGGACATGGCCGCCGGGCTGCGGCAGGACCACCAGGGTGACGCCGCTCCACAGGAAGGAGGCGGCGAGGGTCACCACGATGGGCGGGAGCCCCGCGTACGCCACCAGCGTGCCGTTGACCGCGCCCGCGCCGACGGCCACGGCGAGGGCGACGAGCGCCGCGGCCACGACCCCGCCGGTGCTGTGCGCGTCGTACGTCGCGAACACGGCCATGGCGAGCCCGAGCACCGCCCCGAGCGACAGGTCGATGCCACCGAGCAGCATCACCGAGGTCTGTCCGGCCGCGGCCAGGATCAGCGGGAGGAACTGGGCCGACAGGATGGTGATCGAGGCGGGGGTCAGCAGTCCGGAGTCGTAGTGCTGGTAGGCGACGAGCAGGACAAGGATGAGGCCGAGCTGCCAGAGGGTCTCGGTGTTGCCCCGGGCGACGGAGGCCAGCCGCTCACGCATGGGTCACGCTCCCGGGGGCGGAGGTGCCGGGCTCCGGGGCCGGCCCGTGGGTTTCCGCAGCGGTCGCGTTCGCGGATACGGCCGCGCCCGTCACCGACGCCCGTACGAGCCGTTCCTCCGTGAGGCCGTCGCCCGAGAGCCGGTCGACGACCTTCCCCTCGTACAGCACGGCCACCTCGTCGCAGAGGCCGACCAGTTCCATCGTGTCTCCCGAGGTGACCAGGACCGCCATGCCCTCGTCGGCCAGGCGGCGCAGGAGGTGGTAGATCTCGCGTTTGGTGCCGATGTCGATGCCCCGGGTCGGTTCGGCCAGGAGCAGGACCCTGGGCGAGGCCGGCAGCCACTTGGCCAAGGCGACCTTCTGCTGGTTGCCGCCGGACAGCCGGCGCGCCTCCTGCGCCGGGGAGGCGGCCTTGATGCGCAGCCGCTCGGTGAGTTCGGCGACCAGGCGGGCCTCGGCGGTGCGCGAGACGGTGGTGAGGCGGCGGGCCGGGGCGAGTTCGCGCAGGCTGGGCAGGGCGAGGTTGTCACGGACGCTGCGGGCGGTGTGGACGCCCTCGGTCTTGCGGTCCTCGGGCACGTAGGCGATGCGGTGCCGGATCGCCTCGCGCGGGGAGGCGATCCGCGCGGGCCGTCCGTCCACGGTGATCCGCCCGGTGTGCCGGGTGAGCCCGAACAGGGCACGCAGGACCTCGCGTTGGCCCTGCCCCTGGAGCCCGCCGAGGCCGAGGACGCGGCCGGGTACGAGGTCCAGGTCGACGCCGGTGCAGCCGCCGGGGACGGTCAACTCGCTTGCCCGGAGCAGGGGTTCGGAGGGAGCGCCGGAGGCCTTGGACGGAAACAGGTCCGACAGCTCCCGGCCGATCATGAGCCGCACGATGTCGTCGTGGTCGGTCTGCTCCCGCTCCCGGGTCGCCGTCACCACCCCGTCCTTCAGGACCGTCAACCGGTCGCTGATGGCGAAGAGTTCGGCCATGCGGTGGCTGACGAAGATCACCGAGCCGCCGCTGTCGCGGAGTTCGCGCACGACCCGGAAGACGGCGGCGACCTGGTCCTCGTCGAGGGCGGAGGTGACCTCGTCCAGGATCAGCAGACGGGGTTCGCCCGCCAACGCCTTGGCCAGTTCGACCAGTTGGAGGCTGCCGAGCGGGAGCCGGCCGGCCCGCAGGTGCGGGTCGACGTCCAGGCCGACCCGGTCGAGGAACGGCCGGGCCCGCGCGGCGAGTTCACGGCCCCGCACCAGACCGTGCCGGCTGGGCCAGGCGCCGAGGAAGACGTTCTCCGCGACGCTCTGGTGCGGGTTGAGGCTCAGCTCCTGGTGGACGGAGCCGATCCCGGCGGCCCGGGCGCGGTGCGGCGACCACGCCCGGGGCACGGGAGTGCCGTTGTGAACGACCCGGCCGGAGTCCGGGGCGAGCAGGCCGGTGACGAGGGAGAGCACGGTGGACTTGCCGGCCCCGTTCTCCCCGACGAGCGCGAGGACCTCACCGGGTTCGACCGTGAGGCTCACCTCGCGCAGCACCTGGTTGCCCGCGAAGGACTTCGAGACCTGCTCGACGCTCAGCAAGGACGCCACGGACACTCCCCCGGCCTCACCTTCGGCCTCACGTTCGGCTTCACTTTCCGATGAGCTTGTCGATCTCGGACTGCGAGATGTCATTGATCGGGTACGAGTCGTCCGGCTGGTCGGTCTTGACGTACTGGGAGAGGTTCTCGTCGGTGATCTCGGGCAGCGGGACGGTGATGTCCTGGGGGACGGAGACGCCCTCCTTCTTGGCGACGGCGGCCTCCACGGCGATCACGGCGAGGTAGTTGGGCTGGGCCGTGGCGTAAGAGGAGAATCCATTCTTCTCCTGCGCCTGCCACATCTTCAGGAAGCCGTTGTAGTTCTCGCCGGTGATCGGGACGAGCTTCTTGTCCTGCTTGACCAGCGTCTGCAGCGCGGCGGCCGAGAGCGCGCCGCCCTGGGAGAAGACGCCCTGGATGGCGGGGTGCGCGGAGTACGCGGAGGCGAAGGCCTGGGCGGCCGGGGCGAGGTTGTACTCGCTGTGCACACTGCTCACGATCTTGATGCCCGGGTACTTCTTGAAGACCGCCTCGGCACCGGACCAGCGGTCCTCGCTGACGGCGACGCCCGCGGGGCCGTTCATGGCGATGATGTCGCCCTTGCCGCCGAGCTTCTTCGCCAGCCAGGTGGCCATCATCGAGCCCCAGGCCTTCTGGTCCGTGCCGACTCTGATCACCTTGTCGGTGCTGGGCAGGGAGTCGAAGGCGACGACCGTGATGCCGGCGGACACGGCCTGTTCCAGGGCCGGGTTCAGGGCGGTCGAGGAGCCGGCGTCGACGAGGATCACGTCGTACTTCTGCTGGATCATGGCGCGGATCTGCGCGATCTGCTGCGAGGTGTCGCCGTTGGCGTTGAAGGTCTTGAACTCGGAGACCGTGCCGGCCGACTTCAGCTTGCTGACATCGCTGTTCAGCATCTTCAGCGTCTGCTGCATCCACGACGGGGTCAGGTAGATGGTCGACCAGCCGACCTTGAGGTTCTTGGCCGTGGCGGCGGAGGCGCTGCTGCCGGCCGAGGCCTTGCTGTTCTGGACGTCGCAGGCCGGCAGTGCGGCCAGGGCGCACAGGGAGGCCGCCACTGCCACTGCGCCGCGTACAGAGCGTGCGTTCATCAAAAGCTCCTCGGTTCCCTCAGAAGGGGTCCGGGCAGGGGAGGGCCCGGGGGGGACGGGGGTGCGGTGGGGGAAGGGCGCGCGCACGCCGGAACATCCGCGTTCCGGCAGGTGGGAGCGGTGCGCCCGGTGAGGACCGGTCTGTTGAGAGGGGAACTTATGACTGCGCCCGGGCGGGGCACCACATCTGCACTACAGAATTTCGCATTGCACAACACGGCCGATCACGACGGTTGCCGGGCCATGGCGGGCGGGGAGGACGAGTGGTAGGCAGGGAGGATGATCGGCCAACTCCCTCTCGACCAGCAACTCGACTCCTTCCGCGCGGTGTTGAGCCGTAACGACGTGCTGATGGAGGTACTGACCCGAACCGCCACGCTGGACCTGCCCGGTTGGTATGTGACGGCGGGATGTCTGTTCCAGACGGTGTGGAACGTGGTCACGGACAGGCCGCCGGCCCGCGGCATCAAGGACTACGACGTCTTCTACTTCGACGCCGGCGACCTCTCCTGGGAGGCGGAGGACGCGGTGATCAGAGCCGGGCGAGACGTCTTCGCGGGGCTGCCGGCCGAGGTGGAGGTCCGCAACGAAGCGCGGGTTCACCTCTGGTACGAGGAGAAGTTCGGCGTGCCGTGTCCGCCGTACGAATCGACCGAGGCGGCGATCGACAGTTTCGCCGCGACGACCTGCTGTCTGGGCGTACGTCTGGAGCGCGACGGCGGCTGGCGGGTGTACGCCCCGCACGGGCTGTCGGACGTGTTCAATCTCGTCGTCAGGCCCAATCCCGTGCTCGCCCCTCGGTCGGTGTACGAGGCGAAGGTGGCTCGATGGCTGCGGGAGTGGCCCGAGTTGACCGTGCTGGAGTGGCCGTCGAGCGGCTGCGCGCAGGGCGGCCGAAGCGGGCCCTGACTCCTGGGGAGTACAGGACGCTGACCGGGGCGCCGGTGGGGGTGGGGAGGCCGGCTGCTGTTACCAAGTTCTCGTCGCATTGGAGGAGTTCGGCCCGGTGCAGGGACCAGCGCGGGTGGGCGTTGGGCAGGTACAGGCGGCGGCCGAAGAACGTGCCGTGCATGCCCCAGCGGGCAGTGAGGAAGTGCTCCAACTCCGTCGGCCGCGCGACGCGTTCACCGACCTTCACGGCGATACGGCTGTGCGCGCCCCGTGGGCCCGGCCAGCGCCGCGAGCTCCTGTACGTGACCGTGTCGCCGTCGGTGCGCACGCTCATGCGGGACCAGAGATACGGCATCCCGAAGCCGAGCCGGCCCACGGCCACCGGGATCAGCCGCGAGGCGTCCAGCGAGCGGAAGACCACACCACGCCGTCCCTGCTCGTCCACGGAGTACAGGCGGACGTTCGTCTCCGGGAAGGTGCCGAGGTACGGCACGCCCGGCAGCCGCAACCACCCGACACGGTGCATCCGGAAGGCGACCAGGCCGACGTAGGTGACGCCGTCCAGGGTGTCCGGCACCGTGCCGGGCGGCAGCAGCCCGGCCACGTCGGCCGGGTCCGCGGCCCAGTGCAGGAAGGCGAGGTCGAGCCAGGACTGGGTGAGCAGGGGGCGCGGGATGGCCGTGGGCGCGTCGGCGGTTATCGGCTCGGGGGACGACGATGTGCTGTTCGGCGACATGGGCTGGACAGTAGCCAGTGGCGGTGGAGCCTCCGCGTCAGCGCCCCACCCCCGCGAGCCGCGCAAGTCTCGCCGTCGCCAGACTCTTCGCCTCGGCCAGCGGAGTCGTACCGCCCTCGCGGGATCGGTCGAGGAGCAGGCCCACCGTGTCGCCGATGCCCAGGACCCGCCGTACCGCCTCCTCTCGGGTGAGCCCGTCGACCTCGCGGCCCAGGGTGTACACGACCCCGCCCGCGCTCGCGACGAAGTCCGGGACCCACACGATGTCCCGCGCAGCCAGCAGTTCGGCCACCGAGTCGTCCGTGAGCTGGTTGTTGGCCGGGCCGACGACCAGGCGTACGTCGAGTTCCGCGGCCGTCTCCGGGCTCAGCACTCCCCCGACTGCGGCCGGCACGAGGACGTCCGCCGGGGTGCCGGGGATCCGGGCGGGGGCGAGCCAGGTGAAGCCCGATCGCTCGACCGCGGCCCGCTTCGACTCGTCCACGTCGGACACCAGCACCCGCGCGCCGTCCCCCGCCAGCCCCGCGGCGACGCGGCTGCCGACGGAGCCGTAGCCGCTGACGATCACGGTACGGCCGCTGAGGGAGGCCGTGCCGAAGACGTGGTCGGCGCCGGCGCGGAGGGCTGCGAGGACGCCGGTGGCCGTCGGGGTGCCCGAGTCGCCCGTGCCGCCGTGCTCCTCGGGCAGGCAGAAGACGTACGGGGCCGAGCGGCGCAGCACCGCCATGTCGTCCGGGGTCGTGCCGATGTCGGGTCCGGCGTAGTAGGTGCCCTCGTGGGCGGCGATGAGTTCGCCCAGGTCGGCCAGGGCCGCCGCACGCAACTCCGGTGTGAGCTCGGCGTGTTGGTCGAGGGCCACCACCGTCTTGCCGCCGCCGAAGTCCAGCCCGGACGCGGCGCACTTGTAGGTCATCGCCTCGGACAGCCGCAACGCGTCCGCGAGGCCCTCGCGCCAACTCCCGTACCGGCGAAGGCGGATGCCGCCGACCGCCGGGCCCAGGGCGCGGGAGTGGATCGCGATGATCAGGGGCAGCCCGGAGCGGGAGCCACGGTGGACGGTCACCTCTTCGTGTTCGAGTGTTTGCGTCATGGCCGGGAGGTTAGGCGGATGTTCAGGAGTGGAACCGGGGTCCCGAACGAAATTCGGGACCGAGCGCGAGAGGTGATCGTGGACGAACTTGATACGGCGATCCTGCGCCATCTGCAGGAGGATGCACGGCAATCGAACCGGGCCATCGCGGAGAAGGTCGGCATCGCGCCCTCCACCTGCCTGGAGCGCATCCGGCTGCTGCGCCGGCGCGGGGTGATCCGCGGCTACCGCGCCGAGATCGCGCTGCCCGCGCTGAACCGGGGCGTGCAGGCCATGGTGGCCGCCACGGTCCGGCCGCCGAGCAGGCAGGTGGTGGCGGACTTCGAGCAGTCGGTCTCCCGGCTGCCCGAGGTCCTGTCCGTGTACACGATGGCGGGCACCGACGACTTCCTGGTCCATGTCGCGGTCCAGGACATCGAGCATCTGCACGCCTTCCTGCTCGACCGGTTCACCAACCGGCGCGAGATCTTCAGCTTCCGCTCGATGATCATCTATCAGCACCTGACCAATCCGGTGCTGGAGCCGCTGCCGCCGGCCGGCGTCACACGCTGAGCGCCGCCCGGACCGTCTGCTCGGAACCGGTCCCGCCCTCGCCGGAGGAGGTGACCCGGCCGGCCTCCAGGACGTAGTAGCGGTCGGCCGCGCGCATCGCGAAGCCGACATGCTGCTCGACGAGGAGGACCGACAGGCCGCCGCGCCGGGCCAGCGCGAGGACGGTCTCCTCGATCTCGGCGACCACCGACGGCTGGATGCCCTCGGTCGGTTCGTCGAGCAGCAGCAGCCGCGGCCGGGTCACCAGGGCGCGGGCGATGGCGAGTTGCTGCCGCTGGCCGCCGCTGAGCAACCCGGCCCGGCGGCCGGAGAGTTCGCGCAGGACGGGGAAGAGATCGAGCGCCTCGGCGATCGCCTCCTTGCCGTCCGCTCGTCCGTCGGCGACGAGTTGGAGGTTCTCGGCGGTGGTCAGGTGCGGGAAGGACTGCTGGCCCTGCGGTACGTAGGCCATGCCGCGGGCGACCCGCTGGTGCGGGGCGAGCCGGGTGATGTCCTCGCCGTCCAGCAGGATCGTGCCGCCCTTGGGCTTGATCAGGCCCATGGCGGTGCGCAGCAGGGTGCTCTTCCCGGCGCCGTTGTGGCCGAGGACGGCGGCGACGCCGTCCTTCGGCACGGACACGGTGACGCCGTGCAGGACGGGCGTACGGTCGTATCCCGCCCGCAGCTCGGTCAGTTCCAGCATCGGGCTCACGCCTCCTCGGGGACGGGGACGGCTGCGGGTTCGGGCTCGGCGGCCCGGCCGAGGTAGACCTCCTGCACCTTGGCGTCGGCCTGCACCTCGGCGACGGTGCCCTCGCTGAGGACCTTGCCGGCGTGCAGGACGCTGACGCTGCGGGCGTAGGAGCGCATGAAGTCCATGTCGTGCTCGATGACGACGACCGTGCGGTCCTCGGCGACGCGTTGCAGCAGTTCGCCGGTGGCCTCGCGCTCCTCGTGGCTCATGCCGGCCACCGGCTCGTCGAGCAGCAGCAGTCGTACGTCCTGCACGAGCAGCATGCCGATCTCCAGCCACTGCTTCTGCCCGTGCGCGAGGACCCCGGCAGGCCGGTCGCGCAGCTCGGTCAGGCCGGTGGTCTCCAGGGCCCTGGTCACCGGCTCCGGCACGGACTTGCGGCGCCGCAGCATGGTGAGCGGTCCGCGTCCGGCACCGGCCGCGATGTCCAGGTTCTGAAGGACCGTCAACTCCTCGAAGACCGTGGCCGTTTGGAAGGTGCGCCCGATCCCGAGCCGGGGCGATCCGGTGCACCGGCCTGCCGAGCAGTTCCTGCCCGCCGAACCGCACCGACCCGCTCGCCCTGACGAGACCGGTGACGGCGTCGACCAGCGTGGTCTTCCCGGCGCCGTTCGGCCCGATCAGGAACCGCAGGTCGCCGGGGCTGATGTCGAGGTCCACGCCGTCGACCGCGGTGAACCCGTCGAAGGTGACCTTCAGATCGCGGATGGTGAGCCCCTCGCCGCTCATGCCGCCTCCCCCGCCATCACAACCACCGCTTCCTCCTTGGGAGTCGCCGGGTCACGACGCCTGCGCAGGACCGTCCACAGCGATGCCAGCCCGCCCGGCAGGAAGCCGACCGCCAGCACGAACAGCAGGCCCTGGAGGTACGTCCACGCGGCCGGGAACTCGTCGGACAGCGTGCTCTGCGCCCAGGCCACGGCGATCGCCCCGAGCACCGCGCCGACCAGCGAGGCCCGCCCGCCGACCGCGGCGCCGATCACGAAGCCGATGGACGGCACGATCCCGATCAGCGCCGGGGAGATGATCCCCACGGCCGGCACGAACAGCGCGCCCGCCAGTCCGGCCATGCCCGCGGCGACTACGTACGCGACGAGCTTCACGTTCGCCGGGTCGTACCCGAGGAAGCGCACGCGCTCCTCCGAGTCCCGTACGGCGACCAGGAGTTCGCCGTAGCGGCTGACGAACAGCTGGCGGGCCAGGGCCATCAGCAGGAGCAGTACGGCGGCGATGACGAAGTACACCATCCGCTGGTTGACGGGGTCGTCCAGCGAGTAGCCGAAGAAGCCCTGGATGTCGGTGAGTCCGTTCGTGCCGCCGGTGGTGGCCTGCTGGCCGATCAGCCAGATGGAGAGGGCGGCCGCGAGGGCCTGGCTGAGGATCGCGAAGTAGGCGCCCTTCACCCGGCGGCGGAAGACGAAGAAGCCGAGCAGCGCGGCGACCGCCATCGGCAGCAGCACGGTCATGGCGAGCGCGAAGGCCGGGTTGGCGAACGGCTTCCACCACCAGGGCAGGGCGTCCGAAGTGCCGTACAGCTGCATGAAGTCGGGGAGTTTCTCGCCGGTGTCGGCCGCGTCGGCGAGCTTGAGGTGCATGGCCATCGCGTAGCCGCCGAGGCCGAAGAAGACGCCCTGGCCGAGGACCATGAGGCCGCCGCGGCCCCAGGCGAGGCTGACGCCGACCGCGACGATGGCGTAGCAGAGGTACTTGGCGAGGAGGGAGAGGCGGAAGTCGGAGAGCGCGACGGGGGCGAGGCCGAGGAGCAGGACCGCGCCGAGGAGGAAGGCCGCGGGGACTCGGAAGCGTTGGGTGATCGTCGTCATGCCAGGCTCCGGGTGCGCAGGGTGTACAGGCCCTGGGGCCGCCACTGGAGGAAGGCCACGATCGCCACGAGCACGCCGACCTTCGCGACGCTGACCGTCGTGGAGTACTCCAGGACCGACTGCAGGACGCCGAGCGCGAACGCCGTGATGACGGCGCCCCTGAGCTGTCCGATGCCGCCGACGACCACGACCAGGAAGGCGTCGACGATGTAGTTGGTGCCCATCGTCGGGCCGATCGGGCCGACCAGGGTGAGCGCGACACCGGCCACGCCCGCGAGGCCCGAGCCGATGAAGAAGGTGACCCGGTCGACGCGGCCGGTCGCGATGCCGGAGACCTCGGCGAGGTCGCGGTTCTGCACGACGGCCCGGATCCGGCGGCCGAGCGGGGTGAACCGCAGGACGAGGGTGAGCCCGAGGACGCAGAGCAGGGCCAACCCCAGGATGAACAGACGGTTGTTGGCGAAGGTGACACCGCCGGCCGAGATGTTGCCCGTCAGCAGATCGGGCGCGGCGGTCTGCACGTTCGGCGCGCCGAAGACGTCCCGGGCCAGCTGCTGGAGCATCAGCGAGACGCCCCAGGTGACCAGCAGCGTGTCCAGCGGGCGGGTGTACAGGCGGCGGATGAGCAGCCATTCGAGCAGCGCACCCATGGCGCCCGCGACCAGGAAGGCCAGCGGCAGGGCGACGAGCAGGGAGAGGCCGGCGCTGCTGATGGACTTCTGCAGGACGTACGTCGTGTAGGCACCGGCCATGATGAACTCACCGTGCGCCATGTTGATCACGCCCATCTGCCCGAAGGTGAGGGTCAGGCCGAGGGCGATGAGCAGCAGGACGGCACCGATGCTGATGCCGGTGAAGGACTGGTTGAGGACGACCGTCATGAAGCGGCTCCGAGAAGCTCCGGGTGGAGGGGACGGTGGGGTGACGGGGGGTCAGGACAGGCCGGAGGCCCAGGAGTAGCCCTTCAGGTACGGGTCCGGCTTGATCGGCTTGCCCGAGTTCCAGACCTCCTCGATGAGGCCGTCGGAGCCGACCTTGCCGATCCGGGCGGTCTTGTAGACGTGCTGGGAGGCGCCGTCGACGGTGACCGTGCCCTCGGGGGCGTCGAAGGTGATGCCGTCGCTCGCCGCCTTCACCTTGGCGACGTCGAAGGAGCCGGCCTTCTCGACCATCTCCTTCCAGAGGTAGAGGGAGATGTAGGCGGCCTCCATCGGGTCGGAGGTCGGCTTGTCCTTGCCGTAGGCGGCCTGGTAGGCGGCGACGAACTTCTTGTTGGCCGCGCCCGGGGTGGTCTCGTAGTAGTTCCAGGCGGTCAACTGGCCTTCCAGGTACTGCGTTCCGATGCTCTTGACCTCCTCCTCCGCGATGGAGACGGAGAGCACCGGCAGGCTCTTGGCCGTGAGGCCCGCGGACTTGTACTCCTTGAAGAAGGCCACGTTGCTGTCGCCGTTGAGGGTGTTGAACACGGCGTCGGCGCCCGCGCCCTTCACCTTGTTGACGATCGTGCTGAACTCCGTGGAGCCGAGCGGCGCGTAGTCCTCGCCGACCACCTTCATGCCCTTGGCCTCCGCGTACGCCTTGATGATCTTGTTGGCGGTGCGCGGGAAGACGTAGTCGCTGCCGACCAGGTAGAGGCGGGTCAGGCCCTGCTTCTTGAGGTAGTCGAGGGCGGGCACGATCTGCTGGTTGGTGGTGGCGCCGATGTAGAAGATGTACGGCGACTCCTCCAGGCCCTCGTACTGCACCGGGTAGAACAGCAGCGACTTGTAGCGCTCGAAGACCGGCTTGACGGCCTTGCGGCTGGCGGAGGTCCAGCAGCCGAAGGTGGCGACGACCTTGTCGTCCTTGATCAGGCCCTCGGCCTTCTCGGCGAAGGTCGGCCAGTCGGAGGCGCCGTCCTGGCTGATGGGCTTGAGCTTCTTGCCCAGCACGCCGCCGGACGCGTTGATCTCCTTCACGGCGAGCAACAGCGAGTTGTGGACGGTGACTTCGCTGATCGCCATGGTCCCCGAGAGCGAGTTCAGCAGACCCACCTTCACGGTGCTGCCGGAGGTGTCCGCCTTGGCGCCGGCGTCGGACGAGCTGTCGGTGCCGGTCTTGGCGCCGCACGCGGTGAGCGCCGCGGACGCGCCGAAGGCGGAGGCACCGTACAGAAGACCGCGTCGGCTGATACTGAGCCCGGACATGCGAATACCTCCTTGCCCGAAGGCAGAATGAAAAGGGATCGTGAATTCGGAAGGGCAAATCCGGCCGCACAGGCGGCCGTTGAGCTGCGGAAGCGCGGACCACAGACTGCGCCGGGCCTGTTTCCCCCGCGTTTCACGGCCATTGATGAACCGTTGCGATACTTTCTCCAGGAAGCATTTATTACGGCTCGGCGTGATCGCGGGTACGCTGTCGAACACCCCACCGTGGACCCGTTGTTGCGAGGAGTGCGATGGCGAACCGGCTCCAGGAACTGCTCCTGCTGCTCACCCGGGCCGAGCGCCTGTCCGCCCGCCGGGTGGAGCAGGTGCTGGCGGAGTTCGGCTGCTCGGTGGAGGAGTGGCGGGTGCTGGCGCTGCTCTCGGACGGCCAGGGGCACAACATGACGGCGATCGCCGACTGCGCCTTCCTGCCGCCGCCGAGTCTGACCAAGCTGATGGACCGCCTGGTCGACCAGAACTGGGTCTACCGGCGCACCGATCCGGTCGACCGTCGCCGCGTGCTCGCCCAACTCACGCCGCGCGGCCAGGAGTTCTGGCAGCGGATCGACCGCCGGGTGCGCGCGGAGCTGGCGCCGCTGCTCGGCCCGGAGGACGGCGAGCAGCTGCGGATGCTGCTGGAGCGGCTCGCCGAGACGCTGGACGGCGGCGCGGGCACGCTCACAACAGGTCGTACGGGGAACGGAGTTGGGCGAGGACGGTGAAGTCGAG
Organism: Streptomyces sp. NPDC047081; assembly: GCF_040643775.1. Lineage (NCBI taxonomy): Bacteria > Bacillati > Actinomycetota > Actinomycetes > Kitasatosporales > Streptomycetaceae > Streptomyces > Streptomyces sp. NPDC047081. The sequence goes on along the minus strand of NZ_JBEYUY010000015.1, from coordinate 141,221 downwards.
GCCGTCGGCCTGGGCGAGGTAGATCCGCTGGCGGGCGTGCCGGCCGTCGAGGCCGATCAGTCCGCGCGGGCCTTCGTAGGAGACGTTCGCGGCGGCCGCGTCGATCGCGGACACGTCGAGTGTGCGGGCCCGTTCGATGAGCGCGGCGAGCAGCAGCACACCCTCGTAGCAGGACTCGCCGAGGCTGCCGGGTACGGGCGCGTCGGGGCCGTACCGGTCGGCGTAACTGCCGTGGAAGTCCATGCTGTTGCGGTCGGCGAGCGAGGTGAAGAAGCCGGCCGTGCTGAACAGGTCGGCGGTGGCCTCGGGGCCGCTGGCCAGCAGCATGTTCTCGTCCATGAGGGTGCTGAGCCTGAGGCAGCGCTGGTCGAGGCCCGCGGCGGCGAAGGCGCGGTTGAAGCGGACGGCGTCGCTGCCGACCAGCAGCATGAGCACGGCGTCGGCGTCCGCGCGCTCGATGCGGCGCATCACCTCGCCGAACTCCTCGGTGCCCAGCGGGAGATAGGCCTCGCCGCAGACCCGGCCCCGGCACTCGCGGACGTAACGGCGGGCCGCGCGGGCGGTGCGCCTGGGCCACACGTAGTCGTTGCCGACGACGAACCAGCGCCGCACGCCCCGGGCCTCGGCCAGCAGCCGCATGGCGGGCAGGAGCTGCCAGGCCGGGGTCTCGCTGGTCAGGTAGACGCCCTCGGTGTTCTCGCCGCCCTCGTACAGGGCCGTGTAGACGTACGGCACCCGGTGCGCGATCCGCGGTGCGAGCGCCTGCCGTACGGACGAGATGTGCCAGCCGGTGACGCCCTGCACCACTCCCGTCTCCACCAGCGCCGCGACCTGCCCGGCGACTTCGGCGGGCGCCGCGCCGCCGTCGACCTCGACCAGCCGGAGCTCGCGCCCGAGCACCCCGCCCGCCTTGTTGACCTCCTCGGCGGCGAGCCGGGCGCAGGACTCGCAGGTGGGGCCGAAGATTCCGGCGGGCCCCCGCATCGGGTACACGAGCGCGACGTTCAGCGCCGAGTCGTCGGCCGTGAACCACTCGGGGGCGGGCAGGCGGGGCGGCGGCCGGTGCATGGGCACATGATGGCAGGGGGCGGCGCGGTCAGAGGATGCGTGGCCGGGCGGCCAGGACGGCGATGCCGTCGTGGGTCGGTCCAGTGGTGACGTGGGCCAGGATCTCGTCGAGGGTGCCGCCGGGGAGGCCGGGGCGGGTGACGGGTGTCGAGCACGGCAAGACAGGCCGCGCCGCCCTCCACGATCTGCCGCAGCAGCCGGTGCTCACGCGCCAGGGCCGGGCCCGCGCCCGGGGCTGGAAATCCATGATCCGGCCTGGTCGCGCGCCCCGCACGTCGCCGGGGCGGGGGCGGAAGCCCCGTTTGCGGTGCCTGCCCCGCTGAACGGTGTGAAAATGAGACATGGCCGGATTCCGCGGCCGCCTGCGCTCCGCGCTGAGCGCACGCACGCTGGCCCGACAGGTCTTCGTGCTCCAGGCGGCGATCGTGGTGCTCCTGGTCGTCGCCGCGGTGGTCGCCGTGCTGCTGCAGGTGGGTGCCGACAGCGAGCGTGAAGCCCGCGACCGGTCCCTCGCGGTCGCCCAGACCTTCGCGAACGCGCCGGGCATCTCCGAGGCCCTGGCGCGCCCCGATCCCTCCACGGAGCTGCAGGCCCGCGCGGAGGCGGTCCGCAAGGCGTCCGGCGTGGACTTCGTGGTCGTGATGACCAAGGACGGTGTCCACTACACCCACCCGAACCCGGCACAGATCGGCAAGCACTACGTCGGCACCATCGACGCGGCCGCGGCGGGCGGGGTCGTACGGGAGACCTTCCAGGGCACGCTGGGCCCGTCGGTGCGGGCCGTGGTCCCGGTGACCGGGTCGGACGGCCAGATCGTCGGGCTCGTCGCGGCCGGGGTGACCCTCGCGAGCGTGCGCGGCGCGATCGAGCACCAGCTGCCCGTGCTCGCCTTCTCGGCACTCGCCGCCCTGGCCGTCGCCACCGCCGGAACGGCCCTGGTCAGCAGGCGGCTGCGGAACCAGACACGCGGACTGGAGCCCGCCGAGATGACACGGATGTACGACCATCACGACGCCGTCCTGCACGCCGTGCGGGAGGGCGTGCTGATCCTCGACGGCGAGGGCCGCCTCGCGCTGGCCAACGACGAGGCACGCCGGCTGCTGGGCCTGGGCCCGGACGCGGAGGGGCGGCCCGTCCTCGACCTGGGCATCACCCCGGACCTGGCGCGGCTGTTCGCCTCGGGGCGCAACGCCACCGACGAGGTGCACCTGGCGCGCGGCCGGCTGCTCGCCGTCAGCCAGCGGGCGACCGACGTGGACGGCGGCCCGTCCGGCAGCGTCGCCACCCTGCGGGACACCACCGAGCTGGAGGCCCTCACCGGCCGGGCGGACATGGCGCAGGAGCGGCTGAAGCTGCTGTACGACGCCGGTCTGGAGATCGGCACCCGGCTCGACGTGCGGCTGACCTGCCAGGAGCTGGCCGACTTCGCCGTGCCGCGGTTCGCCGACTTCGTCACCGTGGACCTGGCGGATCCGGTGCTGCGGGGCGAGGAGCCGCGGGAGGACGCCACGGACATGCGGCGGGTGGCGTTCCGGGGGGTGCGGGAGGGCAGCCCGTTCTACCCGGCCGGCCGGCTGATCCACTTCGTGCCGGCCACCCCGCAGGCCTCCGGCTACACGGCCGGCGAGAGCGTGCTGGAGGCGGACATGGGCGCCTACTCCGGCTGGCAGACACAGGACCCCGAACGGGCGCGCAAACTCGTCCAGTTCGGGATCCACTCGATGATCGCGGTGCCGCTGCCGGCCCGCGGGGTCGTCATGGGCGTGGCCACCTTCTGGCGCGCCGACGAGCCCACGCCCTTCCAGCGCGAGGACGTCTCCCTCGCCGAGGAACTGGTCGCGCGCGCAGCCGTCAGCATCGACAACGCCCGCCGCTACACCCGCGAGCACACCATGGCCACCACGCTGCAGCGCAGCCTGCTGCCGCGAGCGCTGCCCGAGCAGAGCGCCCTGGACGTGGCCTACCGGTATCTGCCCGCGCAGGCGGCGCAGGGCGGGGTCGGCGGCGACTGGTTCGACGTGATCCCGCTGCCCGGTGCACGGGTGGCGCTGGTGGTCGGGGACGTCGTCGCGCACGGGCTGCACGCGGCGGCGACCATGGGCCGGCTGCGCACCGCCGTGCACAACTTCTCCTCCCTGGACCTGCCGCCCGACGAACTCCTGTGGCGGCTCGACGAGTTGGTCGCCCGCATCGACCAGGACGAGAGCGACGACGAGACGGCCGCGCCGGTCACCGGAGCCACCTGCCTGTACGCCGTCTACGACCCCGGCACCGGCCGGTGCACCCTCTCCCGCGCCGGCCACCTCGAACCCGCCCTGGTCCACCCCGACGGCAGTGTGCAGTTCCCGGCGATTCCCGGCGGGCCCCCACTGGGCCTGGGCGGCAGCCTGCCCTTCGAGGCGACCGAGCTGCGGCTGGCCGAGGGCAGCGGACTGGTGCTGTACACCGACGGGCTGGTCGAGGAAGACGGCCGGGACATCGACGAGGGTCTCGAACTGCTGCGCGGCGCGCTCGCGCACAGGGGCCGCAGCCCGGAGGCGACCTGCCGGGCGGTGCTCGCGGCCCTGGTGCCCGAGCGGCCCCGCGACGACATCGCGCTGGTCGTGGCCCGCACGCTCCGGCTCGGTGCGGACCGCAGCGCCACCTGGGACGTGCCGACCGATGCGGCCGAGGTCGGCCGGGTGCGCGCGGCGGCCGTCCGCACGCTGGCCGCATGGGGGCTCACGGACGAGGCCTTCACCACCGAGCTGATCCTCAGCGAGCTGGTCACCAACGCCATCCGGCACGCGAACGGCCCGGTCCGGGTCCGGCTGATCCGCGACCGCGCCCTGATCTGCGAGGTCTCCGACGGCAGCAGCACCGCCCCGCATCTGCGCCGCGCGGCCGGCACGGACGAGGGCGGCCGGGGCCTGTTCCTGGTCGCCCAGTTCGCCGAACGCTGGGGCACCCGCTACACGACCGACGGCAAGGTCATCTGGACGGAGCAGCCGCTGGGCCGGGGAGCGGAGGTCACCAGGTCAGATTCAAGGTCTCCGGGGAGCGGTGGATCAGCGTCGGGCGCATGGTGACCGGGTGGTCGTCCGCGAGCCGCAGGCCCGGGAGTCGGCGGGTCAACTCCTCCAGGGTGAGGCGGAGTTGTTCGCGGGCCAGCTGGGAGCCGGGGCAGCCGTGCGCACCGAGGCCGAAGGCGAGGTGGCGTTCGGGGGTGCGGGTGATGTCGAACTCGTCGGGGCGCGGGTGCCGTGAGCCGTCGCGGTTGGCGCCGCCGAAGGCGAGGAACAGGCTTGCGCCGGGCGGGAGTTCGGTGCCGGCCAGGGTGACCGGGCCCGTGGTGACCCGGCGGAAACCCTGCAGGGCGCTGTCGTAGCGGGCGGCCTCCTCGACGGCCGCCGGGATCCGCTCCGGCTCGGCGCACAGCAGCTCCCACTGGCGGGGGTGCCGGAGCAGGTGCAGCACGGTCGTACCGATCAGCGCGGTGGTGGTCAGGTGCCCGGCGAGCAGCAGGTTCTGGAGGTGCGCGACGAGTTCGTGCCGGTGCTCCAGGGTCAGTTCACCGTCTTCCTCTCCGACCACCGACCTGACCAGCTCGGTGCACAGGTCGTCGCGCGGATCGGCGTACCGCTCGCGCACGTACCGCTCCAGGATGACCTGCATCGCGACCGCGTCCTCGGCCGCGGCGACCTGCTCCTCCTCCGGCAGCGGCCGGAACAGCAGCTCCTCGGCGCGGTTGCCGCCGTGCACGACGGCGGGTACGTCGGCCGGGTCGAGGCCGACGATGCGGCCGATGACCTCGCCGGGGAGCTTCCCGGCGTACGCCGACATCAACTCGACCCGGCCGTCCTTGACGAAGCCGTCGACCAGGGCGGCGACCCGCTCGGCGGCGTACGGCAGCACGGCCGCGACGCGCGCCGGCGACAGTCCGCGGACGATCGGCGCCCGTAACCGCTGGTGCTGGGAGCCGTCGGCGGTGACGACGACCGGCCGCCCGCCGAACCCGCCGCCGAGGACGGCGAGGGCGGCGGGCGCGGGCATGACGTCGGGGATCAGGGCGTTCGCCGAGGAGAACTCCTGCGGCCGGCGCAGGACTTCGCGTACGTCGGCGTCCCGGGCGACCAGCCAGGCGTCGAGCTCCTCGACGAACGTGAGCCCCTCGGCCTGCCGGGCGCGCTCGTAGTGCGGATACGGATCGCGCTGCAACTCGTCGCGCCTGCCCAGCAGTTGACGGTCCACGGGACACCCTCCGCCGACGGTGGTGCGGTCGCGCTCATGGTGCCGTACGGGTGTGCGGGTGCGGTAGGTGTCCCGCCGACTCCGTCAGAACACCACCGACCATCCCTCCCGGGCAGCCTGCTCCGCGGTGTACGAGACGCCGTGCACCTTCAGGCCCGACTTGTCGAGGAGGGTGATCTCGCCGCCGCGGTTGCCGAGTTGGGCGCCGCCCGCGAGTGGCACGGTCAGGCAGGCACCCGGGGCGAGCGGGCCCGCCGGGGTCACGGCGGAGGACTGGCCGATGCGGTCCACGATCCGCCAGCCGGTGAGGTCGACGGCGGTCGGCGAGGCGTTGATCAGGGTGACCGTCTCCGCCTCGGGCGCCGGGCCGGGCGCGTTCACGAGCGCCGCGACGATCCGGACCGGCTGGGTGCCCGGTTCGGGCTTGCCGGGCTCGACGTTGCCGAGGGCGTGCCCGGTGGCGTCGTCGGTGTGCCAGGACTGGCTCTGGAAGGCGAGGAAGATGCCGACCCAGCGGCCGTCGGCGGGGAAGTGCAGCAGGATCCCGCCGTCCTGCCACACTCCGTCGTCGCCGTGGAACTTCGGGCTGTTGCCCTGGTTCATGTGGATGTCGTGCACGCCGTTGCCGGGCAGGAAGCCGAACACCTTGTCCTTGACGGTGGGTTCGGGCCCGAACCGCTCGCCGAAGACGTACAGCCGCGCCTCCTGGTCCGCGACCGCACGCCGTACGTAGTGGTCGAGGACGTCGGCCAGGTCGTTGTCCGGCCCGGAGCGGTCCGGCGGCAGGGTGCGCAGCTTCGCCGGGTCGAAGAGGTTGCCGCGGACGAAGTCGAGGTTGGGTCCGCCGGGCCCGGGCGGCAGCGTGTTCCAGCCGCTCGGCAGGCCTTCGAGGCGGGCCGTCAGGGGGTGCCCGAAGTCCTCGTCGACCAGGTAGAGCAGCTCGGAGGGCCGCTCCTGGGAGAGGACGTTGACGGCGGCCCGGTAGTGGGTGCCTGAGTCGTCCGTGAGGTGGATCTGGTAGTGCGGTGTGTCCTTGGCGCCCTCGCGCCGGGTGTCGACCGCGCGCGTGATGAGCACGCCGTAGGCCTTGAGCGGCATGACGTCCAACTTCCCCCGGGGGCAGGCGGATTGCCCACCCATGGCAGGAATCGTAACGGGATGGCACTTATGTCACCCCGGCCTTGCGCCATTCCACCCGCACCGTCCTGTCTACGCCTTCCGCCGATGACAGCGCTGGGCCAAGTGCGTGACACGTCGGTGAACAGCCCGCTGAACAGCCGGAATTCCCTACGATTCGTTACGTGGTCAACTTCCTCCTCGAACGCACGGTGCCGCTCCCCCTCCCCGAGGCCTGGCGCCGCCTCACGGAGTGGCCCCGGCACGGCGAGGTGGTCCCGCTCACCCGCGTCACGGTCGCCACTCCCCCGCCGGCCGGCGTGGGCACGCTCGTCGTGACCCGCTCGGGGCTCGGCCCGCTCTCCTTCGAGGACCCGATGGAGGTCACGGTGTGGCGGCCGCCGACGGAGGACGAGCCCGGGCTGTGCCGGCTGGAGAAGCGCGGGCGGGTGGTGACGGGCTGGGCCGAGATCGAGGTGCGGCCCGGCCCCGGCGGCCGCAGCCGGGTGGTCTGGCGCGAGGAGCTGGCGGTGCGGTGGCTGCCGAGGCTCTTCGACCCGCTGCTGCGGAGCGCGGCGGTGTACGTGTTCGGCAGAGCGGCGAACCGACTGCTCCGCATGCCCTGAGCACACAGGGCAGTTCAGGCCCCCGGCACCGGGGAGCCCACCCCTCGACCCCGGGGTCTCAAGCCCCCAGCAATCGCCCCGCCTCCCTCACCACCACCGGCAGCACCGCCTCCGGGTCCTCCGCTCGGGCCAGCAGCATGCCGGCCTCGCACAGGGCGCCGAAGACCAGCTGGCAGCGGGCGGTGAGGGCGGTGTCCGGGGTGCCGCCCTCGGCGCGTACCGCGTCCTCCATCGCGGCGCGCAGGACGCGCAGCGCATGGCCGTACTCGATCTCGCGGACCTCCTCCCAGCCGAGGACGGACGGCCCGTCCAGCAGGACGATCCGCCGGAAGGCGGGGTCGAGGCAGTGCTCCAGGAAGGTGCGGGCGCCGGCCAGCAGCGCGGCGCGCGGGTCGGGTGCGGCGGCGCCGGCCTCCGTCAGGGCATCGGCGAGGCGTTCCTGGTGACGTACGAAGACCGCCCTGAACAGGGCCGTCTTGCCGGCCGGGAAGTGGTGGTACGCGGCGCCCTTGGTGACTCCGGCCGCCGCCGCGACCGCGTCCAGGGACGCGCTCGCGTAGCCGTTCCGCCCGAACAACTCCCCCGCCGCCTCCACCAGTTGGGCGGTGGTGGCGCCGGAGCGCTCGGCCTGGGTGCGCCGGACCATGTGGCTCTTCAACTCCCTTGACAGGCATACCGGGGGTACGTAACTTAGCCGATCCGGTTACATACCCTCGGTATGGAAGTGAGCCGAGCCATGACGGCACAGGCATCGCACCACGAGTCCCGGAACACACCTCTCTTCGCGGTCTACGGCGCAGGCGGACACACCGGGCGCCTGGTCGCGACCGAACTCCTCTCCCGCGGCGAGGAGTTGATCCTCGCGGGCCGCAACGAGCAGGCGCTGCGCGCCCTCGCGGACGAGCTGGTCGGCGAGCGCCTCCGCGTCCACCCCGCGCCGGTCGACGACCGCCCCGCGCTGCGCGCGCTCGCCGAGAGCGCGGACGTGATCATCCACTGCGCGGGCCCGTTCACGCACACCGCCGAGCCGGTGGCCACCGCCGCGGCCGAGACCGGCACGGCCTACGTCGACCACGCGATCGAGCCCCACCCGGTCAAACACCTCCTCGACGACCTCCAGGCCACCGCGGAGCGCACCGGCGCCGTCCTGATCCCCCAGATGAGCTTCTACGGCGGCCTCGGCGACCTTCTCGCGGCCGTCGCCGCCTCCGGCCTGCCCGACGTGGACAAGGTCACCGTCGGCTACGCGGTCACCGGCTGGCGGATGACCCAGGGCGCGGTGAACACCGCGAACCTGCTGATCGGGGAGATCGACCGGATCGGCTTCCGCGACGGCGCCCAGGTCGTCGGGCCGGTGGAGATCCGCAACGCGGTGTTCCCCTTCCCGCCCCCGGTGGGCCCGCGCACGACGATCGTCCCGTTCCCCTCGGGCGAGGTCGTCACCATCCCCCGGCACGTCCCCGCCCGCACGGTCGAGGTCCAGCTCACCGCCTCGACCTTCGAGGAGGAGCAGATCTTCACGAGCGTCGACGCGAGCCCCGAGGAGCGGGCCCGCACCGAGTTCACGGTCGCGGTCCAGGTGACGGCGGCCGGCGGGGGCGGGCGCAACGCGCACGTGCGCGGGCGGGACATCTGGAGGGCGGGCGCGGTGGCCTCGGTGGAGGCGGCGGTACGGCTGGCGCGCGGCGAAGGACCGGGAAAGTCGGGGGTGTTGAGCGCGGCCGAGGCGTTCCCGGCCCGGCCCTTCCTCGAACGGCTCGCGGAACTGGGCACGTTCGCGGCCACGTTACCGCCGGAGGCGCCCTGACAGCACGGCCGACGGCCGGTGAAGGAGCCCGGGCCGCCGCGCCGAGGCGGCGTCAGGCCACCGATCCGATCCGCCGGGCCGGCAGTGACGTCGGGTCGTGGTGGATCGGGGTGTGTGCGCCGGTGAGCGAGACGCCGCTGCCGCCGCGCCGGCCCGCGACGATCTCCGAGGCGATCGACAGGGCCGTCTCCTCGGGCGTACGGGCGCCGAGGTCGAGGCCGATCGGGGAGCGCAGGCGGGCCAACTCCAGTTCGGTGACGCCGACTTCGCGCAGGCGTTCGTTGCGCTCCAGGTGGGTGCGGCGGGAGCCCATCGCGCCGACGTACGCGACCGGCAGGCGCAGCGCCAGCTGAAGCAGGGGCACGTCGAACTTGGCGTCGTGGGTGAGGACGCACAGGACGGTCCGGCCGTCGACCTGCGTGCGCTCCAGGTACTGGTGGGGCCACTCGACGACGATCTCGTCGGCCTCCGGGAAGCGGGTCCGCGTGGCGAACACCGGGCGGGCGTCGCACACCGTCACGTGGTAGCCGAGGAACTTGCCGATCCGGACCAGCGCCGAGGCGAAGTCGATCGCGCCGAAGACGATCATCCGGGGCGGCGGGACGGAGGACTCGACCAGAACAGTGAGCGGTGCTCCGCAACGAGAGCCCTGCTCTCCGATCTCCAGGGTGCCGGTGCGGCCCGCGTCCAGGAAGGCGGACGCCTCGGCGGCGACCGTGCGGTCCAGCTCCGGATGCGCGCCGAAGCCGCCCTCGTACGAGCCGTCGTACGAACCCTCGGGGCTCACCAGCAGGGCGCGGCCGAGGAGTTCGGCCGGTCCCGAGACGATCCGCGCCACCGCCGCCGCCTCCCCACGCGCGGCGGCGGACAGCGCGGACGCGAGCACCGGGCGGGCCGGGTCCGCGGCCCGTACCGGGGTGACGAGGATGTCGATGATGCCGCCGCAGGTCAGACCGACGGCGAAGGCGTCCTCGTCGCTGTAGCCGAAGCGCTCCAGGACGGTTTCGCCGTCCGCGAGGGCCTGCCGGCACAGCTCGTACACGGCGCCCTCCACGCAGCCGCCGGAGACCGAGCCGATCGCGGTGCCGTCGGCGTCCACCGCGAGGGCGGCGCCCGGCTGGCGCGGGGCGCTGCCGCCGACGGCCACCACGGTGGCGACGGCGAAGTCGCGTCCCTGCTCGACCCACCGGTTCAGCTCCTCGGCGATGTCCAGCATCTCTCGGTCTCCTTAACAGCGGTTGCGGGGAGGGTACTTGAGCGTGCGCCTAGTGCACGCCCAGCCAGCTCTCAATGGGGTTGAGGGCGAAATAGACCAGGAAGATCACTGTCAGGCCCCACATGAAGGCGCCGATCTCCCGGGCCTTGCCCTGGGCGGTCTTGATGGCGGTGCAGGAGATGACGCCCGCGGCGACACCGGCGGTGATGCTGTAGGTGAAGGGCATCAGGACCACGGTCAGGAAGACCGGGACCGCGGTGGCGCGGTCGGCCCAGTCCACGTGCCGGGCGTTCATCAGCATCATCGAGCCGATGACCACCAGGGCGGCGGAGGCGACCTCCTGCGGGACGATCGCGGTGAGCGGGGTGAAGAAGAGGCAGGCCGCGAAGAACAGGCCGGTGACCACCGAGGCGAGTCCGGTACGGGCGCCCTCGCCGACGCCGGTCGCGGACTCGATGAAGACGGTCTGGCCGGAGCCGCCGGCCACACCGCCGATCGCGCCGCCCGCGCCGTCGATGAACAGGGCCTTGGACAGGCCCGGCATCCGTCCCTTGTCGTCGGCCAGCTTGGCTTCGGTGCCGACGCCGATGATGGTGGCCATCGCGTCGAAGAACCCGGCGAGCACCAGGGTGAAGACGATCATGCCGACCGTCATCGCGCCGACCTTGCCCCAGCCGCCGAACTCGACGTCGCCCATGAGCGAGAAGTCGGGCATGGAGACCGCGCTGCCGTGCAGCTCGGGGGCGCCGCTCGCCCACTGCCTGGGGTCGATGGCACCGGCGGCGTTCAGGATCGCGGCGACGACCGTGCCGCTGACGATGCCGATGAGGATGGCGCCGGGGAAGTTGCGGGCCTGCAGCATGAAGATCAGCAGCAGGGTGCCGGCGAACAACAGGACCGGCCAGCCGGCGAGTTCGCCCGCCGGACCGAGGGTGACCGGGGTGGCCTTGCCCTGGTGCACGAAGCCGGACTTGTAGAAGCCGATGAGGGCGATGAACAGGCCGATGCCCATGGTGATGCCGTGCTTGAGGGCGAGCGGGATCGCGTTCATGATCATCTCACGCAGGCCGGTGACGACCAGCAGCATGATGACCACGCCGTACATCACGCACATGCCCATGGCCTGCGGCCAGGTCATCTGCGGGGCGACCTGCGAGGAAAGCACGCCGGAGACGGAGAGGCCGGCGGCGAGCGCGAGGGGCACCTTGCCGAAGAAGCCCATGAGCAGCGTGGTGAAGGCCGCGGCGAACGCGGTCGCGGTGATGAGGGCCTTCTGTCCGAGCGTGTCCCCGGCCGCGTCCTTGCCGGACAGGATCAGGGGGTTGAGCAGGAGGATGTACGCCATCGCCATGAAGGTGGTGACGCCGCCGCGCACCTCGCGCGCGACCGTGGATCCTCGCCGGGATATGTGGAAGTACCGGTCGAGCCACGAACGTCCGGCGGGGATACGGCTGCCCGTACCCGCTTCCTCCGAGACGGTCTGCGGCTCCAGTGACTGCTGGGTCATGTGGGCCTACTCCCAAGGTTCAAAGGGGCACCCGCGAACTGCGTCGAGCGGTGCGGGATTTGGGAAGGTGCTTCGGCCGCACGACCCGGGGGACGGCCCGAGACGAACGAACTGGCTGCTCCGGACGGCACGTCGAAGTGTGACGTTCCCCGTGCCGCCCGGAGGGACTTGGTTACGCCTTGCCCGTGAGGTGCTCCGGGCGGACCGGCGTCCTGTTCAGCTCAAGACCCGTCGCTTCGCGGATCGCCGCGAGGACGGCGGGAGTTGAGGACAGGGTGGGTGCCTCGCCGATGCCGCGCAGCCCGTACGGGGCGTGCTCGTCGGCGAGTTCGAGGACGTCGACCGGGATGATCGGCGTGTCGAGGATGGTCGGGAGCAGGTAGTCCGTGAAGGACGGGTTCCTGACCTTGGCGGTCTTGGGGTCGACGATGATCTCCTCCATCACCGCGATGCCCATCCCCTGGAGGGTGCCGCCCTGGATCTGGCCTAGGACGGAGAGCGGGTTGAGCGCCTTGCCGACGTCCTGGGCGCAGGCCAGCTCGATCACCTTGACCAGGCCTAGCTCGGTGTCGACCTCGACGACGGCGCGGTGCGCGGCGAAGGAGTACTGGACATGGCCGTTGCCCTGCCCGGTGCGCAGGTCGAAGGCCTCGGTCGGGCGGTGCCTCCACTCCCGCTCCAGCTCGACGACCTCGCCCTCCAGCACGTCCGCCAGGTCGGCGAGGACCTCGCCGCCGTCGGTGACGACCTTGCCGCCCTCCAGGAGCAGCTCGGCGGTGGCCCAGGCGGGGTGGTACGTGCCGAACTTGCGCCGGCCGATCTCCAGCACCTGCTCGCGGACGAGCTCGCAGGCGTTCTTCACGGCGCCACCGGTGACGTACGTCTGACGCGAGGCGGACGTCGAACCGGCGCTGCCCACCTGGGTGTCGGCGGGGTGGATGGTGACCTGCGAGACGCCCAGCTCGGTGCGGGCGATCTGCGCGTGGACGGTGACACCGCCCTGGCCGACCTCCGCCATCGCGGTGTGCACGGTCGCGACGGCCTCGCCGCCGACGACCTCCATGCGCACCTTGGCGGTCGAGTAGTCGTCGAAGCCCTCGGAGAAGCCGACGTTCTTGATGCCGACCGCGTAGCCGATGCCGCGTACGACGCCTTCGCCGTGGGTGGTGTTGGACAGACCGCCGGGCAGCTGCCGTACGTCCGCGCCCTCGCTGGACTCCCACTGGCGCTCCGGCGGGAGCGGCATCGACTTGACGCGGCGCAGGAGTTCGGCGACCGGGGCCGGCGAGTCGACCGGCTGCCCGGTGGGCATGATCGTGCCCTGCTCCATGGCGTTCAGCTGCCGGAACTCCACCGGGTCCATGCCCAGCTTCTTGGCCAGCTTGTCCATCTGCGCCTCGTAGGCGAAGCACGCCTGGACCGCGCCGAAGCCGCGCATCGCGCCGCAGGGCGGGTTGTTGGTGTAGAGGGCGATGGCCTCGATGTCCACGTCGTCGATGACGTACGGGCCGACGGACAGGGAGGAGGCGTTGCCGACGACGGCCGGGGAGGCGGAGGCGTACGCGCCGCCGTCCAGGACGATCCGGCACTTCATGTGCGTGAGCTTGCCGTCCTTCGTGGCCCCGTGCTCGTAGTAGAGCTTGGCGGGGTGGCGGTGGACGTGCCCGAAGAAGGACTCGAAGCGGTTGTAGACGATCTTGACGGGCTTGCCCGTGCGCATCGCGAGCAGGCAGGCGTGGATCTGCATCGACAGGTCCTCGCGGCCGCCGAACGCGCCGCCGACGCCGGCCAGCGTCATCCGCACCTTCTCCTCGGGCAGGCCGAGGACGGGCGCGATCTGGCGCAGGTCGGAGTGGAGCCACTGGGTGGCGATGTAGAGGTGGACGCCGCCGTCCTCCTCGGGCACCGCGAGGCCGGACTCGGGGCCGAGGAAGGCCTGGTCCTGCATGCCGAAGGTGTACTCGCCCTCGACGATCACGTCGGCCCGCTTGCGGGCCTCCGTCACGTCGCCGCGGATGATCGGCTGGCGGTGCACGATGTTCGGGTGCGGGACGTGCCCGATGTGGTGGTCGTCGCGGCCCTCGTGGACCAGGATCGCGTCCGGCGCGGTCGCGGAGGCCTCGTCGGTGATGACGGGCAGCTCGCGGTACTCGACCTTGATCTTGGCGGCGGCGCGGCGGGCGGTCTCCGGGTGGTCGGCGGCGACGATCGCGACGGGCTCGCCGTGGTGGCGTACCTTGCCGTGCGCGAGGACCGGGGTGTCCTGGATCTCCAGGCCGTAGTTCTTCATCGCGGCCGGCAGGTCGTCGTACGTCATGACGGCGTAGACGCCCGGGGTCTTCAGCGCCTCGCCGGTGTCGATCGAGACGATCTCGGCGTGCGCGACGGTGGAGCGGAGGATCTGGCCCCAGAGCATGTCCTCGTGCCACATGTCGGACGAGTACGCGAACTCGCCGGTGACCTTGAGGGTGCCGTCCGGGCGGAGCGTGGACTCGCCGATGCCGCCCTTGGTCTGGGAACCCTGGGTGACCTTGGTGGGAGTGCCGATGGGAGCGCCGATGGGGGCACCGCCCGCTTGAGCGAAGTCGAAAGTGGGGGAGGGCACGGTCAGACCGCCTCTCCCTGCCGGGCGGCCGCCAGGCGGACCGCGTCCATGATCTTCTCGTAGCCCGTGCAGCGGCACAGGTTGCCCGACAGCGCCTCGCGGATGTCCGCGTCGCTGGGGTTGGGGTTGCGCTCCAGCATCTCGTCGGCGGCGACCAGCAGGCCCGGGGTGCAGAAGCCGCACTGGACGGCGCCGGCGTCGATGAACGCCTGCTGGATCGGGGCGAGTTCGGTGCCCTCGCCGGTCTGCGAGTCCTGGCCCTCGGGAGCCCGGTGCCCGCACGAGCGCTGCTTGGCGTAGTCGGCCAGCCCCTCGACGGTCACGACCTCACGGCCTTCCACCTGCCCCGCCGCCACCAGACACGAGCACACGGGAACCCCGTCGAGCCGGACCGTGCACGAGCCGCACTCCCCCTGCTCACAGGCGTTCTTCGACCCCGGAAGCCCGAGCCGCTCGCGCAGCACGTACAGCAGGGACTCGCCCTCCCACACGTCGTCGGCTTCCTGCGGACGTCCGTTGACAGTGAAGTTGACGCGCATCAGGCGACTCCCTCCGTGTGGGCGGCGGTGCCGCGGTACGACTCCCAGGTCCAGGTCAGCGTGCGGCGGGCCATGATGCCGACCGCGTGGCGGCGGTAGCTCGCGGTGCCCCGGACGTCGTCGATCGGGTTGCAGGCGGCGGAGCACAGGTCCGCGAACTGCTTGGCGACCGACGGGGTGATGATCTTTCCGTTGTCCCAGAAGCCGCCCTCTTCGAGCGCCGCGTTCAGGAACTCCTCGGCGGCCTTCGCCCGGACCGGGGTCGGCGCGGCCGAGCCGATGCCGGTGCGGACCGTGCGGGTCCCGGGGTGCAGCGCGAGGCCGAAGGCGCACACGGCGATGACCATAGCGTTGCGGGTGCCGACCTTCGAGTACTGCTGCGGGCCGTCGGCCTTCTTGATGTGGACGGCGCGGATCAGCTCGTCGGGCTGGAGCGCGTTGCGCTTGACGCCGGTGTAGAACTCGTCGATCGGGATCAGCCGGGTGCCGCGGGCCGCGGACTCCACCTCGACGTCGGCACCCGCCGCGAGAAGGGCCGGGTGGGCGTCACCGGCGGGCGAGGCGGTGCCGAGGTTGCCGCCGACGCCGCCGCGGTTGCGGATCTGCGGGGAGGCGACCGTGTGCGAGGCGAGCGCGAGGCCCGGCAGCTCGGCACGGAGGTGCTCCATGATCGCGGTGTACGGGACGGAGGCACCCAGCCGGACCGAGGTCTCGCCGGTCTCCCACTCGGTGAGGTCGCCGATCCGGTTCAGGTCGAGGAGGTACTCGGGCCGGCGGTGGTCGAAGTTGATCTCGACCATCACATCGGTGCCGCCCGCAATGGGCACAGCGGTGGGGTGCTCGGCCTTGGCGGCGAGCGCCTCCTCCCAGCTGGCGGGGCGAAGGAAGTCCATGACCGGCTCTCTATCTTCGTCTCGTGGGTGGCTCGTTCACGTGCTGTTTACGCGGAGTGGGGTCAGTACACAGCGCCGTACTCCGCCTCGGTCAGTCACGGAAACCATGAAGGAGTTGGCTGGCCAGGGCGGGCATCTTGTAGATTCGTATGAACGGAGGTCATCAGTAACCTCCCTGTCTTCCTGTAGAAACGCAGGAAACAGCCACATCCACCCTCCAACCCTCATCGTAGATTTCGAGACAAAGATCGGCGGCGACGAGATGCGGCTGCGCGCACTGCTGGACACCGATGCGCTGGGCCTCAGGCTGCTCGGCGGCGAGGACGAGCTGGACCGCACCGTGCGCGGTGTGATGACCACCGACCTGCGCGACCCCAGCCGCTACCTCTCGGGCGGCGAGCTGGTGCTCACGGGCCTCGCCTGGCGCCGGGACGCCGCCGACTCGGAGCCGTTCGTACGGATCCTGGTGCAGGCCGGGGTGGCCGCGCTGGCCGGCGGCGAGGCCGAGCTCGGGGACATCCCGGACGACCTGGTCCTCGCCTGCGCCCGGCACCGGCTGCCGCTGTTCGCGGTGCACGAGTCGGTGGCGTTCGCGACGATCACCGAGCATGTCGTACGGCAGGTCAGCGGCGAGCGGGCCGGGGACCTCGCGGCGGTCGTCGACCGGCACCGGCGGATGATGACCTCGGGCCCGGCGGGCGGCGGCCCGGACGTCGTCCTGGACCTGCTCGGCTCCGACCTGGACCTGCGGGCCTGGGTGCTCTCACCCACCGGTCGGCTCATCGCGGGCACGAAGGTCTCGGGGCCGGGGCTGCCGACCGACGTCTGCGCCAAGCTCGCCGCCGAGCATCTCGCCGCCGCCCGCACGGGGCGGCGCGGACCGCACCGGGTGACGGTCGGGCCGCCGACGTACAGCCTCTTCCCGATCCGCAGCAGCGGGCGCTCCACGCAGGCCTCCCGGGACGTGCGCGAGACGGTGCTGTCGGACTGGCTGCTGGCCGTCGAGGCGGACGCGGGCGACTGGCCGGCCGAGCGGCTGGACCTGCTGCAGGGCGTCACCCAGCTGATCTCCGTCGAGCGGGACCGCCGGGACGCCTCGCGGACGGTCCGGCGGCGGCTCGCCCAGGAGGTCCTGGAGCTGGTCCAGACGGGCGCGGCGCCCGCCGAGATCGCGGCCCGGCTGCGGGTGGCCGCCCCGGTGCTGCTGCCCGGCCTTGGGGCCGCCCCGCACTGGCAGGTCGTGGTGGCCCGGGTGGACTGGGCGGGCGGGGACATCGAGGCCGGGCCGGTCGCGCAGTCGCTCCTGGAGGAGATCCTGGTCGACCCGCTGGCCACCGGCCCCGAGCCCTCGGACCGGATCGCGGTGGCGCACACCGGCGACGAGGCGATCGCCCTCGTACCGCTGCCGGCGGTCTCCGCGGAGCACGACGGCTCCGAGGCGGGGATCCTCGCCGACGCGCTGCTTGAGTCCGTACGGGATCCGCTGTCGGCCGGGCTCGACGACGACGGGCAGGTCACGCTGGGCGTCAGCGCGGCCGTGCACTCGGCCGAGGGGCTGCGCGGGGCGCTGGAGGAGGCGCGGCACGCGCGCCGGGTCGCGGCGGCACGGCCCGGGCGGGTGTGCGCGGCGGGCCACCAGGAGCTGGCCTCGCACGTCCTGCTGCTGCCGTTCGTGCCGGACGACGTGCGGCGCGCCTTCACCGCGCGGCTGCTGGATCCGCTGCGGGACTACGACCGGCGGCACCGCGCCGAGCTGATCCCGACGCTGGAGGCCTTCCTCGACTGCGACGGCTCCTGGACGCGCTGTGCGACCCGGCTGCACCTGCACGTCAACACACTGCGTTACCGCGTGGGGCGGATCGAGCAGTTGACGAGTCGTGACCTTTCCCGACTGGAGGACAAGCTCGATTTCTTCTTGGCACTGCGGATGAGCTGAGCCCGCGGGGCCGTCGGGCCGGGTGGCACCAAGTGCCGTCCAGGTCCCACGACTTTGTGAAATCCTTCACCCACCCCCTTGGCCCGGCGCTGACATTCGTGCTGAGATGCGGCCACCACTCAAAGCTCGACGGCGCGCTCGGGGAGGGCAACGTGGCGCATTCCGCCATGTCTGGTTCCGGAACGACCGAAAGTGACGATCCCCTCCAGACCGCGGTATGGCGGCTGCGCTCGCGCGCCTGCTGGACCGACGCGGCGGCGCTGCTGGAGCCGGCCGACGCCGCGTCCGCGCTGCAACGGGCCTCGCTGCTGGTGGAGAAGTGCCTGTACACCGAGCGGGGCTGGGAGGAGGCCGAGGACGCGCTGCGGACCGCGGAGGCCCTCGCCCACAGCGACGACGAGCGCGGGGCGGCCGCTTGTGAACGCGGGCAGCTTGCTTACGCGGCGACCCTGCACTCCGTGCGCGACCGGGCCGACGAGGCGCGGGCCGCGCTGGGCCGGGCGGCGGCGCTGATCCCGCCGGGGGCACCGGGCCGGGCCGTACTGGACTTCCGGCGCGGGCTGCTGGCGGAGAACCTGGCCCGCTCCCCGCAGGCCGCGCGGGCCGCGTACCGGCGGGCGCACGCCGGTGCCACCGCGCACTCGGACCCGCTCCTGCTGTCCTTCACCTGGCGCCATCTGGCCGGACTCGCCCTGCGGGACGGGGAGTTGGCGGAGGCCCGGCACGGCTTCGCCGAATCGCTGCGGATCCGCGAGGAGTTGGGCTACCTGGTCGGTACGGCGCCCGCCCTGGCCTCCCTCGCCGACGCGGAGACGGAACCGGAGGCGTCCCGCCTGCGCGAGGAGGCCCGGCGCCTGTTCCGCCTGCTGGGCGGCGTACCGACGTGGCTGGCACGGCAGTTGGCCCCGCCTGCGCCGGGGGCGGCGACGGCGTGAGAAGACTCCAGGAGGGCGGCGCCCGGCTCAGAGAAACCTGAGAGGTTCCTGTGCGAGGCTGGCGCGCCCCACCCCCTTGGAGGAGTTACCGATGAGCCTCGTCAACGGCTTGCCTGCGCATGTCCTGTTGGTCCACTTCGTCGTCGTACTGGTGCCGCTGACCTCGTTGGCGCTGGTGGTGGCGGCCGTGTGGCCGCGGGCCGCGCGGCGGATGGGCGTCGTGCTGCCCGCGCTGGCCCTGGTGACGCTGGCGAGCGTGCCGCTGACCACGAGCGCCGGTGAGTGGCTGGAGGAGCACGTTCCCGAGAACTCCCTGGTGGAGCGGCACGCCGAGCTCGGGGACGGACTGCTGCCGTGGGCGCTGGGCCTGTTCGTGCTGGCGGCGGCCGTGTGGTGGACCGTGCGCCGGACGCCCGCGCCGGAGACCGGCAACCGCACGGCGGCCGTCGTGCGGATCGCGGCCGCGGTGCTGTCCGTCGCGGTCGCGACGGGCGCCGTCGTCGACGTCTACCGCATCGGCGACTCCGGGGCGAAGGCGGCCTGGAAGGGCAACTACTCCAAGGCGGCGACGCGTTCGGGCGACGGGGACTGACCCGTCACGAGGCTCTGGCTCAGCCGTTCTGGATGCGCGCCAGCAGGTGCTGGATCGAGCCCAGTATCGAGTCGCGCAGCGCGGTGTCCTTGGCGAGGACGACGACCACGGCGACCAGGACCAGGAACGAGACCAGGCCGCCGCCGCGGCCGCCCCGGTACGCCCCCGGGCTCGGTGCGGGCGGGGGTCGGTGGCCGTTGCGGATGGCGTGGTCGACGGCCTGCTGGTGGGCCCGCATGGCCTGCTGATGAGCCTGCTGCGACTGCTGCTGGGCCTGCTGCGCGGCCTGCTGGGCGTAGAAGGACGGGTCGGGCATCGCTCTCACCTCCGGCGGCGGCACCTTCCGTGCCGTGTGCCGGGAGCCACGCCGGCCGGCGGGCCGCGAGTTCCCCGCATCGCGAACCGTCACAGGGAACCGACGATTCTGTGACGCCGGTCACGAGCTCAGGATGCGCCGCCGAAGACGGCGGTCATGAGCTCAGGACGCGCCGCCGAAGTGCTCGCCCACCAGCGCCCGTACGACGTCCAGGTCGCGGGCGATCAACGCGTCCAGCAGGGCGGTGTGCTGGGCCGCGTCCGCCATGAGCTCGGCCCGGCCGCGGGCGGTCGGGGCGCCGCCGACCAGGGGCCACTGGGCGCGGCGGTGGAGGTCGTCGGCGATCTGCGCCAGCTGTTCGTTGCCGGAGAGGGAGAGGACCGCGCGGTGGAAGGTGCGGTCGGACTCGGCGTAGGTCGCCCGGCAGCCGGACGCGGCGGCGCGGACCGTGGCCTCGGCGAGCGGGCGCAGTTCCGCCCAGCGCTCCACGGGCACCGTGCGGGCCAGCCGGAGCACCACGGGGACCTCGATCAGCGCGCGCACCTCGGCCAGTTCGGCCAGTTCACGGGTGCCGCGCTCGACGACCCGGAAGCCCCGGTTGGGGACGACCTCGACGGCGCCTTCGAGGGCCAGCTGCTGCATCGCCTCCCGGACGGGCGTCGCGGAGACCCCGAACCGCTCCCCCAGCGCCGGCGCCGAGTACACCTCGCCGGGCGTCAGCTCGCCCGCGACCAGCGCGGTGCGCAGCGCGTCGAGTATCTGGCCGCGCACGGAGGCCCGCTGGACCAGCCGGGGCCGTGGGATCGGCTGCTCGCTGTGGGTGTGCTCGCCGCGGGTGGCACCGGCGGCGACCCCGCGCTCCCGGTCCACGTCCGCGGCCACCGGCTGCGGCGGCACCCGCGGCACTCCGGCCGGCCGTCTCTGAGGGATCCCCGTCTCCGCCGAGCCCTGCGCGCTCTGCCTCACGGGTCCTCCTCCGGACGTGTCGGTACTTGGGGCCATTGAGGCGGGTTGTTACTCGCCCGTCAAGCACCATAAGCGCACAAGCCGTCAGTTCAAAGGCGCACGATCTTGGGTAAGGTAAGGCTTACCTTCAATCAGCCTCTCCATCAACCCGGATCGGCGGTCCCCGTATGTCCGTGCACATACCCGCGCCCCGCTCGGCCCTCACGGCGTCCTACGGCCGCCTGACCGAGGTCTTTCCGGGGCTGGAGATCACGGAGCTCGGGGCCGGGGAACCGGCGCCCCGGGACGGCGGCTGGGTCGCCGCCGACGCGCTCGCACAGGGCGGGGCCGGCCTCGACGCGTTCCTCGACTGGGACGACGCACAGGTGCTGCGGGACTACGGGCAGCGGGCCCGCCCGGACGTCGTCGCGAGCTTCGGACTGCACCGGTACGCCTGGCCCGCCTGTCTGCTGATCACCGTGCCGTGGTTCCTGGAGCGCCGGGTGCCGCGCTTCCCCGCGAGCCACGTCTCGTACGACCGGACCGTGCCGGGTCTCTCCATCGGCCGGCTGGCGGTGCGCCCGGCGGGCTTCGCCTGTCTGCCCGGCGATCCGGCCGCCGCGCTGCCCGGCGCCCGGGTGGTCGACGGCGAGGAGGCGCTGCGCGCCGAGGTGCGGGCCGCGGTCGCCGAGCATCTGGAGCCGGTGCTCGCCGGGTTCGGGCCGCGGATGCGGCGGCGCGGGCGGGCTCTGTGGGGCATGGCGACCGACGAGGTGGTCGAAGGCCTGTGGTACGTCGCCCATCTCCTCGGTGAACAGGAGCGGGCGATGCGGGAGTTGGAGCTGCTGCTGCCCGGCGCGACCCGGCCCTACGTGGGCTCGGCGGCCTTCCGCGAGCTGACCGGGCCGGACGGCGAGTCGCTGCCCACCCGGGACCGGGCGAGCTGCTGCATGTTCTACACCCTGCGCCCCGAGGACACCTGCGCCACCTGCCCGCGCACCTGCGACGCGGACCGGGTGACCAAGCTGCTGGCCGCCGCCGCCAGTTGAGGCACCCTCAGGCATGACCACGCCCGGGCGTCCCGTAAGATCGGCCGCGAAGGGACCGCCCGCTTGGTTACAGGTGATTCACAACTTCCTCACTTGTCGCAGGAACTTTCCGTGGAACCACCCGTACGGGTAGTCTTATTCGAACTCAACTCCCGCCCCTCAAGCGGCAGTTCGAGCAGAACGCCGCCCTGGGCATCCCCTTGCACTTCCTTGGCGGCCTCTTGCCCCGAAAACGCCTGAGGGCCGTTGGGATTGGGCCACTATGGCGGGCGTTACGCCCTATCCCAATGCAAGGGACCCCTAGATGAGACTGACCGACATATCGCTGAACTGGCTGCTTCCGGGCGCCGTACTGCTCCTGGGCATGCTGGCGGCGGTGGCGGTGCTCGCGCGCAGCAAGCGGTCCGGCGGGGAGCACGCGAAGGACGACTCGTGGGAGCGCAGCGAGGAGCGCCGTAGGCGCAAGGAGGCCATATACGGCACCGCCTCCTATGTCCTGCTGTTCTGCTGTGCGGCGGTCGCCGCCGCACTCTCCTTCCACGGGCTGGTCGGCTTCGGCGAACAGAACCTCGGCCTGACCGACGGCTGGGAGTACCTGGTGCCGTTCGGCCTGGACGGCGCGGCCATGTTCTGCTCCGTGCTCGCCGTTCGCGAGGCCAGCCACGGTGACGCGGCCCTCGGCTCCCGGATACTCGTGTGGACGTTCGCGGGCGCCGCGGCCTGGTTCAACTGGGTGCACGCGCCCAGGGGCATCGACCACGCGGGCGCTCCGCAGTTCTTCTCCGGCATGTCGCTCTCGGCGGCCGTGCTGTTCGACCGCGCGCTGAAGCAGACCCGCCGGGCCGCCCTGCGTGAGCAGGGTCTGGTGCCGCGTCCGCTGCCGCAGATCCGTATCGTCCGCTGGCTGCGGGCTCCCCGTGAGACCTACAAGGCCTGGTCGCTCATGCTGCTGGAGAACGTGCGCAGCCTGGACGAGGCGGTCGACGAGGTGCGCGAGGACAAGCGGCAGAAGGAGATCGACCGACTGCGCCGGCGCGAGGCGGACCGCCTGGAGCGGGCTCAGCTCAAGGCGATCAGCCGGGGCCACCGCGGCTTCATCGGCCGTGGCGGCCGGCCGGAACCGCAGGCCCTGGAGCGGGCGTCCGCCCCGGCGACCGCGGAGCCTGCCATATCCGCGGCGGAGCCGCTGCCCGTGCGCCAGCGCCCTTCGCTGCAGCCCGTCCGCAAAGGGAGTTCCGACTCGATGACGGTCGACCTGACCGCGGAGGACGACACAATGGCCCTCCCGCGTCTCGACTCCCTGGAGCGCAAGCTCAAGGACCTCGAGCAGCAGTTCGGCTAGGCACGACCGACGACCGGCCGTGAAGTCGACCGGCCGCGCACGGGAAAGGGCGTGACCCGCGGGTCACGCCCTTTCCCGTGCGTCCGTCCTCAGGCGGCCCCGGCGTCCAGCTCGAACCACACCGCCTTCCCCACCCCGTGTGCCCGTACGCCCCACGCGTCCGCGAGGGACTGCACCAGGACCAGGCCTCTGCCGTGCGTACCGTCGTCGGCGTTCGGTACGCGCAGTCTGGGCCTCCGGGCCACGAAGTCCCGTACCTCCACCCTGAGTCCACGGGGTCCTATGGTCGCGATGAGGACCGCGTCGTGGTCGGTGTGGACGAGTGCGTTGGTGACGAGCTCGCTGGTCAGCAGCTCGGCTATCTCCGATCGCCCGGGCCTGCCCCAGTGCCGGAGCAGCTCACGCAGCGCCCGGCGTGCCTCGGGCACCGCCTTCAGGTCCGCCCGCCCGAGTCTCTGCCGTAGTTGGGACGGCTGCCGCGCCTCGGTGCCGCCGTCGGCCGTTTCCTCCACTGTTTTCGCCGAGGAGGCCCCGATCGCAACGGGACCGCCTCCTCGCGCCTGCCTCTTCATGACCCCCGCCCGCGTGCCGATGTCGGTTCCCCTCCTTGTCGAACACGTTCACGGGGATCCATGCCCCGTGGCTCACCGGCCAGTCATGTCGAATCGCGGGCGGCCAGGTGTTCGGCCACGGATGCGGGCCCCGGGGCCGGGTAGATGACACCCTGGACCGTGCCGTCCGAGCGCCGAGGGAGCCGCCGTGCACGACGACCGACTGCTGGTGGAAGCGCGACTGGAACGGGCCATGAGCCAGTTCGTCCGTCCCGCGCAGTACGGGTCGCGTGTGCCGCTGGTCCTGTCCGTGTGGCATGTGCCGGGTGAGCCGGTGCCGGTGGACCAGGCGCTGCAGGCCGCGTACGAGCCGTTCACGACCGGCACCTCCTGGGGAAAGCCCTGGTCGACGAGTTGGTTCCGGTTGGAGGGTCGGGTCCCCGAGGAGTGGGCCGGCCGCAGGGTGGAGGCGGTGATCGACCCCGGCTTCACCGGAGACGGGCCGGGCTTCCAGGCCGAGGGCCTCCTGTACGACGCCGCGGGCGTTCCCCTCAAAGGCGTTCACCCGCGCAACCGCCACCTGACCGTGGGGGCGCCGGCGAGCGGAGGGGAACCGGTCCATCTGCTCCTGGAGGCGGCGGCCAATCCGGCCGTGCTGCACGGTTTCGCGCCTACGCGTCTGGGCGACGTGCTGACCGCAGGGGATCGCCCCGGTTACCGATTCCGCTCTGCCGAACTCGCCGTACTCGACGAAGCCGTGTGGCAATTGGTGCTGGACGTGGAGGTGTTGTCGGAGCTGATGCACGAGCTGCCGATGGACCGGCCGCGGCGGCACGAGGTGCTGCGGGCGCTGGAGGACATGCTCGACGCGCTGGACCTGCACGACGTACCCGCGACGGCACAGCGGGCCCGGGCCGCGCTGGCCGAGGTCCTCTCCCGTCCGGCCTCGGCGAGCGCGCACAGGGTGTTCGCAACCGGACACGCCCACATCGACTCGGCCTGGCTGTGGCCGCTGCGGGAGACGGTCCGCAAGGCCTCCCGCACCTTCGCCAACGTCACCGCGCTCGCCGCCGACTACCCCGAGCTGGTGTTCTCCTGCTCGCAGGCGCAGCAGTACGCGTGGGTGAAGGAGCACCAGCCGCACATCTGGGAGCGGATCAAGAAGGCGGTACGGGACGGCAACTGGGCGCCCGTCGGGTCGATGTGGGTCGAGTCCGACGCCAACATGCCGGGCGGCGAGGCGCTGGCCCGGCAGCTGGTGCACGGGAAGCGGTTCTTCGCCGAGGAGCTCGGCGTGGAGACCGAGGAGGTGTGGCTGCCCGACTCCTTCGGCTACACGGCCGCCTTCCCGCAGCTCGCGAAACTGGCCGGAATCCGCTGGTTCCTGACCCAGAAACTGAGCTGGAACCAGTCGAACAAGATGCCTCACCACACCTTCTGGTGGGAGGGCATCGACGGCACCCGCGTCTTCACCCACTTCCCGCCCGTCGACACCTACAACTCCCAGCTGCACGGCCGCGAACTCGCCCACGCGGAGCGCAACTTCGCCGACAAGGGCCGGGCGACGGGCTCGCTGGTCCCCTTCGGCTGGGGCGACGGGGGCGGCGGCCCGACCCGCGAGATGCTGGAGAAGGCCCGCCGCCTGCGCTCCCTGGAGGGTTCACCGACGGTCGAGGTCGTCAAGCCGTCCGTGTTCTTCACGACCGCCGAGGAGGAGTACGGCGGCCAGGCGCCGGTGTGGTCGGGCGAGCTGTACCTGGAGCTGCACCGGGCCACGTACACCACCCAGGCCAAGACCAAGCAGGGCAACCGGCGCTCGGAACACGCCCTGCGCGAGGCCGAGTTGTGGAACGCGACGGCGGCGGTGCGCGATCCGTCGTACGCCTACCCGTACGAGGAGCTGGACCGGCTGTGGAAGACGGTGCTGCTGCACCAGTTCCACGACATCCTGCCCGGCTCGTCGATCGCCTGGGTGCACCGGGAGGCACGGGAGACGTACGCGCGGGTGCTGGCGGAGGTGGAGGAGCTGACGGCGGGGGCGGTGGCGGCGCTGGGGTCCGGCGGGCCGACGGTTTTCAACGCGTCGCCGTACCAGCGGACGGAGGTCGTCGGGGACGCCCTGGTCACTGTCCCCGGGCTGGGCTCGACGGCGCTCACGGGCGACGCGTCGGAGACGGTCCGGGCCCAACAGGACGGCGACTCCGTCCTGTTGGAGAACTCGCGCCTGCGCGTGACCGTCGACGCGAACGGCCTGCTCTCCTCCGTCCGCGACCTCCGCGCCGACCGCGAGGTCCTGTGCGCGCCCGGCAACCTCCTCCAGCTCCACCCCGACCATCCCAACGCCTGGGACGCCTGGGACATCGACCGGCACTACCGGCGGCGGCACACCGACCTCACGGACGTGGAGTCGGTGGAGCTGGTGGCGGACGGGCCGCTTCGGGCGGCGGTGCGGGTGACACGGACGTTCGGCAAGTCCCGGATCACTCAGGAGATCCGGCTCGCGGCCGGGAGCCGGCGCGTCGACATCGTCACCGACGTCGACTGGCAGGAGTCCGAGAAGGTGCTCAAGGCCGCCTTCCCCGTCGACGTGCACGCCGAACGCTCCACAGCGGAGATCCAGTTCGGGCACGTACACCGTCCCACCCACGCCAACACCAGCTGGGACGCGGCCCGTTTCGAGATCTGCGCGCACCGCTGGCTGCGGGTCGCGGAGGAGGGATACGGCGTCGCGGTCCTCAACGACTCGACGTACGGCCATGACGTGACCCGCACCCCGCACGAGGACGGCCTCGGCACGACCGTACGCCTGACCCTGCTGCGCGCCCCGCACAGCCCGGACCCGGAGACGGACCTCGGCACGCACCGCTTCACCTACGCGCTGATGCCCGGGGGCGATGTCGTGCACGCGGTCGCCGAGGGGCTCGCGCTCAACCTGCCGCTGCGGGTGGCCGGGGCGCCGGTGGTGGAGCCGCTGGTGCGGGTGGACCATCCGGCGGTGACCGTGGAGTCGGTGAAGCTGGCGGAGGACCGCAGCGGCGATGTGGTGGTACGGCTGTACGAGTCCCGGGGCGGACGGGCGCGGGCCCGGCTGACGCCGGGGTTCCCGGTGGCCCGGGCCGAGGTGACGGACCTGCTGGAACGGCCGCAGCGGGAAACCGACTTGGGCTTCGAGCTGCGGCCGTTCCAGATCCTCACCCTGCGGCTGCGACCCGCGTGACTACTTGGCGCCGATGCTCTTGTCCGCGATGCGGTAGATCTGGCGGCTGTCGCGCTTCATGTCGACGTACAGCTTGGTGCTGCTGTTCTTGCTCCAGGTGAGGGTGACGACGGCCTCGGTGCGCTTCGCGGTGCTGCCGTTGTCGGTGACCTTCCAGGCGAGCGGGACGTTCTGGGCGCGCAGGACGCCGTCGGCGTGCTCCCTGTCCTCCCAGGCGGCCAGCGCCTTCTGGTAGGCGGGCGTCAGGTAGTGGGCGCGCAGTGCGGTGCCGAGGTTGCCGCTGTCCTCGTCGGTCACCGCGTCGATGTAGGCGCCGTAGAAGTCGGCGATCCGGCTGACGTTGTCGGACGGC
Source organism: Streptomyces sp. NPDC047081 (assembly GCF_040643775.1). Classification (NCBI taxonomy): domain Bacteria; kingdom Bacillati; phylum Actinomycetota; class Actinomycetes; order Kitasatosporales; family Streptomycetaceae; genus Streptomyces; species Streptomyces sp. NPDC047081. Next base: position 114,379 of record NZ_JBEYUY010000015.1, on the reverse strand, counting down.
TTGCCGCTGACGCTGTGCGGGGTGCCGGCGGAGGCCGTGGCGGTGGCGCCGAGGCCGAGGGCGACGGCGAGGAGGCCGGCGGACAGGACGGTGCGGGTCTTGCTGGTCATGTGAGTTCCCCGTTTTCCGGTGTACGTGATGGTCGGGCGTGCTGGTGGTCGGTGGGGCCGCCCTCCCCACCCCCGCGGCGGAGGGCGGCCCCGGTCGTGCGGTCAGTGGAGCTTGTTCACGGCCTTGACGGTCGTCTTCTTGAAGGCCTTCGCCGGGGCGTGTTCGAGGTCGCCCAGCTGGGCCCAGTTCACGACGGTGACGGTGCGGCCGTCGCGGCCGACGGACAGGAGGCGGACGTCGCTCGCGCCGAAGGAGGTCTCGGTGTGGACGCCGTAGACGTGGGCGCCCTCCTCGACGGTCAGCTTCCCGAAGTCCTTGCCCACGGCCTCGACGTCCGGGTCCTTCTGCTCGATCTGGGCCGGGCAGGACTTGATGTCCTTGTTCAGCCAGGACGTCAGCTGCTTCGCCGAGCGGGTGTCGGGCAGGACGACGGTGATCTGCCGGGCGTTCGTGTCCAGGTCGGTGCGGAAGTCGCGGTGCCAGGCGGACTCGTGGCCGGGCAGCGCCCGCAGGCAGGTGTCCCGGTCGACGTCGTCGGGGATGCCGCCGGTGACCTTGCCGGCCGTCCACGACGAGGAGGGGTGCGGCGGGAGGTCCTTGGCCGCGAGGAAGCCGGGTGCCTTCGGTGCGGCGGCGGCCGGTCCGGCGAGCGCCATGGCCAGGCCGGTGACGGTGACTGCGATGAGCGCGCCCGCTCTGGTGCGCTTGGGCATGGGTGTCCCCCCGTGAATGAGTGCATGGGTCGTGAAAACGTGCATGGGTGTGGATGTCGTCCGACGCCGGTTGGTCGGTCCGGCCCTGGTCGGTGCGACACCAAGAGCATCGGCCGTCACCGGAGTCCGGCGCAACGACTGGCGCCCGTTTGGCGACCGTGGAACCATCCCATCCCATCTGACGTGCAGGTATATGAGTGCCTGGGATACGGGATGCGGCGGACGACGGGGGAACGGTGTCGGCTGGGGACGAGGTCGAGGAGTTCGCGGCGCTGCTGCGCCGGCTGAAGGACCGCACGGACCGGAGCTACGGCTCGCTGGCCCGGCGCGTCAACATGAACACCTCCACGCTGCACCGGTACTGCGCGGGTGAGGCGGTACCGCAGGACTTCGCCCCCGTGGAACGCCTCGCGGCCTTCTGCGAGGCGACCCCGGAGGAACGCCTCGAACTGCACCGGCTGTGGCTGCTGGCGGTGGCGGCACGGCAGCGGGTGCGGGCGGGGCAGGGGGCCGTCGAGCCGGCGGAACCCGAGGCGGAAGCCGAAGAGGCACCGGCTCCGAGCCCGGCCCCGGCGCGGGCGCCCTGGTACCGCCGCCGGCGTACGTTCCTCGGCGCCGCCGTCGCGACCGTGCTGCTGGTCACGCTGGGCAGCCTGTCCGCGCTGTCGGCGGACCGCTCACCGGACGACTCGGCACAGGCGTCCGGACACCCCCGTACCACCACCGGCGCCACGCACGATCCCTCCGCCTCGGCGACCGGCCCCTCCCCCAGGCCCTCCTCGGCCTCCCCGTCCTCATCGGGTGCGCGGGACTCGGCGAGCCCCCGGCCGAAGGGCAGCGCACCGGCCGCCGGGAAGAGCGACGCGCCCGTGGCCACCGGGGTGCCGCTCGCGTGGACCGCCGACTCGCAGATCTGGGACGGGGGCTGCATGCACGACTACGTCATCGACAAGGCGCCGGACCAGGTGCCCCCGCCGCCGGTGCCGCAGGACGCCGCGGCGTGGGCGGCGACGCAAGGGGCGGTGCACGGGCGGCAGACGATGGTGCAGATCTCGGTGCAGGGGAAGTCGTCCACCGCGGTGGTCCTGGAGGCCCTCCGGGTCCGCGTGGCCAGCAAGGGCACGCCGGTCAAGGGCACCACGTACGACATGGCCCAGGGCTGCGGCGGCGGCCTGGGCCCGCGCTACTTCGACGTGAACCTCGACATGAACCGCCCCATCGCACGTGCGGTCCCGGGCGCCGACGCCAACGGAAACCGCGCCCCCGCCGTGCAGTTCCCCTACCGCGTCTCCGCCCAGAACCCCGAGGTGCTGCTCGTCACGGCGACGACCGAGATGTACGACTGCGGCTGGTACCTGGAGCTCGACTGGTCCTCCCAGGGCCGCACCGGCACGGTCCGCATCGACGACCACGGCCATCCGTTCCGCACCAGCTCGATCAAGGGCCTGCCCCGTTACTGGTACGGCACGAACGGCCACGGCGTACGCCAGTGGGTGCCCGCGGACTCCTAAGGACGGGGCACGTTCCGGAGGTTGGAGCGGGCCATTTGGAGCATCCGGCCGACCCCGCCGTCCAGCACGATCTTCGAGGCGGACAGGGCGAAGCCGGTGACCATCTCGGCGCTGATCTTCGGTGGGATGGACAGCGCGTTGGGGTCTGTGACGACGTCGACGAGGGCCGGGCCCTTGTGCTTCAAGGCCGACTTCAGGGCGCCCGCGAGGTCCTTGGGCTTCTCGACCCGCACGCCGTACGCCCCGCAGGCACGGGCGACGGCCGCGAAGTCCGGGTTCTTGTTGGTCGTGCCGTACGACGGCAGCCCGGCGACCAGCATCTCCAACTCCACCATGCCCAGCGAGGAGTTGTTGAACAGGACGATCTTGACCGGCAGGTCGTACTGCACCAGCGTCAGGAAGTCGCCCATCAGCATGGAGAATCCGCCGTCCCCGGACATCGACACGACCTGCCGCCCGCGGTCGGTGAACTGGGCGCCGATCGCCATGGGCAGCGCGTTCGCCATCGAGCCGTGCGAGAACGAACCGATCACCCGGCGGCGGCCGTTGGGGGTGATGTACCGCGCGGCCCACACATTGCACATCCCGGTGTCGACCGTGAACACCGCGTCCTCGTCGGCGAGTTCGTCGAGCACGGAGGCCACGTACTCGGGATGGATCGGGACGTGCTTCTCGACCTTCCGCGTGTACGCCTTCACCACCCCCTCCAGCGCGTCCGCGTGCTTCTTGAGCATCCGGTCGAGGAAGCGCCTGTTCTGCTTGGGCCGCACCCGGGGCGTCAGACACCGCAGGGTCTCCTTCACATCGCCCCAGACGGCGAGGTCCAGCTTGGAGCGGCGGCCCAAGTGCTCGGGCCTGACGTCGATCTGAGCGATCTTGACGTCGTCGGGGAGGAAGGCGTTGTACGGGAAGTCGGTGCCGAGCAGGATCAGCAGATCGCACTCGTGGGTGGCCTCGTAGGCGGCGCCGTAGCCGAGCAGACCGCTCATGCCGACGTCGTACGGGTTGTCGTACTGGATCCACTCCTTGCCCCGAAGGGCGTGCCCCACAGGGGACTTGACCTTCTCCGCGAACTCCATGACCTCGGCGTGCGCGCCCGCCGTGCCGCTGCCGCAGAAGAGGGTGATCTTCTCGGCTTCGTCGATCATCTGCACGAGCCTGTCGATCTCGGCGTCGCCGGGGCGGACGGTGGGGCGTGAGGTGACCAGGGCGGTCTCGGCGGCCCTGTCCGGGGCGGGCTGGTCGGCGATGTCGCCGGGCAGCGACACGACACTCACCCCGCTCTGCCCGACGGCGTGCTGGATGGCGGTCTGGAGGAGCCGGGGCATCTGCTTCGGGTTGGAGATCAGCTCGCTGTAGTGGCTGCACTCGCGGAACAGCTGGTCGGGGTGGGTCTCCTGGAAGTAGCCGAGACCGATCTCGCTGGAGGGGATGTGCGAGGCGAGGGCGAGGACGGGGGCCATGGAGCGGTGGGCGTCGTACAGGCCGTTGATGAGGTGCAGGTTGCCGGGCCCGCAGGAGCCGGCGCAGGCCGTCAGCTTGCCCGTGATCTGGGCCTCGGCCCCCGCGGCGAACGCGGCGGTCTCCTCGTGGCGGACGTGCACCCAGTCGATGGCGGCGTTTCTGCGGACGGCGTCGACGACCGGGTTGAGGCTGTCGCCGACGACGCCGTAGAGGCGTTTCACTCCGGCGCGGACGAGGATGTCGACGAACTGCTCGGCGACGTTCTGCTTGGCCATGGTGCGCTCATGCCCTTCGGTCTCCGCGGATCCCTGTGGGTCCATGAATTCACACGCGGGGCCGTCACGCCTCCCAAACGGCGGCGGCCGTACGGTCGTCGGCGTATCCCTTGACCCGGACCTGGGTGTCGGCGAGGAACGCGGCGAGACCGGGCGGGGCGGAGTTCGACCACCGGCCGGTCAGGTGGCGGCACAGGTCGGGTTCGCCGCGCAGGGGGTCCGCGAGGCCGCCGGTGCACATCAGGAGGGTGTCACCCGGGTGGGCCACCGAGGCGCGGAACCGGAAGGGTTCGCGGGGCGGCTCGGGGGCGGGCTCGTACGGGCTCGGGGGTGTCGGGATGCCGAGGTCCATGGTGAGGCGGTCGCCCTCGGGCGTCTCGGCGGGCAGCGAGCCGAAGCCGACGACGGGGTCGCCGGTGACGTCGGTGACGCGCGGCTCGATGTCCTGCCAGGCGCCCTCCCGAAGCCGGAACAAGCCGCCCGCGCCGACGCCGAAGAAGACGCGGGTACGGCACTCCGGGTCGGCGGGCAGCAGCAGACAGCGCAGGGTGGCCGAGTACTCCTCGGGGTCGATGCCCTGTTCGGCGGCGCTGGCGCGGAGCTTGCCGAGGCTGCGGTCGGTGAGGCGGTGCAGGCCGGACTTGAGGTCGCCGCGCCGCCCCGCCCTGATGTCCTCGGCGAGCCGGGCGTGGCTGCGGCCGACGGCACGGCCGATCCAGTGGCAGGCCTCGGCGGCGGCGCGGTGGGCGCCGGGGGTGGCGCGGGCGCCGGTGGCCATCGCGACGAGGATCAGGGTGTGCTCGGCGGTGCCGAAGCGGGCGGTGAGGAGGGAGTCGCGTCGGGGTTCGCCCCGGTAGCGGGCGGAGTCCCCGCGCACGGAGACGGCACGGAGGGTGCAGGAGCCGTACTTGGCGCCGTCCAGCACGGTGTCGGCGACCAGGTCGTCGAGGTCGTCCGGGTCGGCGGGCGGGAGGGCGGTGGGTTCGGCGTCGTAGGTCGGGGGGCCGGAGCCGACGTAGTCGACGGGGGGTGGGGGGAGGGTGGGGAGGTCCAGGTGGGTGGCGGTGCGGACAGCGGGCGGGGGGCTGTCCTCGGTGACCTGTGTCGTGGGGGTGGCCGGAACCGGGGGCGGTGGGGCGGCGTCGGTGACCTGCGTCGCGGCGGCAGGCACCGTGGCCACCGGAGACTCCGTGGACATGCGGACCGGTGCCGGCTGCTCGGGGCCGCCGGGGCGTTGCGGCGGGACCGTCGTGCCGGACGCGGCCTCGGTCGGCGGCGCCGCCTCCGGGTCGGCTCCGTTGCCCACCGTGCCCGCCGCCGAGGCGAAGCGGTCGTCCAGGGTGTCGGGTGCGGGTGCGGGGCCCGTGTCCTCGGTGGAGTCGTCGTACAGCTGTCCCCACCAGTCGTCCGAATGACCGGTGGGCTTTCCCCCCTGCTGGCTCATGCCCCTAATTGTCCACCGCAGGGGCCGGATGAAAACGGGGCATCGGGAAAAACCGGCACGGCACTCCCCGTCGAACGGCGTGTCGGGTGATCCGTCGAACGGCGGTGCGCAGGAAGTCGCCACGGCGGTACGCAGGAAGTCGGCGCCGCGGTGCGCGAGAAGTCGCCACCGAGGTGCGCGGGAGGCCGCCGCCACGGATCACGGTGAGTCGCCGGGGGGTTCCACCCCCCACGGGAGAACCGCCCGGCGACGCCGGAGTGACCCGGGCCCGGATCCCCTTGTGCCGGCGGTGCGCCGACGGCACGCCACGGGCCCGGATCACGTTCTGGAGTAGCCGGATCGGGACGGAATACGTCGGCGAAGTCCGGCCAGGCCCGAGTGTGACCGGTCTTCTTAGCGATCAGCTGTGATTCCCGGCCCCGCGCTCCCTCCCCAGGCGGGAGGCGGTTGACACTGCGGTGGCGCCACCTTGGCAGAGTGACCGGTGGTACGGCGATGATGTTCCGCGGCGGGTTTGCGCCGTGGCTGTTTTCCGCCACGGTCCCGCCGCTGGTCGGGGCCGTGAGGGCGGGTTCGGGGAGGGGCGGGGCCTGATGCTGGGAGTGCTGGGGCTGGACGAGAGGCACGAGTCGGCGTACCGGGCGCTGGTGTCCGTGGGCGCCGCCGACGTGCCCGATCTGGCCCGTCGGCTGATGCTCGGCGAGCACGACACGGAGCGCACGCTGCGCCGGCTGGAGCGGCACGGCCTCGCGGCCCAGTCGCCGGCCCGCCCGGGGCGCTGGGTCGCGGCGCCGCCCGGCGTGGCGCTGGGCGCGCTGCTCACCCAGCAGCGGCACGAGCTGGAGAAGGCCGAACTGGCGGCGGCGCTGCTGGCGGAGGAGTACCGGGCGGCCGCCGCCGAACCCGCCGTGCACGACCTGGTCGAGGTGGTGACCGGCGCCGCCGCGGTGTCCCAGCGTTTCCTGCAGCTCCAGCTGGGCGCGAGCGAGGAGGTGTGCGCGCTGGTCACGGGCCGGCCCACGGTCGTCACCGGCATGGAGAACGACGCCGAGGAGCAGGCCGCCGACCGCGGGGTCCGCTACCGGGTGGTGGTGGAGCGCTCGGTGCTCGACCTGCCGCACGGGATGACCGAGCTGTCCGCCGCGCTCGGCCGGGACGAGCAGGTGCGGGTCGTGGAGCAGGTGCCGACCAAGCTGGTGGTGGCCGACCGTTCCCTCGCCCTGGTGCCGCTGACCTCGCGGACCGCGGAGCCCGCCGCGCTGGTGGTGCACGCGAGCGGCCTCCTGGAGCTGCTGTCCGGGCTGTTCGAGTCGGTGTGGCGGGACGCGCTGCCGCTGCGGCTGGGGGCCGACGGCGTCACGGAGGACGAGCCGGACGGGCCCGACGGCACGGACCTGGAGGTGCTGTCGCTGCTGCTGGCCGGGCTGACCGACGCGAGCGTGGCGAAACAGCTGGACCTGGGCCTGCGGACCGTGCAGCGGCGCGTTAAGCACCTGATGGAGCTGACCGGCGTGACCACCCGCCTCCAGCTGGGCTGGCACGCGTACGAACGGGGCTGGGTGACCCGCGACACCGGCAGCTGACCACTGACCTGCGTCTCCTGCCCGCCTCCGGCACTCTTGGCACATGGGAGTGTGGGACCTCCTGCTGGTCGGCCTGGTCCTCCTGCTCGGCCTGTGCGGAGTACTGGTGCCCGGAGTGCCGGGATCGTGGCTGGTGTGGGCCGCGGTCCTGTGGTGGGCGCTGAAGGACCCGCGGCCGGTCGCCTGGTGGGTCCTGGTCGGCGCCACCGTCGCGCTGTTCCTGTCCCAGGTGGTGCGCTGGGCGCTGCCGCCGCGCCGGCTGCGCGCGAGCGGCGCGACGCCTCGCATGGGGGTGTACGCCGGTCTCGGCGCCCTTCTCGGCTTCTTCCTCGTCCCCGTCCTGGGCGCGATCCCCGGCTTCATGGGCGGCATCTACCTCTGCGAACGCCTGCGCCTGGGCCGGCACGCGGAGGCACGGGCGGCGCTGCGGACGGCGATGCGCTCGGGCGGCTCCAGCGTGCTGGCGGAGCTGTTCACCTGCCTGCTCATCGCGGGGGCGTGGCTGGGCGCGGTGATCTGGGGCTGACGTAGGGCCCTGGGCCTAGGGCGAGGATCCGATGCGTGGGCCGGGGCGGCGGTGGTTGGCTGGGGGTATGACCGAATTCAGCGAGGCCGAGCGCGCGTATCTGAGGTCGCAGCGGCTGGGGCGGCTGGCCACCGTCGATCCGCATGGGCAGCCGCAGGCGAACCCGGTCGGCTTCTTCCCGCAGGACGACGGCACGATCCTGATCGGCGGTCTGGCGATGGGCCGTACCAAGAAGTGGCGCAACCTCCAGAAGAACCCGAAGGTGGCCCTGGTCGTGGACGACGTCGTCAGCCTGCGCCCGTGGAAGGTGCGCGGCATCGACATCCGCGGGGAGGCCGAACTCCTCACCGGGCCGCACGAGTTGGGCCCGCACTTCAGCGAGGAGGTGATCCGCGTACACCCGCGCCGGATCCACAGCTGGGGTCTGGAGGAGGAGTGACTCAGGCCTGGAGGAAGCCCTCCAGGGTCAGCAGCCGCACCTTCCGCTCCAGACCTCCCGCGTAACCGGTCATCGAGCCGTTCGCGCCGATCACCCGGTGGCAGGGGCGGACGACGAGCAGCGGGTTGGCGCCGATCGCGCCGCCCACGGCACGTACGGCGGCCCGGGAGGCGCCGATCCGCGCGGCGATCTCGCCGTAGGTCACGGTCGCCCCGTACGGGACGGAGTCCAGAGCGGCCCACACCTTCTCCCGGAACTCGCTGCCCGCGGTGCTGAACTCCAGCCGGAAGTCCTTGAGTTCACCGGCGAAGTAGGCGGCGAGCTGCTCCTCGGCGTCCCGGAACGGTCCGCTGTCCTGCCGCCAACCCGCCTGCACCGTCCGCCCGTTCTTCTGTCCGGGCACGGAGAGGGAGGTCAGCGCGCCGGTGGCGTCGGCGGTGAGGAGGAGGGCGCCGACGGGGCTGTCGACGCGGGTCCACAGGGTGGTGGTCATGGCGGGTCAGTCCAACTCTCCTGCGGCACGCAGGTGTTGCAGGGCGTAGGAGCGCCAGGGGCGCCAGCTGTCGGGAACGTCCAGGCCGGGCGGGGCGACGTCGGGGTCGCCGAGGGCGCGGGTGCGGACGACGGCGACCGTGCCGGGGTCCATGCCGGGCAGCGCCAGCAGCGCGGCCTCGGCGTCGTCGCGGTCGGCGCCCGGGTCGAGCCGTACGGTGCCGTCGGCGAGCGCGGCGGTGAGCGCGCCCAGGGTGCCGTGGGGCTCGGCTTCGGCGAGGACGGCGGGCTCGGGGAAGAGGTGGGTGAGGCTGCCGGAGGGCGCGTCGAGCGCCTTGCCGTACCGCCGCACCAGCCGCTCGGCCTCCGTCTTCCCCACCAGCGCCCGTACGGCGAGTTCCTCGGCGTCGGCGGCTCCGGGCGAGCGCAGCCCGGGGCGTTCGGCGACCAGCGGGGCGAGCCGTTCGTCGGCGCCGAGCCGCTCGTCGACGGCGTAGGGGTCGGCGTCGAGGTCGAACAGACGCCGCAGCCGGCCGACGGCGGTGGTCAGGTCGCGCGGGTCGGTGAGGTGGAGGCGGGCGTCCAGCCAGCCGCCGGGGTGGGCGCCGGACGCGGACCTCGCCGTGCCGGGCCGCTCGTCGACGGCGACGATCCCGGTGCCGTGCGGGAGGCGGAGGGTACGTCGGTACGTGCGCCGCCGGCGCTCCCCGCTCACCTCCTCGACGCCGGTCACGGCCTGCTCGGCGAGCTGGTCGAAGACGGCGCCGGACCGGTACGGGCCCCGGTGGGCGAGCCGCAGCGGGATCCCCGCGCTCGGGGCGGCCACCCGCCGCCCGGCCCGGCCGCCGTCCGGGGCGGCGGCCCGCAGCTCGGTCGGCGTGGAGGCGTACACCTCCCGCACGGTGTCGTTGAACTGGCGGACGCTGGCGAAGCCGGACGCGAACGCGATCTCCGTGATCGGCAGGTCGGTCGTCTGCACCAGCACCCGCGCGGTGTGCGCCCGCTGGGCCCGGGCGAGGGCGACGGGTCCGGCGCCGAGCTCGGCGGTGAGCTGGCGCTGGACCTGGCGGGCGCTGTACCCGAGCCGGGTGGCGAGACCGGCGACGCCCTCGCGGTCGACGACCCCGTCGCCGATGAGCCGCATGGCGCGGCCCACGACGTCGGCGCGGACGTTCCAGTCCGCGGAGCCGGGGGCCGCGTCGGGGCGGCAGCGGCGGCAGGCCCGGAAGCCGGAGCCCTGGGCGGCGGCGGCCGTCTGGAAGAAACGGACGTTGTGCCGCCGGGGCGTGACCGCCGGGCAGCTGGGCCGGCAGTAGATGCCGGTGGTCCGGACGGCGAAGAAGAACTCGCCGTCGAACCGGGCATCACGGCTGCGCACTGCTTCGTACCGGGTGTCTTCGTCCATCACGCCCTCCAGTGTCCAACGGTACGGAGCACCGGGCTGGCGGAAAACGGACGCGGCACTCGGCTACCGCCGGCGCCCCCGCTTCGCCTCCATCGCCGCCTTGCCCTCGGCGCCCTTCCGCTTCCAGTCCCGGCGAAGCTCGGCGCGGAGCCTCGCGTCGGTCTTGGCCACGATCCACTGGTTCTCCCGCACGAGCTTGCGGTAGCTCTCCAGCCGGCGGACCGGCAGGTCGCCGGCGTCGACCGCGGCGAGCACCGCGCACCCCGGCTCGGCGGTGTGCGCGCAGTCGTGGAAGCGGCACCGCTCGGCGAGTTCCTCGATCTCGGAGAAGACCTGGCCCACGCCCGTCCCGGCGTCCCACAGGCCGACGCCCCGCAGGCCGGGGGTGTCGATGAGGACGCCGCCGCCCGGGAGCGCGAGGAGGTTGCGGGTGGTCGTCGTGTGGCGGCCCTTGCCGTCGACATCCCGCGCGGCCTGCACCTCCATGACGTCCTCGCCGAGGAGGGCGTTCGCGAGGGTCGACTTGCCCGCACCGGACTGGCCGAGCAGGACGGACGTACCGCCGGAGACGAGGGCGACCAGGACGTCGAGGCCGTGGCCGTCGACGGCGCTGACCGTCAGCACGGTGACGCCGGGTGCCGACAGCTCGACGTCCTGGACGAGGTGCGCCCGGGTGACCTCGTCCGGCACGAGGTCCGCCTTGGTCAGCACGACCAGCGGCTGGGCGCCGGACTCCCAGGCCAGGGCCAGGAAGCGCTCGATGCGGCCGAGTTCGAGCTCGACGGCGAGGGAGACGGCGACGATCGCGTGGTCGACGTTGGCGGCGAGGATCTGCCCCTCGGACCGCTTGGAGGAGGTGGAGCGGACGAAGGCGGTACGGCGTGGCAGGTACGTCCGTACGTAGCGCGGGTTGCCGCCGGGTTCGACGGCGACCCAGTCGCCGGTGCACACGACCCGCAGCGGGTCGTGCGGGGTGACGAACGCGGTGTCGGCCCGCACGATCCCTTCGGCGGTGACCACGTCGCACTGACCGCGGTCGACCCGGATCACCCGCCCGGGCAGGAGTCCTTCGGTGTCGTGGGGGGCGAACGCGTCCGCCCATGCGTCGTCCCAGCCGTAGGGGGCGAGCGCGGAGAAGACGGATGGGGCAGCGGAGCTGGAAGTCAAGGGGAGACCCTTCAAAGGGCGGCCCCGGCAAGGGAGTTGAGGTCAGCCGGTGGCCGCAGAGGTGGACGTGATGATCTGGATGCGGACGTCACTCATCGCAAAGACAGCCATCGGTCGACACCTCCTCGGTTCTCCACGGGTCCGGCGACCCACTCGCCGGACGACCGCCGCAACAGTAGCCCGTCGCGGCGGAATCGCGTCAACTGGTTTTCCGCGTCAGGACTTCACACAGCTGTGGCCGTTCAGCGTGATGTCGTACGGCGGGGAGTTCTTGCTCTTCCAGGAGGCGAGGAAGCCGAAGGAGAGGGTGCTGCCCGCGGCGACGGACTTGTTGTAGTCGGCGGCGGTGGCGGTGACGCGGGAGCCGTTCTGGGCGAAGCTCGCGTCCCACATCTGGGTCACCTGCTGGCCGTCCTTGAAGGACCAGGCCACGTGCCAGCCGTCGACGGCGTCGGTGGGGGTGACGGAGACGGTCGCCTGGAAGCCGTCCGGCCACTGGTTGACCAGGTCGTACGAGAACGTGCAGACGACGGGGTCGCCGTCGGCGGGCCCGGACGTGGCGGGGGTGGCGGAGGAGTGGGTGCCCTGGGGTTCCGGGTCGGGGTTCCGGTCCGCGCTCCGGGAGGCGGTGGCGGACGGGGTCGGGGACGCCGACGCGGAGGACGAGCCGGTGGACGGCGCGACCGGGACGGACGGGCGGGGCGCCGCCACGGGGCTGCTGTCGGTCGGGCTGTCGCCGCCGGCGGCATCGTTGTCCCCGCCTAACGGCATCATCGACACGGCCAGCGCGAGCAGCGAGACCAGGACGGCGGCGACGAGGAGACCGTTGCGCACGGCGCGGGCGCGGCCGCCGGCGGCCCTCGGGTCAGCGCCCACGCCCGCCGGGAGTTCCGGGCGTCCGACGCCGAGGCGGACCTCGGCGGCCCGGCGGCGGCGCTCCAGGTAGGCGAGGCCGCCCCAGCCGATCACGCCGCCGGCCAGGGCCGCGGGCAGTCCGCCGCCGTGCGCGCGCAGACAGGCGGCGGCCTCGGCGCAGTCCACGCAGGTGGCGAGGTGGCGCGAGAGGTCGCCGGGGATGTCGGCGGCGGGCTGGCGGGTGACCGCGTCGAGGAGGCGGGCGTAGCTGCGGCACTGCGCGGCCATCGGCGTGTCGAGGTGGGCGCGGTGGCTGCGGTCCCGGAACAGGCCGCGCACCTGGGCGAGTTCCTCGCCGAGGACGGCCGGGTCGAGCCCGAGCTTGCGGGCGACGACGGACGGCGGCAGCGCCTCCACCTCGGCGAGCCACAGCAGCGAGGCGTCCGCCTCCTGCAGATCGCGCAGGGCGCGCAGCGCGAGCGGGCGCTGCAGCGGGGGTCCGGTGTAGCGTGCGGCCTTCTCGGAGTTGAGCCACAGCCGCAGATCGGGGTCGAGGTCGTGCCCCTGACCCGCGGTCTCCCAGGCCGCCGCCGTGGTGCGTACGGCGGTCAGCAGCAGGGGGATCATGGGGAGTCGGGGCGAGCGGCGGCCGCTGCTCCGGGCGGTGCCGGTCTCGGCGGCGCGGGCCTCGCGTATGCCGAGTGCGAACGCCTCCGTGGCCAGCTGGGTGGCCGCCGAGGCGCCGGCGGTGCACAGGTCGGCGTAGGAAAGCACCGCGTCCCAGCACTCTGAGAACAGCGCGGCCTCGGCGGCGTCCTTCGGGGTCGGCAGGTCGGGCATGAGTCTCCTGCATCCAGATACGAGGTCAACTCGCCTTATTGGCAACGGAGTTGTGGGGAACCTCGCGGCAGGGCCCGAGCCTTTCACGGTTTTCGCACAACTGACAAGCGCCCTATTCAAATTCGGTTACCGGCGGTCGCGCGACGGCGACCGCCGGTGGCCGCCGTCCTACCGGTCGGAGTGCACGACCGCCACGACCCGCCCGTGCGCGTCGAGGGCCTCGGTCCTGTACTCCTGCATCCACTCCTCGTTGCTCCGAGGGTTATACGGAAGGAAGGCCACGAAGTATCGATCCCGGCCGACTTTCATCGGCCCCTCGGTCCGGCCCCCCGCCCAGACGACCCGGGCCGCGACGGCTCCCTGGGGCACCCTGCCGTAGACGGCCACCCCCAATCGGACAGGGCGTTCGTGTCCACGGCGGACCACAGCGCGCACGTCCCGTCGAAGCTCTCGCCGCCCCGGACGCACTCCGACCAGCCGCCGGACTCCGTCGGTTTCCCGTCCGGCTCCAGCGCCCGCGTGTAGTGGCACAGGCCGCCCGAGGGGTTGGGTGCCTCCCAGTACTGGATGGCCATGCCGTCCGGCGCGGTCCCCGAGAAGAGCATCTCCGCCTTGTCGGAGTCCGGCGCCATCCCCTCCGAACTCTCCCCGCGCCCCGCCCTGTCGAGCCCCCGGTCCACGTCGCCCGGGATGACCCCGGTGGCCGGTGGGAACGCGGGCGTCCCCCGCGCGCCCGCGGGTCCTCGGCCAGGATCCGCTCCAGCACCGCCGGTCCGGGGCGGCCTCGCCGTCCACCGGGTCCGCCCGGCCCGGCAGCAGCCGTACCCACTGCTCGGTCTGTGCCGTGTCGCCTCGCCCTCTCATGACCGTTGCCCCTTCGCTCCGGTCAGCCGCGGTCCGGCCGGCTCCTCCCGGCGGGCCAGTTCCCGGCGGGAGTCACACCCTGCTCGGTGCCTCCTCGGCCGGAGTGTCCTGTGCCGGGAGGCTGTCCATGAAGGAGCTGACGGAGAAGACGGCGCGGCCGGGGCCGGGCTCGCCGTAGCCGGGGGGCGAGGAGAGGCCGAAGTCCTCCATGGTCTGGCGATAGGCCTGGAGGAGGCGGATGTGGTACTCCAGCGGGGCGCCCTGGGGGTTGGCCTTGCCGAGCGGGGTGGTGGGCTCGGGGCACCACGTGGTGAAGCGGGGCGTGATGCCGTGCGACATGAAGAAGCGCAGGCCCTCGGTGGTGGACGCGATGGCCTCGTCGACGGTCTTGAAGCCGAAGGGCTCGGCCATCTCCACGCCCGCCACGAAGTTGGGGATGACGTTACGCGCGCCGAAGACCTCGGCCGAGTCGAGGATGCGCTTGTGCCACTCGTCGCGGCCGACGTACCGCTCCTTGCCCGGGCAGTACATCTTGAACAGGTACTCGTCCCACACCTCGTAGTTGGGGTGGTAGATCTGCACGCCGTAGTCCTTGAACCGCTGCACGTCGTCGCGCGGCAGCGCCTGGGCGACGACCTTGCCGATCCAGCGGCCCGGGAAGCGCTCCTCGATGGCCTTGGCGTAATGGCCGTAGAAGTCGGCCTCGTCGCGGCCGGAGACGGTCTTGGTGATCGCGCCGCCGGTGAGCGTGTAGGCGGTGGAGGCCTTCTGGGTGTCGTACCGGTCGATGATCTCCAGGGCTTCGAGGACCTCCTCGACGTCCTTCACACCCGTGTACGGCCGGCCGGCCGCCTTGTGCTGGCGCCAGTTGTGGTTGATGTCGCAGTACTGGCACTCCTCCTTGGCGCCGAAGTACTGGCACACCCGGAAGACGGTCAGGTAGATCAGATAGCCCCACTGGATGGTCGGGGCGACCTCCATGACGGACTTCCCGTTGCTGAGCGTGTGCCGGTAGTACTCCGGCATCGGCGGCACGCCGACATCCGCGATCCGCCTGCCGTCGAGGTAGAGGCCGAGCATGCCCTCCTCGTCGGCGGCGACGCGGTACGGCGAGGACGGGTTCACCCGCACCGACACGACGGTCCGCCGCAGGTCGTACGGGCCGCCGGTGAGGATGATCTCCTCCGGCGGGCGGCGCAGCGCGGCCTCACCCAGCTCCGGCAGGGTCCCGTGGTCGAAGGAGAAGATGAAGTACGACTTCGGCTTCACCTCGCCGCTCTCGTTGTCGCTGAGGGCGGACGGGTCGAAGGCCACGCCACCTCGCAGCAGGTCCTCTTTGAAGACGGCTTCCCGCGGTACCTGCGGAAACCGCTCCATCAGATCCTCGACCAGCGCGGTACGGCTGCCCATCCCGTTGTCTCCTCCCGGTGCGGACGTACGACTCCTCACGGTATGCCCTCGCTCTGACATCAGCCGTGCCGGGTCCCCTCCCGGCGTGCGATGTGTCCTGGTACGGGGACATCCGGGGGCAGCAGGGGGTCCGGAACCGGGGCGCTCCAGACCGAGGTCAGCGGCAGGTTTCCGGCCCAGAGGCCCAGTTCCGCGTCGGGCCCTTCGCCGTCGTCGGGGGCGCCGGTGCGGATCTTGACCGAGGCCTCTTCGAGGGAGAGCGCGAGGAGGGTGGTGGCGGCGAGCTCCTTGCGGCTGGGCTGCCGGGCGTACGTCCACTGCCCCGGCGTCGCGTGCTCGGTGAGCCGGCGCAGCCCGGCCAGCTTCTCCTCGGGGTCGGTGACCTTGCGGGCCTCGCCGTGGATCATCGCGCTGCGGTAGTTGACGCCGTGCTCGAAGACGGAGCGGGCGAGGACGAGCCCGTCGACGTGGGTGACGGTGACGCAGACCGGCGTACCGCCGGCGAGGCTGCGGCTGGCGACGGACCCGTGCAGATAGAGCTGCCGCTCGTCGCGCCCGTAGACCGTCGGCACGACCATCGGCCGCCCCTCGACCACGACCCCCAGATGACAGACGAACCCGGCGTCGAGGATCGCGTTCAGCTCGGCCCGGTCGAGGCTGCCCTGCTCGCGGAGGCGGCGGTGGCGGGTGCGGTCGGTCTCCGGGAGGGCTGCGGGCAGGGGTTCAGGGGTCATGAACCCGCAGGCTACAGACCCCGCAGGCTACTGACTCCGCGGCTCAGGCCTCCCGCTCCAGCGCCGCCGGATCGACCCTGTGCGCCAGCTCCCCACCGGCCACGAACCGCGCGGCCTCCTCGGCGACCACGCGCCCGAGACGCGACACCTCGTTCCCCTGGGAGCCCGCGAGGTGCGGGGTGACGAAGGCGTTCGGGAGGGTGAGGAACGGTGAATCGACCGGCAGCGGCTCCGGGTCCGTGACGTCGAGGATCGCCGTCAGGCGCCCGGTGCGGAGTTCAGTGATGAGTGCCTCGTGGTCGATCAGACCGCCCCGGGCCGTGTTGATCAGCACCGCCCCGTCGGGCATCAGCGCCAGCTCGCGCCGGCCGATCATGTGCCGTGTCTCGGGGGTCTCCGGGGCGTGCACCGTCACGATGTCCGAGGTGCGCAGGAGGTCGTCCAGCGGCAGCAGAGGTACGCCGAACGCGGCGGCCTGCTCCTCGGTGACGTACGGGTCGGTCAGGCTCGGCCGCAGGTCGAAGGGGCGCAGCAGGTCGAGCAGGCGGCGGCCGATACGGGACGCGCCGACGACGCCGACGCGGCGGCCGTGGTTGCCGATGCCGGGGACGAACTCCCAGCCGGGGAAGGGGCGTCCGGCGCGCAGGCGTTCGCGGGCGCCGAAGACGTCCTTCCCGGCCAGGAGGATCATCGCGAGGGTGTACTCGGCGACCGGGATCGCGTTGGCGGCGGCCGCCGAGGAGACCGCGATGCCGCGCCTCCAGACCTCGGGCGTGACGAAGCCCTTGACCGAGCCCGCCGAGTGCAGGACCGCGCGCAGCTTGGGCGCCGCGTCGAGGGCGGCCGCGTCCACACGGGGGCACCCCCAGCCGGTGACGAGGATCTCGGTGCGGGCGAGAATCTCCCTGACCTCGGGGGTCGTGAAATCCTCGGCCACCAGGCGGGGATCGATGTCCACGGACTGCCGCAGTCGCGCCAGCACCTCCGGCGGGAACACCTGCGGAATGTTCTCGGCGGTCAGGGCGAACAGCGCCTGGGGACGCTCGGGCAACGAAATGGCCTTCCCGGTCAGCAGTATGGGGACAGCAGTATGCGCACACACTCCGTGGAGGGACGGCAGGGATGACGGACACGGTCACCAACTGGGCAGGCAACATCACCTACACCGCCAAGGAGCTCCAGCGCCCGCACTCGCTCGACGCGCTCAGGAGCCTGGTGGCCGGCAGCGCGGCGGTGCGGGTCCTGGGCAGCGGGCACTCCTTCAACGAGATCGCCGAGCCGGGCCCGGAGGGTGTGCTGCTGTCGATCGCCGGTCTGCCGCCGGTGATCGACGTCGACACGACGGCCCGTACGGTACGGGTCTCGGGCGGCGTGCGGTACGCGGAACTGGCGCGTGTGGTGCACGCGCACGGGCTGGCGCTGCCCAACATGGCGTCCCTGCCGCACATTTCGGTGGCCGGCTCGGTCGCGACCGGCACGCACGGCTCGGGTGTCACCAACGGCCCGCTCGCGTCGGCGGTCCGCGAGGTGGAGATCGTCACGGCCGACGGGTCGACGGTGACGATCGGGCGCGGCGACGACCGGTTCGACGGCGCCGTGACCTCGCTGGGCGCCCTGGGTGTCGTAACGGCTCTGACGCTGGATCTGGAGCCGGCCTTCGAGGTCGAGCAGCACCTGTTCACCGAACTGCCGCTGGAAGGGCTGGACTCGGCGGCGTACGAGACGATCGCCGGGGCGGCCTACAGCGTGAGTCTGTTCACGGACTGGCGGGCGCCGGGGTTCCGGCAGGTGTGGCTCAAGCGGCGCACGGACCAGCCGTTGCCGGACTTCCCGTGGGCCGCGCCCGCGACCGAGAAGCTGCACCCGGTGCCGGGGATGCCGGCCGAGAACTGCACCGAGCAGTTCGGGGTGCCCGGGCCCTGGCACGAGCGGCTGCCGCACTTCCGGGCGGAGTTCACGCCGAGCAGCGGGGACGAGCTCCAGTCGGAGTACCTGCTGCCGAGATCCGCCGCCGTGGCCGCGCTGACCGCGCTGGACGGCATCCGGGGGACGGTCGCGCCGGTGCTGCAGACCTGCGAGGTGCGCACGGTCGCCGCCGATCCGCAGTGGCTCAGCCCGGCGTACGGCCGGGACTCGGTCGCGCTGCACTTCACCTGGATCGCGGACACCGCGTCCGTGCTGCCGGTGGTGCGGCGGGTGGAGGAGGCGCTGGACGCGTTCGGGCCGCGGCCGCACTGGGGCAAGGTGTACACCGTGCCGGCGTCGGTGGTCCGCGAGCGCTACCCCCGGCTCGACGACTTCCGTACGCTGGCCCGGGCGCTTGATCCACAGCGGAAGTTCACCAACGCCTTCGTACGGGATGTGCTGGGCGCCTGACTTTATAAAGCCCCTTTCCTAACCCCTTGTCGAAAGTCCCCGGGAGCCCATAGCCTTACGCCGCGCCGGTGCCGACGTGCCCGGTCGGCCTGAGCTGAAGGGACGGGGCGTGAAGCGCACCTCACGTGACATCCGCACCGCGAACCGCTACGAGGTGCTGCGCCAGATCATCGCCGAGTCTCCCACCTCCCGGCAGGAGCTGGCGGCCGCCACCGGGCTGAGCCTCGCGACGGTCGCCACACTCGTCGGAGAGCTGCTCGACCTGCGGATGATCACGGAGGTCGGGTTCGAGGACTCGGCGGGCGGCCGTCCGCGGGGCCTCGTGGCCGTCAACGCGTCGGGGGGCGCGTTGATCGGCGTCGACATCGCGGAGACGTACGTCCATGTCGAGCTGTTCGACCTCGCGCTGAACGTGCTCGCCCGCGCCGACGAGGACATGCGCCCCGGCGAGTCCCTGCCCGAGCAGGTGGTCAGCCATGTGGCCGCCGCCGTCGGCTCCGTGGTCGCGCAGGCCGGGATCGAGGGCGCGCGGGTGCTGGGCGTCGGGGTGAGCGTGCCGGGGCAGGTGGACCGCGACACCGGCATCTCGGAGTACGCGCCCAACTGGGACTGGCACGACGTGCCCCTGCTCGACCTGCTCTCCGAGGTCATCGCCTACCCCCTCTACCTGGACAACCCGCTGCGCGCGGGCGCGGTCGCCGAGATGTGGTTCGGGGCGGCGCGCGGGCGCGGGGACGCGGTCGTGGTCAACCTCGGTACGGGCGTCGGCGCCGGGCTCGCGCTCGGCGGCGGGCTGTACCGGGGCGTGAGCAACAGCGCCGGCGAGTGGGGTCACACGACGCTCGTCCTGGACGGACGGCTGTGCCGCTGCGGCAACCACGGCTGTGTGGAGGCCTATGTCGGCGCACCCGGAATCATGCTGAATCTGCGGGAGTTGAGCCCGCAGAGCCCCCTGCTCCACCCCGAGGACCAGACCGCGACCATCGACGCGCTGGCCCGTGGCGTGGCCGCGGGCGACCCCGTGGCCGTCAAGGTCGTACGGGAGACGGCCCGTTACGTCGGCGCCGGTATCGCGAACCTGGTGAACGTCCTCAACCCGGAGATCGTCGTGCTCAGCAGCTGGGTCGCCCGCAGTCTCGGCGAACCGCTGCTGCACGAGGTGCGCGAGGCCGTCGGACGGCACGCGCTGCCGCGGCCGATGGCCGCCACCCGGATCGTCCTCTCCCCCATCCCCACCGACCCGGCCTGCCTGGGCGCGGCGACCTTCGCGCTGGAGGGCGCGCTGCAGTCGGTGGGCCAGAGGACCGCCAAGCGCACGACCCCCGCAAGGAGCCGTACCGCACCACCTTCATGACGAGCCGTAACGCACCACCTTCACGACGACGGAAGGGATGCACGTGCCTCACCCCCACCGCAGTAGATCCCTCCTGCTGACGGCCGCAGCCGCGCTGGCCGTCACGGGTCCCCTCATATCCGCCCCGACCGCCTCGGCCGCCACCCCCACGGCGGCCGAGGTCTCCCCGCACGCCGCGCAGACCATCGACGACATCGGCGCGTCCGGCGCCTGGTGGGTCGACGACCTGCGGTACTTCAAGCCCGAAGTCCAGGCCCGGGTCGCGAAGTTGCTGTTCTCGAAGCAGGGCCTGGACCTGTCCTCCTACCGCTACAACATCGGCGGTGGCGGCGTCGCGGTCACCACGCCCGCCCGCGCCGCCGAGGACTTCCTGAAGTCCGACGGCTCGTACGACTGGAGCGCGGACGAGGGCGGGCAGACCTTCCTCAAGGCCGCGGCCCGCTACGGCGTGAAGGACCTGATCGGCTTCGTCAACAGCGCGCCCGCGCAGTGGACGACCAACGGGCAGTCCTGCGGCGGCCAGTTGAAGCCGGAGAACGAGGGCGACTACGCCAAATACGTCGCCGACGTCACCGACCACTTCGCCCGCCAGGGCGTGCAGCTGGACTACATCAGCCCCTTCAACGAGCCGGACAACGACTTCGGTTCGTGCGGCCAGGAGGGCATGAAGGTCACGGTCGACCAACGCGACGACATCGTCAGGGCGTTGGGCGCCGAGCAGCGGGCCCGGAAGCAGAAGACGTCGATCATCGCCGACGAGTCTAGCCAGACCACCCAGTTCGTCTCCGAACTCCCGCAGTGGATCTCGCAGCCGGACACCCAGCAGTACGTCTCGGCCCTGGCGCACCACACGTACAACAATCCGAACGACGGCCAACTCGCCAATGTCTACGAGACGTCGAGGACCGTCGGCCAGAAGTCCTGGGCCACCGAGATCTGCTGCTTCGGCAAGGGCTCGACCGGCTGGAACCAGGAGTACGACCCGACCATCGACAACGCCCTGCTGATGTCGAGGATCATCTACAAGGACTTCGCGAGCGCCCACGACTCGGCCTTCCAGTGGTGGGTGGCGCTCGCGAGCGGCTACGGGACCGACCCGTACGCGAAGAACGAGGTCGGCTGGAACGACGGCCTGGTCTACTACGACCCGGACTACGCGACGAACGGCAACCAGACGCTGTACTTCACGAAGCGGTACTACGCGCTGGGCCAGTACAGCAAGTTCGTCAGGCCGGGCTCGGTGGCGCACAACGTGACGGGCGCGCCGGACGGCGTCGAGGTGTCCTCGTACGACAAGGACGGCAAGTGGGTGGTCGTGGTCAACAACCACAACTCCACGGACACACCGCTGAGTCTGCACTTCAACAGCAAGTCGCCGGTACGGGCCACGCAGGCCGTGCGGACCTCGGCCACCGAGGACTGGGCGCGCGTCGCGAAGCCGTCGGTGAGCGGCGGGACGGCCACGGCGACCCTCGCCGCCCGCTCCGTCACGACGTACGTCCTCGACCAGAAGGGCCACGGGAGTACGGCGGTCACGGGCGCGCTGGCCGGGAAGCAGTCCGGCAAGTGCCTCACCGCGAGCACTTCCGGGGCCGCGATCAGCACCTGCACCGGCGGCGCCGAGCAGTCGTGGTCGTACGACGCCGAGGGTGCCCTGAAGGGCGTGAACGGCTATCTGACGGCCGGGAGTTCGGGGCTGACCACATCCTCCGACTTCACCGGCGACGCGAGCCAGCGGTGGCTGCTGAACGCCAACGGGCAGATCCTCAGCGAGGCGTTCGGCAAGTGCCTGGACGTCAGCGGCCAGGCGACCGCCGACGGCAGCAAGGTGATCCTGTACAGCTGCAACGGCGGGGCCAACGAGGCGTGGGCCAGGCAGTGACCCCGTAGGAGAACCGTAGAGAGCTCCGAGGAACCCTCGGACCGAGGGCCGCCGGCACCCCTGACCCGGCGGCCCTCAACCCCCTTGCCCCACCGCCCTGTTCGTCATTCCGAACCGGATTTAACGCTTCGAACAGACTTCGTCCAACCCCTTGCCGAAGCCTTAGCCGAAGGTTAACGTCCCGCACCGCAGAGCAATTCGAGCCACGTAGCGCTGAAGCCGTGGAGCCGCAGCCGCATATCGAGACAAGGACGTCAGCATGTCGGCATTGAGCAACAGCAACTTCTCCCGCCGATCGCTCTTCCGGGCGGCCGCGGGCATGGCCGCCGCGGGCACGCTGGCGGCGTGCGGGAGCAACAACGGGCGCGGGGGCGGGTCCGGTTCGGGCAAGCAGCTCGTCCAGTACTTCCACGCCTACGGCGAGGCCGGGACCGAGCAGGCCATCAAGCGCTACGCGGCCGCGTACAAGGACGCCAACGTGACCACCAACTGGATCACGGGCAACAACTTCGAGGCCAAGCTCTTCTCGGCGCTGCTCACCAAGCAGGCCCCGGACGTCTTCGAGTTCCACCCGCAGCTGCAGCTGGTCAAGAGCGGTCAGGTGGCCGACCTGAGCGACCTCATCGACCCGGTCAAGGACGACTTCAATCCGGCCGACATCAAGTCGCACACGGTCGACGGCAAGATCTACGGCATCCGGATGATCGACGACCCGCAGTTCTTCTACTACCGCAAGTCGATGCTGGAGAAGGCGAAGGTCGAGGTCCCGACCACGCTGGACGAGCTGCTGGAGGCCGCCGCCAAGCTCACCACCGACAAGGTCAAGGGCGTCTTCCTCGGCAACGACTTCACCGCGATCCAGAACAACCTGATCTTCTCGGCCGGCGCCGAGACCCTCGACGCGAACAACAAGATCGGCTACCACACCGACGGCGTCGTCGAGGGCCTGAAGAAGCTGCGGACCCTGTTCACCAGCGGTCATGTGCTGCTGGACGCCCCGACCGACTTCTGGGACCCGTCCTCGCTCGACCAGGGCCTGTGCGCCATCCAGTGGGGCGGCATGTGGTCCATGCCCGCCATGCAGAAGGCGCTCGGCGACGACCTCGGCATCTTCCCGTTCCCGAAGATCGGCAGCGCCGGCAAGCTGTCGGTCTACAACGGCGGCTGGTCGATCTACGTCAACGCCAAGGGCAAGAACGTCGACGCGGCCAAGGAATACGTCAAGTGGCTGTGGATCGACCAGAAGATGTACCAGGAGGACTGGGCGCTGTCCTACGGCTTCCACATCCCGCCGCGCACCTCGATAGCCCAGTCCGCCACCAAGCTCAAGTCGGGTCTGCCCGCCGAGGCCGTCAAGCTCTTCACCGACTACGGCCACTTCGACAACATCGGCTTCGACCAGGTGATGATCACCGCGTTCAACGACGTGATCGCGTCCTCCGTCCGCAAGAACGGCGACCCGGAGAAGGCGCTCGACGCGTGCGACAAGAAGGTCGACGTCGAGCTCAAGAAGCTGTTCGGATAGGCCGCCGGGAAGACCACGACATGTCGACCACCACCAAGCTCGGGGTCGCCCAGTCCCCCGCCCCGGCCAAGGCCTCCAAGGCCCGGCCGCGGCGGGGCCTGCGGGGCAACCCGACCTTCAACTTCTGGCTCTTCACCGGGCCCTTCCTGATCGGCCTGGTGATCTTCGTCTTCGTGCCGATCGGCTGGAGCATCTGGCTCAGCTTCTTCGACGCGCGGTACACCGTCACGCCGAGCAACTTCATCGGCTTCGACAACTACAAGCAGATCCTGACCAACAGCAACTTCCCCGATTCGCTGTGGACGTTCAGCGTGTTCGCCGCGTTCATCGTGCCGACCACCTGGGCGCTGTCCCTGGGGCTGGCGCTGCTGGTGAACCGGCTGCGGTTCATGCGGGCCTTCTTCCGGTCGGTGTTCTTCCTGCCGACCGCCGTGTCCTACGTCGCCGCCGCGCTGATCTGGAAGATGTCCATCTTCAGCGGCGTCCGCTTCGGTCTGATGAACACCGTCCTCGGCTGGTTCGGCGTCGACAACATCGCCTATCTCGCCGACCCGACCCCGCCCTGGTACTGGCTGGTCATCGTGACCCTGCGGCTGTGGATCCAGTCCGGGTTCTACATGATCCTGTTCCTGGCGGCGCTGCAGAACATCCCGGCCGAGCTGTACGAGGCCGCCGCGATCGACGGCGCCAAGAAGGGCTGGCAGACCTTCCGGTACATCACGCTGCCGCAGCTGCGGGCCACCTCGACCGCGGTGATCCTGCTGCTGCTCATCGCCGCGTACCAGGCGTTCGACGAGTTCTTCAACATCATCGGAACCAAGGCGACCTGGGCACAGACACCGCTCATGGAGCTCTACAAGGCGGCCCTCGGCACCAACCAGGACTACGGAGCCGGCAGCGCGGGCGCGGTCATCCTGTCGCTGCTCATCTGCCTCGTCACCCTGGTCCAGGGCAAGTTCATGGGCTTCGGAAGGGGGGACGAGTCCAAGTGACCACCACCGCACCTCACGTGGGCAAGCAGCGCAAGAGGGCCCGGGGCATCCTCGGCAACACGGGACTGTACGTCTCCGTCGGCGTCGCGGCCCTGCTCTTCCTGGTCCCGTTCTACCTGATCGTCCGCAACGCCCTCTCCACGGACCCGGAGATCACGGGCGAGAACTGGAAGCTGCTGCCCTCCTTCCAGTGGAGCAACATCTCCGAACTGTTCGACGACCCCACGGTCGAGTTCGGCCGCTCCATGGTGAACTCGCTGGTCGTCGCCGTGTCGACCACTCTCGGCACCCTCCTGGTCTGCTCCCTGGCCGGCTACGGCCTCGCCCGCATCCCGTACAAGCACGCCAACAAGGTCTTCTACGCCGTACTCGCGACCCTGATGGTCCCGACGGCCGTCACCTTCGTGCCCAGCTTCGTGCTGGTGTCCTCCCTCGGCTGGGTGGACACCTACCGCGGTCTGATCATCCCGGGCCTGTTCAGTGGTTTCACCTGCTTCCTTTTCCGGCAGTACTTCCTGGGATTCCCGAAGGAGCTGGAGGAGGCGGCACGCGTGGACGGGCTCGGCTACTGGGGCGCGTACTGGCGGATCGTCGTACCCAACTCGCTGAACTTCTTCGCGGCGATCGCCGTGATCACGTTCATCAGCGCCTGGAACTCCTTCCTGTGGCCGCTGGTCATCGGCCAGGACCCGAGCTCCTGGACCGTGCAGATCGCGCTCTCGTCCTTCATGACCAACCAGACCGTCAACTTCCACCTGATCTTCATGGCCACCGCCGTCTCGATCCTGCCCCTGATCTTCGTGTTCCTGTTCCTCCAGCGCTGGCTGGTGCAGGGAATCGCGCAGACTGGCATCAAGGGCTGACGCCCTCCCCTGAAGGCCTGCACTCACGACCTGGAGACCGATGTCTTTCCGCACGGCCACGGCCATCGACTACGTCGAGGACGTCGCGCCCGGCAGCGGGGCCCTTCCGCCCCGCGCCTGGTACGCGGCCTCCGACGCCAAGTCCTTCTCACTCAACGGCAGTTGGCGGCTCCGTGTCTCGCCGACCGCCGACGCCGAGGACGACTCCTTCGCCGCGGAGGGGTACGACGCCACCGGCTGGGCCGAGGTCACGGTCCCCGGCCACTGGGTCCTCCAGGGCGAGGGCGCGTTCGGCCTGCCCATCTACACCAACCACCTCTACCCCTTCCCGGTCGACCCGCCGCACGTCCCGACGGAGAACCCGACCGGCGACCACATCCGCGTCTTCGACCTGCCCGAGGACTGGCCCTCGGACGGCGGCGCCGTCATCCGCTTCGACGGCGTCGAGTCCTGCGCCCGCGTCTGGCTCAACGGCACGGACATCGGCGAGTTCAAGGGCTCCCGGCTGCCGCACGAGTTCGCGGTCGGGCATCTGCTCAAGCCCAGCGGCAACGTCCTCGCCGTCCGGGTGCACCAGTGGTCGGCCGGCTCGTACCTGGAGGACCAGGACCAGTGGTGGCTCCCGGGCATCTTCCGGGACGTGACCCTGCTGCACCGCCCGGCCGGCAGCGCGCTCGACTTCTTCGTGCACGCCTCCTACGACCACGTCACGGGCGAGGGCACCCTGCGCGTCGACTCCGACGTCGACGGGCGGGTGTCCGTGCCCGCCCTGGACATCGATGTCGAGACCGGGGAAACGGTTACGGTACGCGTCGAGCCGTGGACCGCCGAGACGCCGAAGCTGTACGACGGTGTCCTGGTCACCGCGGGCGAGCGGGTGCCGTTGCGCATCGGTTTCCGGACCGTGGAGCTCGTCGACGGGCTCATCAAAGTCAATGGAAAGGCGATCCTCTTCAAGGGCGTCAACCGCCATGAATGGCATCCGGAGAAGGGCCGCGCCCTCGATCTGGAGACCATGCGCGAGGACGTGCTGCTGATGAAGCGGCACAACCTCAACGCCGTGCGCACCTCGCACTACCCGCCGCACCCGGCCTTCCTCGACCTGTGCGACGAGTACGGGCTGTGGGTGATCGACGAGTGCGACCTGGAGACCCACGGCTTCACCGAACAGGCCTGGCGGGACAACCCCGTCGACGACGACCGCTGGACCCCGGCCCTCCTCGACCGCGCCGAGCGCATGGTCGAGCGCGACAAGAACCACCCGTCGGTGGTCATCTGGTCGCTGGGCAACGAGGCCGGCACCGGCCGCGGGCTGACCGCGATGGCCGAGTGGATCCACGGCCGCGACTCCTCGCGCCTCGTGCACTACGAGGGCGACTGGAACTGCCGTGACACGGACGTCTATTCGCGGATGTACGCGAACCACGCCGAGGTCGAGCAGATCGGCCAGGAGCTGGACGGGGGCACGCACAAGCGGCGCGAACTCCCCTTCATCCTCTGCGAGTACGGGCACGCCATGGGCAACGGCCCGGGTGGCATCGCCGACTACCAGGAGCTGTTCGAGAAGTACGAGCGGCTGCAGGGCGGCTTCATCTGGGAGTGGATCGACCACGGTGTCACCCACCCCGAGCTGGGCTTCGCCTACGGCGGTGACTTCGGCGAGGAGCTGCACGACGGGAACTTCGTCTGCGACGGCCTGATCTTCCCGGACCGTCAACCCTCGCCCGGGCTCCTGGAGTTCAAGAAGGTCATCGAGCCGGTCTCCATCGAGGGCACCGACGGTGCCGTGCGGGTCACCAACAAGCAGGACTTCGCCGATCTGTCCGCATTCGCCTTCGAGTGGTCCTACCAAGTGGACGGCGAGAGCGTCGAGTCGGGCTCTCTGCCGGTGCCCGCGCTCGCTCCGGGCGAGTCGGCGGACGTGAAGCTGCCCGAGCCGCCCGCCGACCACGGCGACGGCGAGACGCAGTGGACGGTACGGGCGCTGCTGGCCGCCGACACCGCCTGGGGGCCGAAGGGCCACGAGGTGGCGTGGGGCCAAGTCCCGGTCACCGCACGGACCCTGCCGTCCGTCGCCGCGACCAACGGACCGGTGGCCGGCGACGGCGTGATCACGCTCGGTCCCGCCTCCTTCGACGCCCGTACCGGTGCGCTCAGGACGATCGGCGGCATCGAGGTGAGCGGGCTGCGCCTGGACGTGTGGCGGGCCACGACCGACAACGACGACGGCGCCGAGTGGCTGACCGGCGTACGTACCTCCGATCAGTGGCGCAAGTACGGGCTGCACCGCATGCGGCACCGGCTGGCTGCGGTGGAGCTCGACGACGACGCGCTGACCGTGCGCTCTCGGGTCGCCCCGGCCGCCTGGGAGTTCGGCCTCGCCGCCGTGTACCGCTGGACCTCGGACGGCAGCCGCCTCAAGCTGACCGTCTCGGTGGGTCCGGAGGGCGAGTGGCCGGTGGCGCTGCCGCGCCTCGGCGTGCGCTTCGGGCTCACCCGCGCCGATGCCGTGACGTGGTACGGCGGCGGCCCCGGCGAGGGCTACCCGGACACCAAGGCGGCCTCCAGGGTGGGCCGTTGGGAGTCCACGGTGGACGGGCTGCAGACGCCGTACCTCCGTCCGCAGGAGAACGGCGCCCGCGCCGATGTCCGTTGGGCCGAGCTCGGCGGACTGCGCGTCGAGGGCGACCCGGAGTTCTTCCTGACCGCCCGGCGCTGGACGACCGAGCAGCTGGACGCGGCCACCCACCTCACCGACCTGACGCCGGGCGAGACGGTGTGGGTGAACCTCGACCACGCGCTGCACGGCATCGGCACCGGGTCCTGCGGCCCAGGTGTACTGCCGCAGTACCAACTGCACGCCGAACCGGTGGAGTTCTCCTTCGTGTTCTCGGAAATCCCGGACGTCAGTTGAACGACACGGTCCTGAGGACCCCCGCGGCCGACCGGCTCTTCAGCCGGTCGGCCGCGGTCGCGTCCTGCGTCGGCTTCGTCCTCATCGGCATGCTCCAGGCGCTGTACGGCCCCGCGGTGCCGGGCCTGCGCGCGGAGTTCGGCCTCTCCCCGTCGGGCGCGGGCCTCGGCCTGAGCCTGCACTTCACGGGTGGTGTCGCGGGCGTGCTCGCCTTCAACGCCATCCACTCCCGAATAAGCAACAGGGCGCTGCTGGCGGCGAGTTACGCGCTGATGGCGCTCGGCGGCGCGGGCTTCGCACTCGCCCCGAACTGGCCCCTCGCCCTTGCGGCCGCCTTCCTCGCCGGGCTCGGCTTCGGCGGCATCGACTACGGCCTCAACCAGCTGTTCGCGGCGGGCTTCGGCGACCGCTCCACAGCCATGCTGAACGTCCTCAACGCCCACTTCGGCATCGGTGCGGTGCTCGGACCGGCGGTGGTGGCCTGGCTCGGCCCGGACGAGTACGCGTACGCCTTCGGGGCGTGTGCGGCGCTGGCGGCGGTGCTGGTGGTCCTGGGCTCAAGCGGCGTACGGACCAAGCCTGTTGAGCAGTCGGCGGAGAAGGCGGCAGGCTCGTTGGGTCTCCCCCGCATCCTCGTCGGCTTCCTCGTCCTCTACATCCTGAACGTCGGCGTCGAGGCCGGTGTCGGCGGCTGGGAGCCCACCCATCTGGAGACCGTCGGCTACACCGCGACCGTGGCCGCCTCGGCGACCTCCGTTTACTGGCTGATGATGACGGCGGGGCGTTTCCTCGTCGTACCGATCACCCTCAAGTACTCCCCCGAGCGCATCCTCACCATCTGCGCGGCCGGCATGACCGTCTGCCTGCTGCTGGCACGTGTAAAAGGAGTGGCGCCGGTGGCGTACGCCGGTGTTGGGTTGTTCATCGCGCCGGTCTTCCCGACCGGACTGCCCTGGCTGAACAGGGCGCTTCCCCAGGCGAGGCGCGCCGGTGCCTGGGTCATCGCCGCGTCGATGGTCGGCGGAGTGGCGGCTCCCCCGCTGCTGGGGGTGGGCATCGAGGCCTCGGGCATCCACGCGGTCCCCTGGCTGCTCACCGCGCTCTCCGCCGCCTCGCTCGCGGCGACCGTCTGGTTGATACGACTCACCCGGAGGTAGGACGGTTGATCGGCAGCATCGAGGTCCGCGGTCTGTCGCGCACCTTTCACACCACGGTCCGCCGTCCCGGTTTCACCGGCGCGCTGCGTTCCCTGGTCAACCCGGAGCGGACGGTCAAGCACGCCGTCTCCGACATCAGCTTCGACGTGGCCTCGGGTGAACTCCTCGCCCTGCTCGGCCCGAACGGCGCCGGCAAGTCCACCACCATCAAGATGCTCACCGGCATCCTCACACCGACCTCGGGCGAGGCCCGGGTCGCCGGCGTGGTGCCGTACGAGGACCGGGAGCGCAACGCACGTAACATCGGCGCGGTGTTCGGGCAGCGCACCCAGCTGTGGTGGGATCTGCCGGTGCGTGAGTCGTTCGCGATCCTGCGGGACATCTACGAGGTGCCCAAGGCCGAACACGCGGCCAGGCTGCGGGAGTTCGACGGCATCCTCGAACTGTCCGCGTTCTGGGACACCCGCGTCCGCCATCTCTCGCTCGGCCAGCGGGTGCGCTGCGACCTGGCCGCCGCGCTGCTGCACGACCCGCCGGTCGTCTTCCTCGACGAGCCGACCATCGGCATGGATGTCGTGGTCAAGGAACAGGTGCGGGAGTTCCTGAGGCACCAGGTGGAACAGCGGGGCCGTACCGTCCTGTTGACCACCCACGACATGACCGAGGTCGAGCGGCTCGCCGAGCGGGTCGTGCTCATCAACCACGGGCGGCTGGTGCTCGACGGCACGCTCGACGAGATCCGCCGCACGTACGGCTCGACCTGGCAGGTGCGCGCGACACTCGCCGACGCGCACGCCGACGTCGTACCGCCACCGCCGGGGATCGCGCTGCTGCGGCAGGACGGACCGCAGGTCGTGTTCGGGCCGGACGGGCCCGAGGCACCTACCGTCCACCAGGCGCTGAAGGCGGTCATCGAGCGGTACGAGGTGACGGGCGTCGCCATCGACGAGGCCGACCTGGAGGACGTGATGCGGGCCGCCTACGTCCACGCCGGTCCGGTCGCCGAAGGGGTCTGAGATGGCGGTCCCGCACGCCTGGCGCGCCGCCCGCGTCACCCCGCTCGGCGAGCTGCACGCCCCGCCGCGGATGACGGCCGTCCTGATCCGGCTGGTCGTCCAGGTGGTGCTGGTCGCGTCCCTGTGGAGCGGTCTGTACGCGCACTCCGGGCCGACGGCCGGGCTGAGCCGCGAGCAGGCGATCACCTACGCGGTGCTGGCCGTACTCGCCTCCCGGCTGCGGGAGTTGGACCAGTACGCGGGCCGGGACACCGTGCTGCAGCACATGCACTTCGGCACCATCGTGTACTGGTACCTGCGCCCGCTGCCGCCCGCCCGCTACCACGCGCTGCGCGCGCTCGGCGAGCAGGTGTACGGGGCCGCGTGGGCACTCGCCGGATACGTGGTGTGCCTCGCGGCCGGGGTCGTCGAACCGCCCAAGTCGGCTGCGGTGGCAGGGGTGTTCGTGGTCAGCCTGCTGCTCGGCCAGCTGATCCTCTACTTCGTCATGCTGCTGATCGACCAGTGGTGTTTCTGGATGCTGCGCAACACCTCCGCCGTGCTGATCCTGATCTTCGCGCAGAACCTGCTGTCCGGGGTGTACGCGCCGCTGTGGTTCTTCCCCGACTGGTTCCGCGCGATGAGCGGCTTCCTGCCCTTCCAGGCGACGCTCAGCGTGCCGCTGTCGCTCTACATCGGCCGGATCCGACTGGCCGACGCGGGCGGGCAGTTGGCGATCCAGGCGGGGTGGGTCGTCGTGCTCTTCCT
Organism: Streptomyces sp. NPDC047081; assembly: GCF_040643775.1. Taxonomy (NCBI): domain Bacteria; kingdom Bacillati; phylum Actinomycetota; class Actinomycetes; order Kitasatosporales; family Streptomycetaceae; genus Streptomyces; species Streptomyces sp. NPDC047081. The sequence goes on along the minus strand of NZ_JBEYUY010000015.1, from coordinate 83,720 downwards.
CTTCACCCGGTTCCTGTGGCGGCGGGCCGCCCGCCGTGTCGTCTCCCAGGGAGGCTGAGGCCTGTGAACGCCGTCCGGATCGCCTGGCGCATCACGCGTCTCAACATCCGTGCCCAGATGGAGTACCGGGTCGAGTTCCTGCTGAACATCGCGATCGGCGCGATCTGGCAGGTGTCGGTGATCGTGTTCGCGACCGTGCTGCTGGCCCGGTTCACCGGGATGGGCGGCTGGGACAGCTCCGACGTGCTGCTGATCCCGGCGACGCGCATGCTGGCGCACGGGCTGTTCGTGCTGTTCCTGGGCCGGCTGCACGGGGTGGGCCGGTTCATCCAGGAAGGCGTCATCGACATCTATCTGGTGCGGCCCCTGCCGGTCCACCGCCAGGTGCAGCTGCAGTACTTCCCCACCAACGCGATCGGTGACCTCACGGTGGCCGCGGGACTGATGGCGGGTGCGCTGAGCCGCAGCCAACTCGACTGGAACGCAGGGCGGATCACGTACCTCATCGCCTGCCTCCTCGGCGGCATGCTGCTGGAGGCGGCCCTGTTCACGATCGTCGCCTGCGCCTCGCTCCGCTTCCCGGCGGCCGACTACTGGGGCCGCTGGCTGGAGGAGCTGCTCGGCACCTTCGGCAGCTACCCGCTCAACGTCCTGCCCAAGGCGGTGGGCGGCTTCCTCACCTTCGGCCTCCCCCTCGCGTTCGTCGCCTACTTCCCGGCGGCGGTCCTCACCGGCCACGGCCACGACACGGGCGTCCCGTACTGGCTGGCGGCGGCCTCCCCGCTGATCGGGCTGCTCGGCTATGTCGCGGCCAGGCTGCTGTGGCGGTGGAGCCTCGACCACTACACGGGGGTGAACGGATGACGGCCCGTACGGCCGCATCCGCCGACTTACGCACCCGCCTCGCGGTCCGTCTGGTGTTCGTCGTCCTCGGCGGCACCCAGGGCGGCTGGATGGCCCGGATCCCGGCGATCCGGGACCAGGTCGGGGTGGACACGGCCCGCTGGGGACTGCTGAGCAGTTCCTCGGCGGCCGGGGACGTCGTGGCGATCGTCCTGATCACGGTCCTCATCGGCCGGGTCAGCAGCCGCCGGCTGGCCCTCGCGGGCTCCGCAGTCGTCCTTCTCAACGCGCCGGTCCTGGCCGGGGCCGGCTCCGTCCCGACGCTGGTGCTGGGCCTGACGATGTGGGGAGTCGGGGCGACCTTCCTCGCCACACCCGTCAACGCGCTCGCGGTGGCGGCGGAGCGCGCCCAGGGCCGCCCCCTGATGTCCGGCTTCCACGCCTGCTACAGCGTGGGCGTCCTGGCGGGCGGCACGCTGGGCACGCTGGCGGCGGCGACGGGCGTACGGCCGGGGATCCAGATGGCGGCGAGCAGCGGTGTCCTCGGAGCACTGCTCCTGTTCCTGGGCTCCGGGCTGCCGGAGGAGGCCCCGGCCGCCAAGGAGCAACGGCGGCCGGTACGGCACCGGTTCACACCCCAGCTGGTCCTGCTGGGCGGCATCGCCTTCCTGGGCGCCTTCGCCGAAGGGGCCGCGTCCCAGTGGAGTTCGGTGTACGTCGCCGACTACCTGGACGAGGGCGCGGCACTCGGCGCGGCGACCTACACGAGCTTCTCGGTGGCGATCCTAGCCTGCCGCCTCCTGGGCGACCGCTTCGTGGCCCGCCTGGGCCGCCGGGGCTTCCTGCGCGTCTCCCTGCTCACCGTCGCGACGGGCGTCACCGTGACGGTCGTACACCCCACCCTCTACTCGGCCTTGGCCGGTTTCGTGATCACGGGCCTGGGCATCGCCTGCGTCCTCCCGGCAGCCATAGCCCTGGCCGGCCGCCAGCCGACGATCCCACCCGGCGAGGCCGTCTCGGTCATCACGATCGGCCAGTGGCCGGGCTTCCTGCTGGCGGGGCCGGCGGTGGGGGTGCTGGCGGGGGCTACGAGCCTGCGGGTGGCGCTCGCTGCGCTGGTGGTGGCGGGGGTCGGGGGTGCTGGGCTGGCTCGGTGGGTGGTGGTGCCGGGCGGCAGCTGAGCGGGGTGGCGGCGACTGGGCAGGATTTACAGCGCCACTGACCGGCGGCACCCCGCTCAGGGGGTGCGGCCGGATCGCCGTATCGGCGTGAAGAGCGCGACGACCGCGATCAGTACGCAGCAGCCGCCCGCTACCAGTCCCACCGGGGCCGTGCCCTGCTGTTCCGCTGCCCAGGTCAGGGTTGCCGCGCCGATGGGGGCCGCCGCGTACTGGAGGGTCCAGAAGGCGGAGGTGACTCGGCCTAGGAGGGGCTCGGGGGTTACTTCCTGGCGCAGGGACATGGAGCAGGTGCCCGCGATGGCCACGCAGGCCAGGAAGGTCGCGCTCAGGACGGCTACGACAGGGACGTCGTGGGTCCGGCCGAGGCCTGCGAAGGCCAGTCCGCTCAGCGCGACCGCCGCGGGCCAGGTGCGGCCGAAGCCGAGGCGGCGGCGGATGCGGGCGACCAGGAGCGAGCCGGCGATCGTACCCAGCGCGCCGCATGCCATGACCGTGCCGACCGTGCCGTCGTCGTGGCCGAGGTCGTGCTTGAGGTGGTAGATGACCAGGTCGGTCAGGCCGAGGGTGAGGAAGCTGAAGACGAAGAGGAGCGCGGTGAGGGAGCGCAGGACCGGGTGGGCGCAGAGAAAGGAGACGCCCGTGCGGAGGTCCTGCCGGAGGGTCGTGCGCCGGGCCGGTCCGTCCGCGTCGGCGGCGGGGCGGGCGCGGAAGCGGACGAGGAGCAGGCAGGCCGCGGAGACGCCGAAGCTGGCCGCGTCCACGCCGACGGCCGTGGCCGGGCCCGCCGCCGCGGCCATCAAGCCGGCGCACACCGGGCCGAATACACCGGCCGCCGCTGCGGTCGCGTTCAGCCGCCCGTTGGCCTCGGTCAGCTGCTCGGTGCCGACCAGGCCGCGGACGACGGTGACATAGCCGACCGCGAAGAGCATGCCGACGGCCTCGCAGAGCGGCAGCACGACGTACAGCAGCCAGATCCGCGGCCCGAACAGCCACACCAGCGGGATCACGCCGTAGAGCACCATGCGGACGAGGTCGCAGACGATGAGGAGGCGGCGGCGGTCGACCCGGTCGACGACGGCGCCGGCGAAGACCGCGGCCAGCACGGAGGCCGCCCCGCCGACCGCGGTCAGCAGGCCCATGCGGGCGAGCGAGCCGATGGCCTGGAGGACGAGCAGCGGCAGGGCGATCAGGGCGAAGGAGTCACCGAGGACGGAGAGGGTCTGGGCGGCCCAGAAGACGCCGAAGTGCCTTTGCCGCCAGAGGGGTTGGGGCGGCGGTGGGGGTACGGACGCGGGCTCGCCGGTGTGTCCTCCTGGCTCACCCTGCTGCCGCGCCTCGCGCGTCACCTGTTCCCCCGTTTCCTCTGCTGCCGGTGCTGCCGGTGCTGTTCCACCTGGATGGTTCGTTACGAGGCTTCGGTCACGCGGTTGTCAACTCCTCCCAGCTCGCGGCGAGTTCGGGGATGGGCTGCGGGACGGGGCCCAGGCCTGCCGCCGACGGGGTCTCCAGGTCGTCGACCGCGTCCCTGACCGCCCGTTCGGAGACGGCGGGCGCCGGCGCCGGGAGACTGTAGCGGACGCCGGGGAAACCGGAAGCGTCGGTGTCCGTCCGCGCTTGGTGCGGTACGGGTGTGTAGGTGCTCCAGGCCAGGGAGTCGAGGCGGCTGATCTGGCCCGCCCAGTGCCGGGCGTCGCGCAGGTCGCCGCGGCGCAGGTGGAGCAGGTACAGGCACAGGCCGGCGGTGACGCTGCCGGCGCCGGCGGTGTAGCGCCACCAGAACTGGGCGCCCTCCTCCTCGTCGGCCAGGTACAGCAGACAGGCGAAGGTCAGGGCGCCGTCGGGGTCGCGGTCGGTGTCGAAGGCCGAGACATGGCGGGCGGCGCTGTCGTGGTGGACGGTGCCGCGGCACAGCAACAGCAGGTCGTACGCGGCCCGTTCGTGCGGGGCGGCCGGGTGGGCCGGCGCGAGATGGCCGCACTGCGCTGCCGTGTGGGGGAACCGCACCCGGCGCAGCTCGTGCAGTTCGCGCGCGAGGTCGTGCCGGGCGTCCTCCAGGTCGGCGCGGGTGTACTCGCCGCGGAAGACGCGGGAACGGCGCAATGCCTCCTCGACGCTGCGCGGGGTGCGGTTCACGGGTGGGTCACTCCTTGTCGTCGGAGGCGGTATCGGAAACGGCGCGGGAAGCGGTGTCGACGGCCGTTTCGGAAGCGGTGCCGGAAGTGGCGTCGGCGGTGTCGGTGTCGGCGGGGACCGCCTCGGGGGCGCTCTCGACCCCGTACCCCATCGCGGCCGCGAGCCGGTGTATCGCGGTGCGGCGGGTGGAGCGGACGGTGGCTTCACGGATGCCCATGATCAGCGCCGTCTCCTTGGTGTCGAACTCCAGCAGATCGCGCAGCAGGAGCACGTCGAACTGACGCTCACTCAGCCGGGCCATCTGCCCGAACAGCCCCAGCCCTTCCTCCAGTTCGTCGATCTCGTCGCAGTACTCGGCCTGGAAGGCGCTGCGGAAGGCACCGAGCAGCGGCGCGCTGGCGGCACGGATGGCCCGCTCGAACGCCAGCGTCTCGGTCGTGGCCGGACTGCGGCCCTCGGCGGCGAGTTCGCCGTGGACGCAGCTCTTGAACAACGCCCAGGCATACGCGCCGGGGTTCTCCATGGCAGCCAACCTGGGCCAGACGGAGGCCAGTTGGAGGAAGGTACGGCTGACGAGCCGCCGGGCCGCCACGGCGTCGCCGCCGAGGTGGATACGGCTGTACTCGAAGCAGGCCCGGTCGTAACGAGCGTGGAAGTCCCAGAACTCGGGCGGCGCCACGGGGCCGAGGCTGTGCGTGGTGGGTCCTGCGGGGTCGGGGTGCGGGCTGGTCATCGGTGGCCTCCCTCGGTGCGGGAGGCGGGTGCGGGGGACGTCGAGGCGGCGTGCGGCTGCTGTTCGCTGAGGGCGAGGGCCCCAATGCGGACACCGGCGCCGAGCAGGCGCCGCACCAGGAACCACACGTCGGGCGCGTAGGAGCGCGCCACGGCGGCGAAGGCCAGCACGAGGCTGACTACGTCGTAGTTCACAGTGGCTTTGATCCTTCTCTTCCAAACGGCGCCGTGACCGCCCGGTCCCCCGCACTGGACGGGCCAGACACCTAGAGCCGCGTTGCTCTGGGACTCAGGTAAGCGGACGGGACCCAGGAAACGTGCAGTCCCGCGGGAGGATTTTTTTTACGGAGGGTAGCTCTGCGCCTACTTTTGGCCAGAGTCGGATTCACGCGTCCACGAGCAGTTCGGCCGCCGTCCGTATGCGGGGTATCGAGGACGGCAGCAGCCACAGCACCGAGAGCGCGCCGCCGACTCCCGCGATGACGAAGGTCGTTCTGAGGCCGACGGTTTCCGCGAGTACCCCGCCGATCACCGCGCCGAGCGGGCGGATGCCGTAGTTGACCGTGCTGTAGGCGCCGGTGACGCGGGCGCGCAAGGCGTCCGGAGTGACCGCGGTCTGCAGGGAGTTGAGGTTGACGTCGAAGAGCATGACACCGAGCCCGATGAGGAACTGGGCCCCGCCCAGGACGCCGACGCGTGCCCAGACCGGGCCGTCGGCCAGGGCCGCGGCGGCGAAGGGCGCCGGGAACAGCACGGCGCCGATCACGACACAGTGCCCCGAGCCGATGCGCCGGGCGAGCCAGGGGGCGGTGAGTGCGCCGACGAGGGAGCCGGTGGCGCCCACGCCGAGCGTCAAACCGATTATCCCGGGCGGAAGTTGGAGGATCCGGTCGGCGAACAGCACCACCAGGCCGGTGCCCGTGAGGAGCGTGAAGAAGTTGAGGGTCGTCGCGCAGGCGAGGCCCGCGCGCAGCACCGGTTCACGCAGGACGAAGGCGAGGCCCTCGCGGGCGCCGCGCAGCAACGACCCTTTGCCAGGGGCGTGTTGGGCGACAGGAGGCGGTGCGTCCAGTCCGACCCCGCGCAGCAACAGCGCGGAGGCCAGGAAGGACACCGCATCCGCGACGACCGCGACCGGCGCCGTCAGGACCTGCACCAACCCGCCGCCCAGCGCGGGACCGGCCACGAACGACGCCGAACGGGCCGCCCCGAACCTGCTGTTGGCCTCGACGTAAGCCGAACTCGGCACCAGCCGCGTGAAGAAGGGCGACCAGGCACACCCGGCCAGCACGCCCGCGAACCCGACAGCGAGTGTCACGACGTACAACTGGCCGAGTGTGAGCGTGCCGCAGAGGTACGCGACGGGGACGGTCAGTAGCACGGCCGCGCGGACGACATCCGTGGCGATCAACAGCCGCCGCTTGCCGGGGCGTTGGTCGACCCAGACGCCCAGCAGGGTCGCGAGCAGGTTCGGCGCCCAGGCCAGCGCGGTCAGCCAGGCCACCTGCCCGGCCGAGGCGTGCAGCACCCCGACGGCCACCAACGGCACGGCCACTTCGGAGACCCGGTCCCCGAACTGCGAGATGGCGCTGCCGGCCCAGCAGCGGACGAAACGGGGATCGCGCCACAGCGACGCCGGCGACCTTCCAGGCCGCTTCACGCGTCGGCACCCGCCGCGTCGGGGCCCGGCTCGTCCGCACCCTCGGGCAGCAGATACCGCAGCACCCGTACATCCCGCGCACCATCCGGCCGTTGCTCGGCCGCCCGCATGACGTACGGCGCGAGTACGGCCTCCATGGCGTCCTCGATCCGGGCGAGTTCGTCGGCCGAGACCACGATCCGGGTGTTGGCCAGCATGGCGACCCGGCGCCACCGCGGCTCGAGGCGCGGCTCGACCTCGGTCGCCCACCGCTCGGGCACCTCCGCGACCTGGGCGAACATCTCCCAGAACAGCGCCCGCGCGGCCGACACCCCGTCCTCGTCCTCCGGCATCTCGAACCGGAACCCCCGCCCCACCGCCTCCCACCGCCGCTCCCGCCGGTCGGCCGATCCCTCGGCGTCCCGGACCAGGCCGAAGCCCGCGAGGTGCCGCAGATGCCAGCTGGCGACGGACGGGGTGGCGCCGACGTGCGGGGAGAGCTGGGTCGCGGTGGCGGGGCCGTACCGCTGCAGGCGCTCCAGGATGGCGAGCCGCACAGGGTGGGCGAGGGCGCGCATGGCCTTCGGGTCGGTGATCTCGACGTCGCCGAGACGGTTTCCGCGGTCATGGCGGTTACGAGGGGTGGAGTCGCCGGAATCCATGTTGTGAGAGTGTCCTCTCACAAAGTATGAGAGTCAACTCTCATATCCGCACGGGGAAAATGGCGATCTCCGCACGCGGAAAATAGCGAGGTCAGGCGGGTCTCCTTGATGCAGGATGGCCCGCATGCACACACCCTTCGACCGCCCCGGGCCGCGCTCGGTGGAGCCCGGCGAGTACCCCGCCCTGGACGAGGCGCTGGCCCTGGTGAACCGTGACGTGGCCGCGACCCTGCCCGAGGAGCGCCCGCTCCGGCTGATGGCCATGCCGCCCTGGGAGGACGACGAACCGGAGCACGTGTACGTCACGCGGGCCAACGGCGAATGGTGGGGCAACCCGATCTGGCAGGCCGAGGACGGCAGTTGGGGCCGCGACCCCCTCGGCGCCGTCGCCGAGGCGGCCCAGGACACCGTCAGTGAACGTCTGTGGCAGGCCTGGCCGGTCTGCACGCTGCACAACCTCGGCATGCACCTGAGCAGCACGGATGACGGCCGCCCGGCGTGGCTCTGCGCAGGGAAGGCACCGGACGCCGAGCACGTGCGCGCGGCGGTCGGCGAACTCGACGGAATCTAGCTCACTCCAAGGCGGGCAACTCCGCCAGCCCCGTCCCCTGCATGATCCGCTCGACGGTCTCGCTCAGCGCGCTCTCCGCACCGATCACGCTCTCCACCCCATCGGGCAGCAGATCCAACGGCCGGTACCAGTCCCGCAGTTCGGCCTCCCCGACCTCCTTCGCGATGGGCTTGGTCGCATGGCGGGCGAGGGTCTCCTCGAAGGGGACGTCCAGGTAGTAGTGGTACGACGGTCCGCGGTGCTCGGCACGGAGGCGCGCGAGCATCTCGCCGTAGCGATCGGCGTACAGGAGACCCTCGATCACCACGTGATAGCCGGCGTCCAGCGCGTATCGGGCGACCGTGTCGATCAGACCGATGTTCGCCGCGCCCGGGCGGTCGCGTTCCCGCAGCACGACCCGGCGCAGATTGTCCTGCCCGACCAGCGCGAGCCCCCTGCCGAACCGCTCCCGTATACCCGCCGCGACCGACGACTTGCCCGAGGCGCTGTTGCCGCGCAGAACGATCAGCCTGGTCTCTTCGGTACCCACCATCACCCCACCAAAATATCGGTCGCCTCCGACAACCTAGGTGGGATAGCTTTTTTCCTAGGGATCCTAGGAAGCGGGAGAAAGCCGAGGTCGTCGTCATGGTCAGAGCCGGGCTCACGGCCGAGCGGCTCACCGCTGCCGCCGCCGATCTCGCCGACGAGGTCGGGTTCGAGAACGTCACGCTCTCCGCGCTGGCCCGCCACTTCGGCGTCAAGGACGCGAGTCTGTACTCGCACATCAGGAATCTCCAGGACCTGCGGACCCGGATGGCGTTCCTGGCCGGCGGCGAGATGATCGACCGGATCGCGGCCGCGGTCGCGGGCCGGGCCGGCAAGGACGCGCTGGCCGCGTTCGCGGGCGCCTACCGGGAGTTCGCGCTGGAGCGGCCGGGCCGGTACGCGGCCACCCAGATCCGGGTCGACCAGTCCCTCGTCGCCGCCTCCCCCGCCCTGCGCCGCACCGCCGAGATCACCTACGGCATGCTCCGCGCCTACGGCCTCGAAGAACCCGATCTCACCGACGCCGTACGGCTGTTGCGCAGTACCTTCCACGGCTACTGCGCCCTGGAGGCGAGCGGCGGCTTCGGCGCCCCGCGCGATGTGCGGCGGTCCTGGGACAAGGCGGTCGACGCCCTGCACATCACGCTCCGGAACTGGCCACGGGAAGGACAGCAGGACCATGAGCTCGACTGAACTCCATTACGACGTACGGGGCGGCGGGCCCGTACTCCTGATCACGCCGGGCGGTGCCGGGCACCCCATGGGGCTGGACCCGATGACCGACGCCCTGGCCGACCGGTTCACCGTCGTGATCTACGACCCCCTCGGCCTCGCCCACGGGCGGCTGGGCGAGCCGGTGGAGGACCAGCGGGTCGAGGCGTGGAGCGACGGGATGCGGCGCGTGCTCGAAGAGGTGCTGCCCGACGGGGAGTCGGCGTACGTCCTCGGCACCAGCTCCAGCGGCATCGCCGTACTCGATCTGCTCGCCCGGCATCCGGAACGGCTCCGGCACGTCGTCGTGCACGAGCCGCCGTGCGTGGGGGTGCTGCCGGACGGTGAGCGGCAGCGGGCCATGTTCCTTGGCGTGTACGACACTTATCGCGCCGCCGGTCCCCAGGCGGCCGGCGCGCGCATGGCCGCCGGGCTCGCGGAGCGGGAGGCGACGGGTCCGCTGGACGGCCAACCCCTCGCCCGTGAGGAGGAGTTGACCAACCCCATGGCCATCTTCCTGGCCCACGTCCTGCGTCCGTTCACCTCGTACGTCCCGGACCTGAAGGCGCTGAGCGGTTCCTCCGCCCGGCTCACCCTCGCCGCTGGTGCCGACTCCCGCGGTCAACTTCTCCGCCGCACGGCCGAGTTCCTCGCCGAACGCACCGGATGCAGTTTCACGGAGCTCCCCGGCGGGCACATCGGTGCTCTCGAACAACCCGTGGCGTTCGCCGAACGGCTCGCGGAGACGGTGGTTCCGGTCACCGGCCCACCCGCCCCGTCGACCACTTAGACTGGAATCTTCGCGTAGGTCACGTGCCGCCCAGGGGGAGGGAGCGCGTCTTGTCTCAACAGCAGCTGGGACGCGGTCCCTTGAGAACCGGCGACGGCGGCACGCCCGTGCCCGCCCGGCCGAGCGAGACCGCGCGGTTCGTCGGCTGGCTGGGGAGCCTCGGCTGCGCGGCGGCCGGATACGCCGTCTTCCAGTTCCTGTTCGGGGTGCTGCCCGACTCCCTCGGCGGCTCGGCGGCCAGGTATCTGATCTCGGGCCTGAGCGGGATCGGGACGGGCGTCGCGGCCTGGCTGGCGGCGGCGCTGGTCCGCGCCCGGGCAGCGGCGACGGCCGGGGCGCCCACGAGCGGCACGACCACGCCCGTCGTCGTGGAGCAGCCCGCGCCCGGCCCGCTCCCCCGGGTCCTGTCGGACGCGTACGACACCCTCCTCGCGGCGCTGACGGTGGTCGACGATCCCAACCGAGGCCTGCTCACCGGCTGGCCGCACGCGCTCGGCGAGAGCGCTCCGACCCGCCCCACCTCCGTCGGCACCGCCTACGGCCTGCACATCATGCTCGACTTCGGCATGCCCGACGGCCGTGTGCGCACCGGCGACCTGGTGGACACCCTGTGGCGGCTGCGGCTGCCGACCGGGGGCTGGTCGGCCCGTTCGCAGGGCTCGGAGGCACGGCCCGAGGTCACGGCGCTGGTGCTGGGCGCGCTGACCCGCGCGGGGGTGCCCCGGGACCGGCTGGCGCAGGACGTGGACCGCTGCGCGACCGGCTTCACGCCCCGACTCGACCTCGCCGGTCGGGAGTCGACGCACGTCGTGACGACGGTGATGCGGGGCCTGCTGCGCGCCGCGCCCGACCACGACGTATTGCCGCTGCTGCGCGAGGCGTTGGTGGAGGGCGCGATCAACGACCGGGGGCGGGACCGTCTGCACTGCTGGGGCTACCGCCTCGAGTCGCCGCACGGCCTGCCCTCCGCGCTGCACACCGCGCAGGCCGTGGTGGCCCTCGACCGGTGCGCGCGGGTGCTGGACGAGCCGGAGCCCGAGGAGGTGCGCACCGCCCGGGAGGACGGGGTCCGCTGGCTGCTGGCCTGTCCGGCCACGCTCCACCACCGATGCCCGGACCTGCGCAACCTGCGCGAAGAGGTGCGCCGCCCGCGCACGGACGACTCCTCGCGCCACGAGGTGCTGAACGTACGGCACTTCACCGCCTCCTGGGTGGTCCGCGCCCTGATGTCGCCGACCGCTCAGGCGGTCGTGGCGCAGGACGGTTCGGCCGAGGCGTGGCGGGAGCGGCTGGACGGGGCGGCGGCCGCGGTGTGGGCCGGGCAGACGGACGGCGTGTGGTCCTGGTGGAGTGCCGACAGCAGTGAGCTGCGATATCCCATGTGGATGACCTATCAAGGTCTTTCGGCGCTGCGCGCCCATGCCGTATGGATGTATCGGCCAGGTCAGTGAACGCGGGTGCCGGGAAGCGGCGTTGGAGGATGAGTGCATGGGTGGTCGGCAGGTTCTCGCGGCACGGCAGCTGCTGACCGGGAGGCTGGACGGCGCCCCGCCCGAGCATGAACTGGTCGCCGCGGCCCGCTCCGTCGTCGCCGAACTGGGTTCCCCCGACCGCTTGTTGGAGCTGATCGCCGAACTCGCCTCCGGCGAGGGCGACCCCGAAGGATGCGCCCGGCTGTCGTACCGCCATGTCCTCGGCTTCGACAAGCTGCTGCTGATCGACGGCGGACCGCGACACATGCTCCGCGCCCACCTCTGGCACCCCGGCGCCGGGGCGATCGGCAAGGAGGACATCCACAACCACCGCTCCCCGCTCGCCTCTTACGTGGTCCGCGGGCGGCTCGCGATGGAGTTGTACGACGTCTCGGGCGGCGGTGACGGCACCGTCGCGGCGGCGCGTTACGAGGAGTCCCTGGAGGTGGGCTCGGCGGACTGGCTGCTCGAACCGGCCGGTCCGGCCCGGCTGCGGCTGACGCATGTCGGCCAGTACGCGGCGGGCAGCGCCTACGCGCTTCCGGCGCACACACTGCACCGCGCCTGGTGCGAGACGGTCGAGCCGACGGTCACGCTGTTCCTGGAGACGGGCAGCGAACGGCGGCCGCACACCGACGTGTTCACGGCGGCGGGCCCGCATCCGGGGGCGGTGGCGAAGGTGGCGCTGACGGTGGACGAGTACCTGGGCGCGCTCAACTCCCTTGCGGAGCTGCTCAGAAGCTCGTGAAGGCCTGCTCGACGATGTCGAGGTTGTACTCGTCGATCTCGACCGTGGTCAGCTCGGAACGCCCGAGCCAGGCGTAGGCCTGGTCGGGCCTGGGCAGGACGATCCGGCCGCCGAGCGGCCTGACCAGGAAGTTCTCCTGCCAGTTCTTGATCTCGTGGCCGCGGTACTCGCTGAGGAAGGACGACTCGCCGACCTTGCGGACGATCTCACCGAGCAGTCCGGTCTCTTCCTTCAGCTCGCGCAACGCGCCGTCCGGGCCGCTCTCGTCGCCTTCGAGCTTGCCGCAGGGAACGCCCCAGACCCGGGGCAGGAACTTCTCGCTCTCACTGCGGCGGACCAACAGCACCCGGCCCTCGCCGTCCATCACGACGGCGGCGGCCAGTCGCCGGTCGCCGGGGAAGTCCATGTCGGTGTCCATGTACGGTCCCTCGGTCGCTCGCCGGAGAAGAGTCCAAAGGGTCTGATACCCACGAAAGGGTCCAGCCTACCAAGGACCTGCCGTACCGCGCTGTGACCCGCGTCGCCCCCATTGGTTTCGAGCGCCCGGCAACCTTCGCCCGACCGGCGGCGACCAGGGGGCATGACATCAGCAAGACGCACGACGACTCACCGCCGGGTCCGGGTCGCCCGTAAGCCCGTCATCGCCGGACTCGCCGCGACCGCCGCGCTCGTCGGCGCCTGGTACGCCACGGCGGGCGCCGCGACGAGCACCGCCGCGCCCCTCACGGTCACGACCACCTCGGTGAGCCTGTCGGCCAAGTTCCCTTACCTGTCCGCCGGTTACAACAACGAGCGCGAGTGGACCCGGACCTCCACCGCGGTCGCCCCGAACGGCTCCCTGCGCGTGGCCTGGCCGGCCTCCGACGGCATCCACGTCACCCCGCTGACCGCCGCCGGGAAGCGCTCGGGCGCGGACACCGTCGTCAAGGGCGCCAAGGAGGTCGGCGGTCTGGTCGCGCACAACAACGGCTTCGCGCTGCTGACCCGGGTCGCCGACACCAACAAGTGGCATGACACGGCGGCCGCGATCATCCGCTACACGAACGGCAAGCAGACCTTCCGCACGAAGCTGACGAGCACCGCCACCCACGACACCTCCCCGGTCCTGGACGGCCAACTCACCTGGAACGGCAGCAAGTACGGCGCGTACTTCGTCGTACACGGCGCGGGCGGCTTCGCCGACGGGCACTACGGCGACAAGTTGTCGTACATCAGCGCCAAGGGCGCGAAGCTGAGCGGCGGTTGGAGCTGGGGCTGCAGCCACAACGAGGGCATCGCGCTGCACGCCGAGAAGACCGGCGCCTTCGCCTCCGTCTGCTTCGACGACTGGCGTTCGGGCCTGTTCGTGTCGACGGGCATAGCCGCGCCGGACAACGCGCCGGTGGTGCAGCGCGAGCAGTGCTGGGCGGGCTACTGCGGGGGCACGTTCCCCGGCCGTACCGGCGACCTGATCAGGTCCGCCACCGGCCGCTACGCGACCGCGTTCGCCTCCCGGGGCGCGGCCTCGGCCAAGAAGAACCCCGACGACTCCTCCGGCCGCGGCTGGACGGTCACCCCGAAGACCAGCACCCACCAGGTGGCGGTCGCCTTCATGAAGAACCGCAGCTCCGGCCCCGGCAAGGCGATCTACCTCTCCTCCGCCAAGGGCACGGAGCACGTCAACGTCCACCTCGCCCCGTACGGGAAGAACCGGCTGCTGCTGTCCTGGGAGTCCCTGAAGAACGCCAAGTGCAAGGCGGGCACCTGCACCGGCACCTTCACGGGCACGCATCTGCGGCTCATCGACTGGAACGGCAAGTTCCAGAGTGCGGACAAGGTGGTCCAGGCGCGCATCACGGGCGACATCGCGGTGTCCGCCAACGGGACGCTGACCTGGGCGTACGTCCCGGTGACACCGTCGTACGCGACCGCGCTCAACGGCGCTTCACCGACGTCGAAGACGCTGCGGATCGCACGCCTGACTCCGTGAGGTCAGCCCCCTAGGAGGTCAGCCCCCTAGGGGCGTCCCTCCCGATCAGGCCGGTCATGAGGCGCGGCGCGTCATGACCGAGCCGAGCGGGGTCCGGTGCGTGCCGCCACGAGGCGGAGGAGGCTGCCGTCGGCCGCTGTCACGGCGGCGCCGCGATGAGGCCGCCGCGCGAGCGAGAGCGAGCGCGGAGGAGCGGCGCCGACGGGGCACGGCCCCCCTCCTCCGCGAGCACGCACCGGCCCCGCGGCACTGTGGCCTCGATGCGGGACTCAGCTCACCTGCCCGGCCATCCAGCGCACGACGTCTTCAGGAAGTGCCGGATGTCCGGCGGCCGTTCGGGCCAGTTCGGGGTCGAAGAGCAGGCCGGCGAGGACGCGGCCCGGCAGGTCCGGGTGCCGGGCGGCCGCGTGCCGGATGTGATCCACGGGGTCGTCGACCAGCCGTACGGCGTCGACGACCGTCAGGCGCGGATCCTGCGCGGCGCGGTACCGCACGTCGACGTCCGGATCCCGGCTCATCCGCTCCACCAGTTCGAGAGTCGACTCCGGGTCGTCCAGGGCGAGTTGACGCATGCGCGGGTTCGGGTCGTCGGCGTACCGGAGTAGGCCCTCGCGGGGGAAGTCGGGGTGTCCGCGCGGACGGTCGGGGAAGGAGAAGCTGCCGGTCCACCACTGCCACACGCTCAACAGCATGTCGGCGGGCGCGTCGTCGCATGACTCGGCGAGGAAGAGGTGGACGATCCGGTCCTCGTCGCGGGCGAGTCGCTCGACGACGTCGGAAGGGAGCCGAGGGGCCCGGGCGACGCTTCGCCGCACAACCGGGTGCGAGGAGGCGGCCAGTCGGCGCATGGCCTCGGGGTCGTCGTGCAGGGCGACGACCCAGTCGAGCTCGCGATGATGGACGCTCTCGTCGAACTCGACGGAAACGGCGGCGCGTTGTTCCTCGGTGAGGTCGGCCCGGACCGACACCGCCCAGCGCACTCCCGGCTCGGGGTCCTCGGCGAGGAGGGCGACCAGGTCCGGGGGCAGGTGCGGGTTGCCACCGAGGGCTCCGCGCTCGTGCCGGTCCCCGTTGCGGGCGAGGTGCTCCGCGAGCTCGCGCTCCAGGGGGTACGTGGCGAGCGGGCCGGTGCCGAGAGCCTCGGCCGTGAAGGTCTCCAGGGGTAGCGGGTGCGCCTTGTGGTGCTCCCGCAGGGCCGCGAGCCGTACCTCGCGCTCGCCGTCGGCGAGGAGCGCCTGGCGGCGGGCGGGGTCCAGGTGGGGCCAGGCCACCGGGCAGGCGGCCGTCCGGACCGTCGACTCGGGATCGGCGGCGAGCTCGACGGCCGCGTCCGCGGGCAGCCCCCGCAGGCGAGCGGCCTCGGCGCGGATCCTGATGGACGGGTCGGCGGCGAGTTCCCGGCAGGCGTCCTCGGCGACCTCGTCACGCCGGTGACAGGCCACCATCGTGAGGATCCAACGCTGCCGCTCACCCTGCCCGCCCAGGATCAGCCGGGCCCACTGCTCGGGCGTGAGGGGCTGGAACTCGGCGACGGTCTCGCGGACTTCCCAGTCCGGGTGAACGATGGCCGCTTCCAGGAGGGCCGGCGGGAGGGGGTTCTGAAGAAGCCGACGCGACTTGCCCAGGAGCCCGAAGCGCACGTCCTCCGGGGCACGCGGATTACCGACCAGCCCATCCGCCCACTCCTTGAGCAGCGCGGCGTCGGGCAGAGGGCGGGCGGGCTTCGGCCGGTCGAATTCCAGCTGGCTGGACAGCGGACGGCCAGGCAGCGGACGGTCGATCTTCGGCCGGTCGGACGGCGGACGGGCAGCCTCTGGCGGGTCAGGCAGCGGGCGGTTGGGCTTCGGGCGGTCGGACGGCGGACGGGCAGGCAGCAGACGGTTGAGCTTCGGCCGATCCGACAGCGGACAGTCAGCCTCCGGCAGGTCAGACAGCGGACGGTACAGCGCCTCAGCGCCATCCCCACCAGGCTCCGCACCCCGCACCAGCGCCGCCCACGCCTCGGCCCGCTCCTCGGCCGTCTCCCTAACCGCCGCCAGCACGGCTTCCTCCCGCCGCTCCGAGATCGGGTCGACGGTGACCAGCCGTACGGCACCCTCCGCGTCCGTCGCGCCCACCGTGCCGTCCTCACCGCCCGCAACACCGACCAGCGCGTCTCCATCGGCCGACAAGGTCACGAACCGCGTCCCCAGCACCCCGGCAAGATCCCACTCGCCACCCAGCCGCACCCGCGTCCACAACCGCCCCGGCCAGGTCCAGTCACCGGGCACATCAATGAGGAACACCCCGTCACCGAAGAAGAACCCGGCCTGGCCGGCCAGCCGATGCCACTCCGCGTTCACCTCACCGAGGGCCCCACCGGACACGGTCACCACGGGCTCCTCGCCCTCCGTCGCACGCCAGGCCAACCGGGGCGGCAACACGTACTCGACCCGCCACTCCCCCACGACCTCCAGCCCGGCCCGCCCCAACAACTCCGCGTACTTGTCTCTCCCCCACGCCATGAGGCGACATCCTGCCGGACGGGGGTCCGGGACGATGATCTGTGCCTGGGATCCGCCTGCACCCGGGCGTACGTTCCAGTCTTCCTCAGTGCCGACCTGCGGTACCGCCCAGTGCCACGGCTATCGCGTGTCCCGTTTCCCGGGCGGTTAGGTAGGGACGGACATCGTGTGCCTTGGCTCCGTTGTGGACCAGAACATCAGTGACACGGGCGCCGAAAACAGGAGCCAGTTCCTTGGCCAGAGCCACGACGTCGCCCTGGTCCGCGAGGTTGGTCCACCGCTTCACAGGGGCCGGCCAGCGACCGAGTCCGCCGTGGGGCGCCGGGACAAGGCGGTCGAGGATGAGACCACGCACGGCAAGTGGCGAGCCCAGGGTAATCAGTGTCAG
Organism: Streptomyces sp. NPDC047081; assembly: GCF_040643775.1. Lineage (NCBI taxonomy): Bacteria > Bacillati > Actinomycetota > Actinomycetes > Kitasatosporales > Streptomycetaceae > Streptomyces > Streptomyces sp. NPDC047081. The sequence goes on along the minus strand of NZ_JBEYUY010000015.1, from coordinate 66,849 downwards.
ATCCGGCAACTCGGGGTGGGCACACAGCGCCTCGTATGCGACGACCGTTCCGAGGGAGTGAGCCACGATCACCTCGGTCCGGTCTGTCAGTGCGTGCAGGAAGCGGGTACGGATCGCCGCGCGCAGGTCCGGTTCGGTGAAGTAGCGCCGCACTTGACCGGCGTCGGAAATCAGCAGCCGCTCGCCCAGGCCGGCAAAGAACGCGGAGTGGCTGAGAGCGTCGAGGGCTCGCTGGATCAGATACGGCGTGCGGATCCGCGCGGCGGCGTCAGGTCCGGGCACCTGACTCTCCTCCTGGGCCGCTGCCTCCCACCAGGCCAGCAGCAGGTCTCGTTCGAGGCCGTCCTCGATGTCGGAGGCGTCCAGGTCCGGCTCGCCGAGGCCGCGGTGCCTCACGGGGCGGAACAGGTCGCCGTAGAAGCCCATCGCGACCTCCTGGCGCTCCAATGTGCCGCCCGCGAGGGTGACACCGTCGGCGAGTGCCGGATACCAGTCGGCGAGGAGGGTCTGGGGACCTTTCACCTGCTGGCCGATGCCATGGAGGAGGACCAGGCGGGTCACCGGGCTTCTCCCCAGGGCTCCGAAGCGTCGCCTACGTTGAGGCCGAGCACCACCATCCCCATGTCGGTCGCCAGACAGACGTGCCCGGAGGGCGCAGCGGCCACGGCGTTGATACCGCCCCCCACCTCCAGTTCGGCGGTCCAGCCGGAGTGGCGGGTGTCCCATACACGAACCAGGCCGAAGTCGTCACCCGCGATCAGCAGGGGTACGCCTTGGATGTCCGCTGCGCTGAGAGCCCTGGCGCGGGACGGGAACGGCTCCAGCTCGGTCCCCACGACATCCCTGGTGGCCAGGTCACGGAAGACAAGTCGACCGTCACCACAGCCCACGACAAGCAAGTCGCTCCTCTGACGCACGAAATCCACGCTGAAGGCGCCCCGTTCATGCCCCGTCAACGGCTCGGAGACGGGTTCGCCGGTACGCAGATCCCACAGCCGTACCGTCCCGTCCAGTGAGGCACTGGCCAACAGGTGGTCCTCCCCGGCTCGGACAGCGCGCAGGTCCATGACCTGGGCAGTGTGGCCGGGCATCGGCGGGCAGACGGGAGCCTGGGTACGCGGGTCCCACGCGTGCAGGGTGAAGTCGCCCGCGACGGACACCACGAAAGCCCTGCCGCCGACGGCATGCAGAGAGGCCCGCCAGGAGGTGCCGAACCGTTTGCCGAGACGTCGGCGCGGCACCATGGTCCAGGCGTCCACTTCCGTCCAACTGCTCGTGACCACCAGCGTTTCGTCGTTCAGGCGGGCGCTGGAGGCATGAAAGAGCTGGTAGCTGCTGGAGGTGATGTGCGGTGCGACCTGCGCTCCGCTGTCGAGGTCGTGGAAGCGGACACCTCCGTACACGCTCCCGGTCACGACCATCGATCCGCCGTCGGGTCCAGGGACGACGTCCGCCGACAACAGGCTGCGGTCCGCTCCGCACAACGGCTCCCCGAGCGGGCTCATCGTGCCCACGTCCCAGACCCGTACCTCGCGGGCGAAGGCGGTCACCACGATGGGTGCCCCGTCGACGGTGCCCAGCACAGGCGACGGGTACGGGCGCACCACGTCACTCACCCTCGTCAGGCCTTCCAGGTGTGGTTCCGGGGACGAGGCCGTGCTCAGATCCCACACGCGAACGGTGTCGTCGTAGGAGAGGGAGGCGACCAGAGTGCGGCCGCCGATCCGGGCCAGGGTGGCGCGCAGCACGCCGTTCGTGTGTCCGACCAGGGGCTCACCCGCCGACGCGCGCGTCACGATGTCGTGTACGTACACGCCGTTCCCCTCCCGCGTGGACAGCACCACGGGCCGGTCCCCGAGGAAGGACACCCCCAGAGCGCGCGCGTACAGCGAGAGCTCCTCCAGGTCGAGATGGGCCTCCAGGGTTCGCGTCCCGCGTGGGTGGACGTGCCAGACGTAGGCGTGGTCGAGAGCAGTCGCGACCGCGATCTGGAGCGCACGGCCGACACTGCGGACGGCGAGGTACTCGATACCGCCGATGTGTGTGTCCAGAGGCGGCATCACGAGGCGGCCGGTGGCCTGCTCCCAGATCCTGACCGTGCCATCCTCGCTGCCGCTCACCAGGACGTCCGAGCCGTCCAGTGCGCCGATCGCGACACAGCGCACCACGTTGGTGTGGCCGGCCAGCGGAGGACCCGAGACCCGGCCGGTGAACGGATCCCAGCACCTGACCTGGGTGTCCTCACCTCCCGTGACGGCGATCGGCCGGCCGCACACGGTGCCCAGGGCCACGGCAAGCACGCGTCCATGGTGTCCCTCCATCGTGCGGCCGATCTGTTCCCGAGTCCGCAGATCCCACAGTCGGGCGGTCCCGTCGACCCCGCCGGTGAGTGCCAGCGGGCGTCCCTGAACCTCTCGGAAGGCAACGGCATCCACCTGTCCGCTGTGACCCTCGTTCGGCTGGTCGGCGGACAGGTCCCAGACCCGCGCTGTTCGGTCCGAGCTGACGGTGACCGCCAGGGATGTGTCCCCCCGACTGGTCAGGGCCGCCGCGCAGATGTCGTCCATGTGGCCGCGCAGCGGGGGAACGAGCTGACGCAGGCTCGGCAGGTCCCACAGCCTCGTCTCCTCTCGACCGCAGGTCAGCGCCACGGTTCGGCCGCCGAACCGCCCCATGGCGGCGGACAGGACTCCGCTGCGCTCGAAATAACGGTGCGCGACGACCGGTTCGCCGATCTGCCTGCGTTCGGCGAGATCCCACAGGCCGAGCATGCCGGTCACGTCTCCGACCAGCAGGACCGTCCGGCCGTCCACCTCCCCCGTACTCAAGGCCCTGACCCCGTCCGCGGGCCCGATCAGGGGTGTGCCGTCGATCCGCGCGTCGCCTCCGTCCGGGACATCACCGAGGTCCCAGATCCGTACGGCCTTGTCGTCCCCGCCGGTGACGGCCAGCGCGCGTCCGCCCACGTTCGCCAGGACCGCGTCCCACACGGTGCGCCGGTGACCGGACAACGGCGCTCCCAGTTGCCTGCGCTCGGCAAGGTCCCAGAGGCGCGCCGTTCCGTCCCCGCCGGCGGTCAGTACCACCGCCCGACCGGCGAGGGTGCAGACGCGGATGGCCCGGATCATGTTCGTGTGTCCGGTCAGCGGCGGTCCGTAGGGCTGGCCGGCCGACAGGTCCCAGACCCGGACCGCGCCGTCGACACCGCCGGCCAGAGCCACGGTGTAGTCGCCGAGTTCGCCGATGGCGACCGCGCTTACGGCGACCCCCATCTCCAGCGGTTCGCCGATCTGCCGCTGAGTGGTGAGGTCCCACACCCGGACCGTGCCGTCCCTGCTGCCGGTCACGGTGACGGGGCGCTCGTCGAGGTGGCCCACCGACACACAACTGACGCTCCTGGTATGGCCGCTGAGCAGCCGATGGGCTCCGCTCGCCGACCACCAGGCCCAACGCGCGGTCCAAGGCAGGGCCACACCCAGGTGCTCGACCTGGTCCGCCAGGCTGTCGGCCTCGCATCGCCTCGCCGACAGTTGGAGGTCCGCGGCGCGGGCGCCAAGCGCACGTTCAGGGGCAAGGCGATGCGCCACCTGCTCGTAGGCGGTGCGGATGCGGCGCGAGGCGTCGCCGTCGACCGTCGCCAACGCGCGCAGCAGACCCAACGGTTCGCAGGCGAGCAGGAAGCCCGGATCCTCGATGAGCCCGGCGAGCCCACCGGCCGCCGCTGCGTGCGTGGCCAGGTGCTGGCGGACATAGGGCGCCGCGGCCAGCCAGTCCCTTCTACCGTCTTCGACGGCGGGCACGACCGACACCAGGGCCTCGACGACGGCTCGCTGGATCTCGGCCGTCGCCCGCCCCGCCGTCCGGCGCAAGTGCTCCGCCAGAGCCTTGTGGTAAAGCCGGTACACCGACCGCCGGTCGTCGTCGACCACCTCTGCCACATACGCCTCGGCCACATCGAGAGCCCAGGAGACGTCCGCCTCCGTGCACTCGACGCCCGAGATGACGCTGCTGAGTCTGGTCCAGACGCGTCCGCGGGGCAGGCCGGTGCCCTCGGAGAATGCAAGGGCGAGCAGCATGCGGCGGACCCGCGGCTCGTCGGGGCCGAAACGGGCGAGGTAGTCGTCGAAGGCCTCGCCGATCTCGCTGGGCAGCTCGTCCGCCCAGCCAGGTCGGTCGGTGTCGACGGCGACGCGGTCCGAGCGCAGGGTACGGGCGGTGGTCCGGGCGTAGAGGTACACCCCGGCGGCCCGGTCGGCGACGCCTGCGGCAACGGCGCCGGCGAGCTCGGGACGGTCACGGTAGGGGCTGTGGACCTCGGGTTCCTCCGTGGCGAGGAGCATCTTCGTGACGTATCCGGCGACGTCGTCCCGCTCCGCCCGGTAGCCGGGGCGGTCGAGGTCGATGCAGTGGAAGGTGGGGCCGAGTGGGGTGACCAGTTCGTGGCGGGTGCCCACCAGCAGCCGTACGCCCGGGATCTCCGACATGGGACGTAGCAACTCGCGGGTGATCCGCCGGGGTTCGCCGTGGCCGCCGGCATCGGCGGCAGTGTCGGAGCCCGCCTCGTCGACCGCGTCGACGACGATCACGACCGGCGGGCCCTTGCGACCGCGCCGGGTGAGTTCCTGAAGCAGGGCGGCGGAACCGTCGACAGTGACGCCCAGGTTGTCCGCGATGCGTTCGACGATCTCGTCGAGCCGTTTGTGGCGGGCGTGCACCGCGGATGTCACGCAGCCTTCGGGGACGACCGTGGCAGGGTCGAGCGCGCCGAGGCCGAAGCGAAGACGGTAACCGGGGTCGGACAGGGCGACGACCCGGCCCAGGACGGCCGACTTGCCGCAGCCCGGCGGACCGGTGACGACCCGGCCCCGGCCGTCGCCCTCCGTACCGGTCAGCCACGTGGTGAGTTCGGTCAGGACGCGAGCCCGACCGCTGAAGTACAGGCCGTGCTCCGACTCGAACTCCACGCCTCGGGAGCGCGGCCCGAAGTGCTCGGCGAGGTCCTGTCCGGCCACCCGGCGCTGGACCTCCAGATCTGTGCCGATGGGCGGAAGCGCCTCCCGGTAGCCGGAGTTGGGCAGGAACGGAGCCAGGCCCGTCACCAGCCCGCTGGCGAGTTCCGCGCGCTGTCCGAGGCCGTCCGCCTCGAACCGCTCGTTGACGGCCTTCACGAGTTCGGCCAGATCGAGGTACTGCTGCCGCTGCCCGGTCCGCTCGGTGGCGATCTTCACGGCGGAGCGCAGCGCGGCGGCGAACCGCCCGTCCTCGGCGATGTCCTTGCGGCGGGCTGAGGCCAGGAACCACAGCCCGGTGGCCGAACCGGCGCCCACGTGCCGGTAGGCGATCGACTGCAAGGCGAGCGCAGCGGCCTCGGCCCCGCCCGCCCCACCGGCGCAGGTGTCCAGTACGAGCAGCAGATGGCGCAGTTCTCCCCGGCACAGGATGCGCACGAGGTCTTCGGTGGCCAGGGCCGTGGTCGCGGCGTCCTCGTCGGCGGGGGAGTCCCAGCACAGTAGGTAGTGCCGGTCGCGGTCCTGGACCAGACCGTGTCCGGCGAAGTAGAGCACGACCACGTCGTCGCCGGTGAGGGCGGCGTCGGTGGACCAGTGCCGCAGCTTCTGACGGATCTGCTCTGCGGTGTCGTACTCGCCCAGGCCGGGCAGGACGGACTGATACCCGAGACCGGTGAACAACCCGCGCACCGCACGGACGTCGGCAGGTACCTGCCCCAGCTGTTCGTGCGCCGGGAGGTGGCAGTAGCGGCCCACGCCCAGCGCGAGGAAAAATCGCCGACCGATCCGCAGCGCCATCGTTCGCCCCCCGCAGCACTCCCGTCCACTGTAGCGGGACGGTCACGCTCCGGGACCACCCTTGGAAAATGCCCAACGCCCTTGCCGCCCGGCCCTGTTCAGCCGTCGACCGCAACACCTCCGGCGGCCAGCCGCACCCGCCGTACGGGGCCGTCCGTCCAACGGACCAGCAGTGCCTCGGAGCCGACGCTCTCGACGGTCACCGCTTCCGCCAACGGCACCGGATCCGCCTCCCCCGTAAGCCGCGCCACCGCAACGAACAGCGTGTCCCCCTCCCCGGTCACCCCCGTGAGCGCGTCCGACAACCCCACCACCGGCACCAACTCGGCCCCCACGGCATCGTCCGCCACGGACCACCCCGTCACCCGCACCACCGTCCCCGGCGCAGCCCCGACCACCAGATGCGCCCGCACCTCCACGGCCCCCCGCGCCAGCACCACACTCGTCACCCGCGCACCCCCGCCGGCCGTATGCCGCGAAGCGACCCACCCGTCCCCGACCCCCAGCGGTTCGATTCCCGTCCGGCTCGGATCTTCGCCCACGATCACGCTGTTGTCGTACGACGACGAGGGCCCCGTGACCGTCGAATACGCCAGCCGCGTGTAGTACGGGTCGTAACGGACGTCCTCGCTCCCGTGGTTGTGGAGGCGCACCACACCGTCCGAACTCGTCGACTGCAAGAGCCAGTTGGGTGGGGCGAGGGACGTCACCGCGTCCGCGCGCTCGGCCGGGCCCGGCTGCTCCGGCGACGTCCACACCGGGTGGTCCGGTGGCAGGAGCAGGCCCAGGAATGCCTTGCTGGCCCAGTACGGGGACGCCGGGCCCGAATAGCCTTGCAGCACGGCCGAGTTGGGGCCGTGCCAACCCAGGGTGAGGAGGCCTTCGGCGTTGACCGCGCCTCGGTCCAGGAAGTACTTCAGGGCGCCGGACGCCAGCCGTCGCGTCTCCCCCGGCGGCAGCGGCGTGCGGTCGGTGAGGGCGCCCAGCCACAGGGGGGCCGTCGTAGCGAAGCGGTACGTCAGGGAGCGGCCCTGGTGCATCGGCGCGCCGTCGGCGCCGAACAGGCGGGCGTAGTCCTCCAGGTGGCGCGAGAGGCGGCCGCCGTACAGGTCCAGGAGGCGGTCGTCGTCGGCCAGCCACGCGTGCAGCACCGGGTACAGGTGCATCGCCCAGCCGTTGTAGTAGTCGAACTTCCGGCCGTCGCCGTCCGTGTACCAGCCCTCGCCGACGTACCAGTCCTCGATGCGATCGAGGCCGCGCTCGATCGCCTTGCGGGACGCCTCCGTCTCGTAACCGATTTCTTCGAGGAATCCGCCGACCGTGACCGGAAACAGCTCCCAGTTGCAGGGCCAGGCCTCGGCGGTCAGCGCGTCGCCGAGCCAGGTCGCCGCGCGCTGTCGTACGCCGTCGTCCAGCCGGTCCCAGAGGAGGGGGCGGGTTACGCGCAGGGCGAGGGCGATGGACGCCGCCTCGACCAGGGGCTGGCCGCGGTCCTCGATGCGCGGCCAGATGCCCGAGACGCCGGCCGCGAGGCCGTCGGCGTAGCGCTGGAGGGCGGTCTCGTCGCGGCGGAAGGCCGCCAGGAGGAGCGTACGGGCGTAGCCCTCCAGGCCGTCCGACAGGCGGCCGGACCAGCTCTCGCGGTCGCCCGGAAAGTGGTAGAGAGCGCCTCCCTCCGCCGCGTACGGCTCCACCGCGGCGATCAGGGCGTCGGCCGCCGCCTCCCAGTGGGCTCGGGTGTAGCCGGTGTACGGGCTGAGGGCGCGGTCGGGGGGCGGCAGGTGCATCGCTGCTCTTTCAGGACGTACGGCGGTGAACAGACAGAGGGCGGGACCTGGGGCGCCCCGGTTCCGGTCGAGACGCCCCAGGGGCTCATCCCGCCCGCACCTGGCTCCTGGGTACCAGATGCTGGGCGAGAAGTTCGTCGCGGACAAGACCCGCGTACACAGTCGCTCCGTGGACGGAGGTGTGGGTGTTGTCCTTCTTCTCGTTGTAGAGGTAGATCGCCTTGGAGCCCTCGACCCCCAGGGACTCCACCAACGCCTTGGTCCTCGCCGTGAGGTCGATCAGCGGTACGTCCTCGGCCGCGGCGACCGAGCGGATCACCGCGGGGTGGTCCACGCCGAGGCCGTTGACCAGCAGCGCGGTGTTGTTGTTCAGGGTGCCGTCGGAGTTGAACCAGCGCCGCACGATGGGGGTCACCAGCACCGGACGTCCGCCTTTCTCCCGTACACCTGCCACCAGTGTCTCCAAATTGCCGCGATACGTCGCCTCGTCGGTGGTCTTGTCATTGTGGGCGAGCTGGATCAGCACCAGATCACCGGGGCGGATCAGCGGCTGAACGGTGGCCCAGAGCTGCGGATTCTGCAGATACGTCACCGTACTCTCTCCGGAATCCGCGTAGTTGGCCACCGACACACCTTTGCGGAGGTACTGCGGCAGCTGCTGGCCCCAGCCGGAGTACGGGTCGCCGGGCTGGTCGCAGACCGTGGAGTCGCCGACCAGGAAGATCTGGCGGACATGGCGTGCGGCGGCCGGGGCGACGCGGATGTCCGCCAGTGCGGGGGCCGTGCCGCCAAGTGCCAGGTCCAGGCCGGGAGTTCCGTCCGGGCCGGTCGGTTCGCCCTCCGGCGTGCGGACGTTCACCGTGAAGCCGCGGACGGCCCGCTCACCGGCCGCGACGGACGTCTCGGGCAGCAGCGAGCGTCTGGTCTCGCCGGTGATGCTCGTGCTGGAGCCGGCCTCGCCGCCGAGCACGACCCGCACGTCGTACGTGCCGGGCGGCACGTCGAAGTGGCAGGCGGTGGCCGTGCAGTTCTCGATGCCGAGCGGCGGTTGCCGGTCGTGGGCCTGGGCGGCGGGGGCGGCGGTCAGGCACGTGCCGAGGACGACCGCCGCCAGTGCGGCGACAGGACCTGCGTTGAAACGTCTCACTCGGGACTCCTCCGTCGTGGCGACATGGCCTGGCGGGGACCGTACAGCCATCGGCAAGCGCTTTCTAGTCTCTTGACCGGTTTCACAAGAATGCCAACTCCATGAAGGCGAAAGGCCTTTCGCGAAATCGATTCAACTGTCACTCTCACAACCACTCGCACCCCCACGGCTTCAGAAGGAGGCACCCCCATGTCCGAATCCGCGAACAGACCGGTCGGCCGCCGCACCTTCGTCCTCGGCACCGCGGCCGCCGCCGGCACCGCCGCCCTCGCCGGTCCGCTGGCCGGCACCGCCTCGGCGGCAGGCTTCGGCTGGAGCGACGACGGCTCCAACTACGTCGTCGACACCGGCGCGAGCCTCGTCTTCAAGGTCAGCAAGACCAACGGCGACCTGACCTCGCTCGTCTACAAAGGCACGGAGTACCAGGGCTACGGCGGCAAGAACTCGCACGTCGAATCCGGCCTGGGAACCTCGACGGTGACGATCGGTCAGTCGGGATCGACGATCCTGGTCTCGGTCACGTACGGCACGCTCAAGCACTACTACGCGGCCCGCAGCGGCGAGAACAACGTCTATCTGTGGACCAACAAGGCCGACGACTCGGTCAGCGCGACCCGCTACATCGTGCGCGTCAAGGCGGGCCTGTTCCTCAACGACGAGCCCGATTCCTACACTTACGCGCCGACCACCATCGAGGCCTCGGACGTCTTCGAGAAGTCCGACGGCCAGACCCGTTCCAAGCACTACTCGAAGAAGCGGGTCATCGACTACGACTACATCGGCTGGACCACCGGGAGCGTGGGCCTGTACGTCGTCCGCTCCAACCACGAGAAGGCCTCCGGCGGGCCCTTCTACCGCTCCCTGCTGCGCCACCAGAGCGCCGACGGCGGCGGGTTGTACGAGATCCTGTACTACGGCGAGAACCAGACGGAGTCCCAGCGCTTCGGACTCCAGGGCCCGTACGTCATCGCCTTCACCGACGGCGGGGCGCCCTCGTCCTCGCTGTACCACGCCAACATCAGTACCTCCTGGGCGGATTCGCTCGGCATCTCGGGGTACGTCGCCGCCAGCGGGCGGGGCCGGGTCGCCGGGGTCGGGATCAGCGGGCGGGACACGGCGTACCCGTACACGGTCGGGCTCGCGGGCTCGGCGGCGCAGTACTGGGGTTCGGCCCGGGCCTCGGACGGTTACTTCTCGATCCCGGGCGTGCTGCCGGGGACGTACACGCTGACCGTCTTCAAGGACGAACTCGCGGTCTACACAAGCTCGGTGACGGTCACGGCGGGCGGTACGACCACCCTCAACACGATCGCGATCCCGTCTTCGAACGACCCGAGCAACGCGAGCGCGATCTGGCGGATCGGCAACTGGACGGGTTCGCCGAGCGGGTTCAAGAACGCGGACCTGATGACGTACGCGCATCCGTCGGACGTGCGCGCCGCGTCCTGGACCGGGAACGTGGTCGTCGGCAGCGGCACCGAGACCTCCGCCTTCCCCTGCTATCTGTGGAAGGACGTCAACAGCGGGATCATCGTGTACTTCAAGCTGACCGCGGCCCAGGCCGCCGCCGCGCACACCCTGCGCATCGGCGTGACGACGGCCTACGCCAACGGCCGGCCGCAGGTCGTCGTCAACGACACCTGGACCTCGGCCGTCCCCTCGCCGCCCACCCAGCCGAGCACCCGGTCGCTGACCGTGGGCTCCTACCGGGGCAACAACTACACGTTCAGCTACAGCGTGCCGGCGTCCGCCTGGCTGACGGACACCAGCGCCTACAACACGCTGAAGATCTACGTGGCGAGCGGTTCGGGGACGACCTCCTTCCTGAGCGCGGGCACGGCGATCGACGCGATCGACCTTCTGGCCTAGGGGCGGCAACTTCCGTACGGGGAGCGGCGACCAGAGGGCATGACTGAACCGAACGCACATCGCCGCTCCCCCTCCCAGCGCCTCGCCGTGGCCGTGGCGACGGGCACCGCGGCCGCCCTCGGGCTGGCCGTGGTGCCGCTGGTGACCCCGGCGCGGGCCGCCACCGTCATCACCGTCGCCAAGGACGGTTCGGGCCGGTACACGACCGTGCAGGCCGCCGTGAACGCGGCTGCGGCCGGCGACACGGTCTCCGTCGGGACAGGGACGTACAACGAGATCGTCAACGTGCCCGTGAGCAAGACCGGGTTGACGATCCAGGGGGCCACCGGCAACGCCGAGGACGTCGTCATCACCTATGACCGGGCGGCCGGTTACACCGACGCGAACGGCAACAAGTACGGGACGTTGGGGAGTTCGGTCGCCACGTTCTCGGCGAGCGGTCTCACCGTCAGCGGGATCACCGTGCAGAACACCTTCGACAAGGCGGCGCACCCCGACATCACGGACACGCAGGCCGTCGCGGTCACCGCGCAGGGCGACCGGCAGACGTTCACCAACGACCGTTTCATCAGCCGCCAGGACACGGTCCTGAACTGGTCGCCGTCCTCGGCCGGGCAGTACCGGCAGTACTTCTACTCGTCCTTCATCTCCGGGGACGTGGACTTCATCTTCGGCAACGCCACGGCCGTCTACGACCGGGTCAACATCCAGCTGCGCAACTCCGGTGCCGCGGCGGGCGGTCTCAACGGCTTCCTGTCGGCGCCCAACACCAGCTCGGCCAAGACCTACGGCATCCTCGTCACCGGCAGTTCGGTGACCAGCTCGGCGGCGGCCAACACGTACTACCTGGGCCGCCCCTGGCATCCGACCTCGGACGCGGTCGGCCAACTGGTGATCAGGCAGACCTCGTTGCCCGCCGCCGTGAAGGTCGCCGGGCCCTGGACGGACATGAGCGGCTACTCCTGGAAGAACGCCCGCTTCTTCGAGTACAGGAACACCGGCGCGGGCGCCACGGTGAATTCCAACCGCCCGCAGCTCACCGACTCCCAGGCCGCGAACTACACGGCCCAGAAGTACCTGGCGGGCACGGACGGCTGGAACCCGGTCCGTTAGCAGGAGACCGCAGGGGTCAACTACCGCGTGTCCACTGCTGGTTGGTGCCGCCGTTGCAGGTGTAGGTGATGATCGCGGCGGAGTTGGCGGTGGACGCGCCGGACACGTCCAGGCACTCGCCGGTGGTGCGGGCCTTGACCAGGACGTAGCTGCCGGAGGTGGTCAGGCTCCACTGCTGGGTGGTGGCGCCGGTGCAGTTCTCCTGGGTGACGTTGGTGTCGTTCTCCTGGAGGCAGAGCGAGCTGCCTCGGCCCATCAGCTCGTAGTAACCGGTTCCGAGGTCCTTGAACCACCACTTCTGGTTGGTGCCGCTGTTGCAGGTGTACTGGCTGATCGCGACGCCCTGCCACAGCGACTGGCTCGGGACGTCCGCGCACTTGCCGCTGTTGCGCGAGATCAGGGTGTTGTACGTGGCGCTGGTGCCGCTGATCGTGCCGGCGGCCGTGTCGACGGTGACCTCGGGGTACCAGGACATCGACATGGAGGTGGAGGTCGGGAAGGTCAGCGGCAGCCAGACGTAGCGGGAGTCGTTGACCGTGCCGCCGAAGGAGTTGCCCCAGCGGTCGCCCATGTAGAGGTACGAGGTGCCCGAGGTGCCGGTGATCGGGAGGACGTACGCCGTCTGGGAGTTGTACGCCGTGGAGTCCCCGACGTTGGTCCACGAGGTCCAGGGTCCGGAGAGGCTGGTGGCGGTGGCGTACTGCTGCTGGTTGGCGCTCCAGCCGGTCGCGCCCGAGGTCAGCATGAAGTACACGCTGCCCCGCTTGAAGAGGGCCGGGGCCTCGCGGTGGCCGCCCGCCCAGGGATTGGCGACCAGGCTGTCGATGGCCGTGTAGTCGGAGGTCAGCCTGTAGATGTGCAGGTCGTAGTTCTCGTTGGCGGCGGAGACCATGTAAGCGGTTCCGTCGGTGTCCACGTAGGTCGTGAGGTCCCGGGACATGTACTGGCCGAGCGGCCGGAAGCTGCCCTGGTAGGTGTAGTTCCCGTCGACGGTGTCGGAGACGGCGACGGCTGCGCGGGCCTCGCTGTAGTCGACGCCGTTCTCCTTGTGCATCCACATCACGAACTTGCCGGTGGAAGCGTTGTAGATGACTTTCGGGCGCTCGATGTAGGCGGTGCCCAGCTCGGAGGCCGAGGACTGGGTCAGGACGTGGTTCCGGAACTCCCAGTTCTTCAGGTCGGTGGAGCGGTAGGCGTCGACGTACTTGAAGGTGTTGTCGGAGTTGCGGTCCTCACCGAACCAGTAGTAGTACGAGCCGACCTTGATGACCCCGCCGCCGTGGGCGTGCACGGCGTTGCCCGAAGTGTCGGTGAACTGGGTGCCGTTGGTGACGGTGTAGGCCGCCGCCTGGGCCGGTCCCGCGGTCGCGAGGGCGCCGAACAGGCCCAGGCAGAGGGCCAGCAGTACCGCGTACGCACGTCTCATCTCACGCACTCTCCTTCGCGGAGTCGGCCATCGTGGCGGTGGCCGTGTCGGCAACGGGGATGCCGAAGTCCGGGGTGCCGTTTCGGTGCCAGCCGAGTTTCTGGATCCGGGTGTGGCGGTTGGGGTCGTTCAGGGGATCGCCGGTGATGTCCTTGTACTGGCGGGCGTGGTAGACGAGGACGTCGCTGCGCCCGTCCTCGGCGACCGTGAAGCAGTTGTGGCCGGGGCCGTACTGCTTGGTGGTGTCGTTACTGGTGAAGACGGGCGTCGGGGACTTGGACCAGTTCGCCGGGTCCATGAGGTCGGCGTCCGCGTCGGCGGTCAGCAGGCCCATGCAGTAGTGGTGGTCGGTGGCCGAGGCCGAGTAGGACAGGAAGAGGCGGCCGTTGCGGGCGAGGACCGCCGGGCCCTCGTTGACCTTGTAGCCGACGCACTCCCAGTCGTACTCCGGTGTGGACAGCCGGACTTGAGGGCCCGTCAGGGTCCACGGGTTCGCCATCTTCGAGAGCCACAGGGCGGTGTTGTTGTCCATGCCGGGCTCGTGCTGGGCCCAGACGAGGTAGCGGGTGCCGCGGTGGCTGAAGGTCGTGGCGTCCAGGGAGAAGGTCTCCCAGGCGGTCTTCACCTGGCCCTTCTCCACCCAAGTCCCCTTGAAGGGATCGGCGTTGGCGTTCTCCAGCACCCAGATGCGGATGTCCCAGACGCTCTCGGCGGGCGCGGAGGCGAAGTAGACGTACCACTTGCCGCCGACGCGGTGGATCTCCGGCGCCCAGATGTGCGCCCCCATGACGCCGGTGGCGTGCTTGGTCCAGATCACCGACTCGGCAGCCGTGGCAAGGCCGCCCAGGGTGCGGGAGCGGCGCAGGACGATCCGGTCGTACTCGGGGACGGTGGCGGTGAAGTAGTAGTGGCCGTCGGCGTGCCGGTGGATGTAGGGGTCGGCACGCTGCCGGACGAGGGGGTTCACGAACGGGGATGCTTTCGGCGCGGCGGCGGCTGGGGTGGGGGTGACTGCCAGGGCGCCCGCGGCCAGGGCGCCTTTCAGCAGCAGTCGTCGATGGGGGATGTCGGGGGCGCGGCTCATGCGCACTGCCTCTCGGATGGGGGGTCCTGAGAGCGATGTTCGATATTGAGAACATCTGTTGTAATTGCGAACAGCCGAAAGGTAAGGCTGGGTAACCAGGAGGTCAACGGGTCGCGCGTGAGAAAAGAAGGCGCTTTCTGGTCCGGGAGTTTCTGTTATCCAACCGGCGCCCCGCCCGTCTCCACTCGCGTGCGCACCCAAACCCACAAGACAGCAGCGGCCGCCGGAGCCTTAGCGGCGGTCGCCGCCCTGCTCGTAACCGCTTCCCCCGCGGCGGCGGCCGGCGCCCGGGACGTCACCGCGGACGTCCTCGCCGGCCGGGACGTCACGCTGACCGGCGACACGGTGGTCACGGTGCCGTCCGGGACGACGACGTACGACGGCGTCTTTCGCGGCGAGGGCACGCTCACCGTGCGTGGGAGCGGCACGCTGGTCCTCACCAGGGACAGCGACTTCACGCTGCCCGGGTCGCGGCAGCGGCAGGTGGTGCGGACGCGGGGCGGCAACCACCCGTACACCACGGTCACCAACCCTGACCCGCCCGCGATCACGGTCGCGCGCGGGGCGACGCTGCAGTACGGAGCGGGCGGCGGCACCGGCCTGATCGGCCACTTCCCGTACAACACCCCCGGCTACCGGCTGAACCAGCTCAACGTCCGGGTCGACGGCACCCTGCGCCTCTCCCTCACCCGCACCTTCAACATCGGCACGATCAGCGGCTCCGGGCTGGTCACCCAGCCGCGCAACATGTGGGGCACCCTCGACCTGGCCGGCACACACCCCTTCTCCGGCGTCATCGGCAACGGCACCGGCATGGCGGTCGGCCGCCCCGAGTACCCGGTGGCGCTGCCGAACGCGCGCGCGATCCTCAACCAGGGCTCCTGGATCATCGACACCCCGCTGTACCAGACGATCACGCTGCGGCAGGACTTCTACCAGCGCGAGTACGGCAGTGACGTCAACGTCCACACCCGGCCGGGCAGCAAGGTCGTACTCACCGGGCAGTACAGCTACAGCGACCGGGGCGGCGACACGAACCCCTCGCTCAGCGACCCGGACCTCAACTGGCGTGCGATACCGCACCAGTTGAACAAGCGGGGCACCAACATCGAGGGCGCGGACGTGCAGTGGGGCGACGGCACGACGCACAGGATCTTCATGCCGGGCACGAAGGAAACCGTATACGTCAACCTGCACGAGGCGAGCGGCCGCCGTTCGAAGCTGACCTTCGACTACGACGGCCCCGTCACCCTCGGCGCCCCGATCGGGGGCGGCCGCTACCACGACACGCTGGCCGCGCCCGGCGCCGGGGACGTGGTGATCGCGGGGACGCGGGGGAACGACGTGACCTTCGCGGCGAAGCAGTACTACGACGGTTCGACGACCGTGGAGAAGGGGGCGGTGCTGCGGCTCGGGCTCGGATCGGGCGCGAGCGGCGACGGCTCGCTGATGACGGGGACGGAGCGCCGCCGGGTGGTGAACGACGGCACGCTGGTCGTCCAGAACGCCACAACTGCCGTGTCCCTGTCCCGGATCAGCGGCTCGGGCTCGCTCGTCCAGTCGGGTGCCGCCACGACGACGCTGACGGGGAGCGCGGTGTCGTACACCGGGACCACGACGGTGCGGAAGGGCACGCTGGCCCTGCGCGGCGGGGCAACTCTCGCGCGCACCAAGGGGATTCGGCTCACCTCGGCCGGGTCGCGGCTGGACACGGGGACGGCCGGGCTGCGGGTGACGGGCGGGCTGAGCGGCAAGGGCACGGTGAAGGGTTCCGTGACCAACGAGGGTGTGGTCGCGGGCGGGGTGACGGTGTCCGGCGACTACGCGCAGACCGCGGACGGTGAACTGGTGCTGCGAGAGCGGCCGTTGAAGGTGAGCGGGGCCGTACGGCTGGCCGGCGAACTCGACCTCGCGGCGGCGGGGAGCGCGTCCGCCCGCGAGATCACCGTCCTCGACCACACCGGCCGGGCGAAGACGACGGGCGCGTTCGAGGGCCTGATGGAGGGCGCCCGGGTGAAGCTCGCCGACACGGCCTACCGGATCAGTTACAAGGGCGGCGACGGGAACGACGTCGTCCTCACGGCGACGACCGCGGGCAGTTCACCGGCGGCGGATCGTCCTCGTACGGCATCCGATGCGCCCGCCGCGGCCGACCCGCGCACCGCCAACACCGCGAGCAGCGGCCTGGGTTGGTGGCCGTACGTGCTCGCGGTGGGGCTGTTGATCGGGCTGGTGGTGCCGGCGGTGCGGCGGGGGCGAGATGACGGCCCGCGCAAAGGCGGACGGCACGCGGCGCAGGGCTAGGCCGTCGTCTCCTTCTGGCGTCCCCGCAGCCAGACGTACACCGGGATCCCCGCGAACAGGAACAGCACGCCCTGGTAGACGGCCGCGTATCCGGCGCCCGCTATCAGCCAGAAGGAGAAGGCGAAGGAGAGCGCGGCGACCGTCAGGTCGCGGGCCAGGCCGGCCGGGCGGACCCGCTCACGGGTGCCCTGGACCAGCCAGTACAGCTGGGCGGCGGCCGACAGCAGGTAGGGGACGCAGCCGGTGAAGGTCGTGATCAGGACGAGGACGCGGAAGGTGGTGTCCGGGCCCGCCGTGTAGTTGAGGGCGATGAGGACGCTGCCGAGGACGGCCACCGCCCAGACGCCGAAAGCGGGGACCCCGCCCTTGCCGACCTTGGAAAAGGGTTTCGGGAACAGTCCGTCGCGGGCGGCGGCGTACGGCATCTGCGCGGCCATGAGGATCCAGCCGTTGAGGCAGCCGGTGATCGAGGCGACGGCGACCAGCGCGATGGCGGTGCCGCCCCAGGAGCCGCCGGTGATCGCGTTCACGGCGTCGGCGAACGGCGCGCCGGAGTTCACCAGCCTGTCGTGCGGGACCAGGCCGAAGACGGCGACCGTGCCGAGGATGTACACCACGGCGGAGGCCAGCGTGCCGAGGACGCTCGCGCGGCCGACGGTGCGCTCCGGGTCCTCCACCTCGCCCGCGCTGACCGCGGCCGACTCCACGCCGAGGAAGCTGTAGAGGAGCAGGGCGGCCGCGGCGGCGACCGCGCCGGGCGCGCTCTGGCCGGAGGCGTTGAACGGGCCGAAGTTGTCGGCGTCGACGAAGAACAGGCCGATGGTGGCGACCAGGAGCAGCGGCACGAACTTCAGCACGGTGGAGACCAGTTGGACCGCGCCGACCCAGCGGGTGCCGGCGAAGTTCGCGGCGGCCGGCAGCCACAGCGCGGCGAGGGCGACGAGGCCTTCGAGGGCGTGATTGCCGTGCAGGGGGATCAGGACGTCGACGTAACCGACCACCGCGACGGCGAGCGCGGCGATGCTGACCCAGCACATCGTCCAGTACGACCATGCCGACAGGAATCCCGCGAAGGGGCCGAAGGCGTCGCGGGGGTAGACGTAGAGGCCGCCGGTGACAGGGCTGCGGCGGGCGAGCTTGCCGAAGAGCAGGGCGAGCAGCACGGCGGCGACCGACAGCACGACGAAGGCGACCAGGCTGACGGTGCCGTAGGGGGCGACGGCGGCGGGCAGCGCGAAGATGCCGCCGCCGATGATGTTGCCCATCACCAGGGCGGTGGCGGCGGCGAGGCCGAAGGTGCGGCGGCGGGGAGCGGCGGTGTCGACCTGGGCGGGCTCGGGTGCGGGGGCCTCGGTGGGGCTGGGGGCAGTCATGGTGGTTCCTGTGCGGATGGGTGGAGACGGGGATGGCCGTGATCGTAACCTCGCGTCCCACATGCTGGGCGATCTGTTCATTTACTGGACACACTCGGCCGTTCGGCGCGGCTTCGATTAGCGTCATGTCATGACCAGCAACGCCTCGGGAACCGCTTCCTCCCTCGCCGCGGCCCTCGCCGCCGGCACCGTCGTGCTCGACGGCGGTATGTCCAACCAGCTCGCGTCCGCCGGGCACGACCTGAGCGACGAGCTGTGGTCGGCCCGGCTGCTCATGGAGTCGCCCGAGGCGATCACCGAGGCGCACCTCGCGTACTTCGAGGCGGGCGCGGACGTGGCGATCACCGCGAGCTATCAGGCCACGTTCGAGGGCTTCGCCAAGCGGGGCGTGGGGCACGATCGGGCGGCCGAACTCCTGTCGCTGAGCGTGGAGTCGGCCCGTGAGGCGGCTCGGCGGGCGCAGGCGGGTGGGGTGACGCGGCCGTTGTGGGTGGCGGCGTCGGTGGGGCCGTACGGGGCGATGCTCGCGGACGGGTCCGAGTACCGGGGGCGGTACGGGCTGAGCGTCGCCGAACTGGAGGCTTTTCATCGGCCACGGGTGGAGGTGCTGGCTGCGGCCGGGCCCGACGTGCTGGCGCTGGAGACCGTGCCGGACGTGGACGAGGCCGCGGCGCTGTTGCGGGCGGTGCGGGGGGTGGGGGTGCCGGTCTGGCTGTCGTACAGCATCGCGGGGGATCGGACGCGGGCGGGGCAGCCGCTGGAGGAGGCGTTCGCTCTGGCCGCGGATGTGGACGAGGTGATCGCGGTGGGGGTGAACTGTTGTGCGCCCGAGGACGTGGATGGGGCTGTTGCTGTTGCCGCGCGGGTCACCGGGAAGCCCGTTGTCGTCTATCCCAACAGTGGGGAGGCGTGGGACGCGGAGGCCCGGGCCTGGCGGGGGCGGTCGTCCTTTGCCGCGGATGAGGTTGTGGGGTGGCGGGACGGTGGGGCTCGGTTGATCGGGGGGTGCTGTCGGGTGGGGCCGGGGGCGATCTCGGAGATCGCCGGGGTTTTGAGTGGCGGGGCGTGAGGGGTTCGCCTCTTCGCCGTAGGGGTTCGGTGGATGGCGACTGCGGGTCTCGTTTGGTTGCTCGCGCAGTTCCCCGCGCGCCTGACGGGGCGCTAATCTCGCCCGTTGGAAACCGGTTGCCGGGGTTTTCCACTGGTGTCCGCGGGCGGGGGTTGGATGACTCGGAAGAGCGAAGTCGCTGGTCGTAGCACCATTCGGGATGTCGCTGCGCGGGCCGGGGTTTCCGCGTCGACCGTTTCGCGGGTGCTGGGTGGGGTGTATCCGGTCAGTGCCTCGACCCGTACTCGCGTCATGCGGGCCGTGCGCGAGATGGATTACGTCGCCGATGCCCGGGCCAAGGCCGTTGCGGGGGTGGGGACGCCCACGCTCGCCTTCGTGCTGGAGGACATCACCGGGCCCTCTTTCGCGCACATGGCCCACGGGGTGGAGCGGGAGGCCACTCGGCTCGGGCATCTGTGTCTGGTGTGCAGTACCGAGGGGGACGTCCGGCACGAGCTGGAGTTCGTGGAGATGATGCGGGCCCAGCGGGCGGCCGCCGTGATCCTCGTGGGCGGTGCCGCGGACACCGCCGAGTACCGCGAGCGGACCCGCCGTATGGCCGACTCGCTCGCGTCGGCCGGCTCCCGGCTGGTGCTGTGCGGGCGGCCGCCGCTCGGGCCCGGGGCACCTGTCACGGTCATCGAGTACGACAACGAGGGCGGCGCCTACGCCCTGGTCGCCCACGTCCTCGCGCAGGGTCACCGGCGTGTCCTGTTCCTCGGCGGAAAACCCGACCACACCACAGCGCAGGGGCGTGAGCGCGGTTACCTCGCGGCGCACCGGGCGCGTGGGCTCGAACCGGACCCCGCCCTGGTGCTGCACGGCGACTTCACCCGCGACTCCGGGCACCGGCTGATGCGTGAAGCGCTCGGCGCGGGGCTGGAGTTCACGGCCGTCGTCGCCGCCACCGACATGGTCGCGGCGGGCGCGCTGACCGCCCTGCACGAGGCCGGTCTGGACGTGCCGGGCGATGTTTCGCTGGCCGGTTACGACGACATTCCGTTCGCCCGCGACCTCCACCCCGCGCTCACCACGGTCCACGTCCCGTACGAGGAACTGGGCCGCCTCGCCGTCCGCACCGCGCTGGGACGCACCCCGCAGACCCCGGACGAGCATCTGCTGCTGGGCACGCATGTCGTCGTACGGGACTCGGTGGCGGCGGTGGAGTAGCCGCGCTGGTCATCGCCGGCGGTGGAGGTGTGTCGGGAGCCCGTGGCTACTCGCGGCGGACCGAGCCCGGCAGGCGCAACCGCCGTACCACGGACCGCAGTTCGACACCGCGCGCGAGGGGGCCGGCGGTCTGGATCGACGTCGGGTCGGGCTCCGGGAGCTTGGCGCTGTCCGCGGCCCACAGGGCGAGTTCCGCGTCACGCGGGCCGTGCGCGACGCGCGGCTCACCCGCGTCGAAGATCCGCACGGGGTGCGTCTCGTCCCAGCGCTGCCAGCCGGGATCGCCGTCTGTCGCGAAGCGCACCCACGCCCCGTGCATCGCGTCGGCCAGTTCCCGCGGGGCGCCGTCGCCGGCGAGTTTGCGGGACTCGGGTGCGTCGCCGCTGTCGAAGACGAAGCCGAGTTCCAAGGCGTGGCAGGAGCCCAGGTCAGGGAGGGTGGAGGGCCAGGCGAACTCGTAGACGTACGAGGTGTCGGCTCGGGCGTCGGCCAGGCGGTGGAGCGGGAGGCGCAGGAGGTGGTCGGTGACCATCTGGCCGACGAGTTCGGCGGTGCCGGCCTCCGGGTGGAGGGCGCGGTAGCCGCGGGGTACCTCGGTGCCGCAGTGGCAGCGGGCCATCGCGCCGGCGAGGGCGACCGGGCCGAGGCGGTCGACACGTTCCAGGAGGCCGCCGGGGACGAGCCAGAGGCGGTACTCCTCGCTGGTCCAGCCGAGCATCAGGTCGACGTCCTTGGCCGCGCCGCCCTCGACGAGGGCCTCCAGCGGGTCGCGCGGGACGAGGTCGCCGTCGACGACGATGCCGAAGGAGGGACCGCCGAGGACCGGGCTGCTGAGCCGGCCGACGTCGGCCTGGGTGCGCAGCAGCAGCTCGCGATCGACCTCGGCGAAGGCCGCGGCGGTGGCGGGGATCTTCAGCCGCGTGGCCATACGGCGCACCATCCGCCGTACCTTGTCCCGCTCGAACGCCTCGGGCGGCCCGCTCTGCAGGACCGCCCGCCGCACCAGCCCCCGCGCCTGCGGGGCCGCGAGCAGGGCGCCGATGCTGATCGCCCCCGCCGACTGGCCGGCCAGGGTGACGCGGTCCGGGTCGCCGCCGAAGGCCAGGATCGACTCGTGCACCCAGCGCAGGGCGGCGAGTTGGTCACGCAGGCCGGGGTTGGCCGGGGCGTCCGGGAAGAGGCCGTAACCCTCCACGCCCAGGCGGTAGTTGACCGAGACGAGGACCACGCCGTCGCGGGCGAAGGCCGATCCGTCGTACACGGGGACGGCGCTGGACCCCCGGGTCAGGGCGCCGCCGTGGAACCACACGAGAACCGGGAGCCGGGCCGCGGGGCCCGGCTCCGGCGTCCACACGTTCAGGTTGAGGCAGTCGTCACCGGGGATCACCGGGTCGGACAGGTACTTCTCGAAGGCTTCGGAGTACGGCGGTTTCGGCGGCGTCGGCCCGAAGGAACCGGCGTCGCGCACCCCGTCCCAGGGCTCGGGCGGCACGGGCGGCCGGAAGCGGCGGGGGCCGAAGGGGGGCGCGGCGTACGGGATGCCCCGGAACACCGCGATCCCCTGCTCGTACCGGCCGCGTACCGCTCCGTACGGCGTGCTCACCACGGGGTCCGCCTGGACTGCTGTCGTCATACGCCCACCAGCCTCCTCACCGCGCTCGTGCACCGGTAACAACAGAGCACCACAGGTCGCTCCGGTATTCCGGTGCAGAGCACGATTCGGCCGCCGCTCGAAGTAATCGACTACTCTCGGTAACCGATTACGCGGCGTTACTTCGCGTACATCAGCGTGCCGAAGCCGAGCTGGTCGTAGCCGCCGCTGGTGGAGCCGTAGTCCCCGCCGCCGCCCTCCGGGGCGACGAGGTCGTAGTACATGGCGGAGATGTATTTGTCGTCGAGGTACAGGCGGCGGTTGTAGTGGAAGTGGAGCATCGCCCACACGGGCCGGATCTGGCCGCGGGAGCCGGAGCCGATCACCGTCTGGGAGGACTGGGCGCAGTTCTGCCCGGTACCCCAGGTGTAGGTGGTGTAGGGGACGTCCTGGCCGAGGTTGTACTTGGCGACGTACTGGGCGGCCTTCATGAAGCGGCGGTCGTCGTACGAGTACAGGTCGTCGCCCTGGTTCCAGGCCATCTCGCAGATCGCGCCCATCTGGCCCATGCCCATGACGGTGTGCCCCTGGTCGCGGCCGGACTCCTGCCACTGGCCGAGGGCGTAGCCGTCCGAGTCGGTGTAGAGGTACGGCACCGCGTGCTCGATGGAACCGTTTCCGGCGCCCGACGTGAAGTAGGTGACGGCCTGGTCGTACTTGGCGGCGTCGTCGGTGAGGATCCCGATGGCCATGGCCGAGGCCATGTTGCACAGGTCCCAGTTGGCCCAGTAGTTGGTGATGCAGGCGTCGTTGTGGTTGGTCAGGAAGCTGTTGTTGAGCGGGTAGAAGACGTTGACCATCATGTCCTGGAAGGCGGCGAGGTCGAACCCGCTGTAGCCGCGCATGAGTTCGGCGGCCTGGCAGAACTCCCAGCCGTAGATGCCGGCGGCGAGAAACCGGTCGGCGTTCCCGGTGAGGGTGGTCAGGGTGGACGACCACGCGTTGAGGATCTTCACGGCGGTGTCGCCGTTGGCGGCCGTGCCGCCGACCTTCCAGCGCAGGGCGTTCTGGTAGGCGGCGGCGATGTCGTTGTAGAGGATGCCGTAGTTCTCGCCGGTGCCGCCGCGGATGATCGTGGCCTGCGGGTTCGGCGTCCAGGTGGACTGCGAGTGGGAGTTGGCGGTCAGCTTGTTCCAGCCGGAGAGCCAGGGGTCGGCGCCGGCGGCGACCTTGACCTTGGCGCGGTTGATGTCGCCGGCGTTGTGGAGCATGCCGGGGTGGGTGAAGGTCGCGGGCGCGGCGCTGGCGGTGCTGCCCGCCAGCGCCGCCGCGGACCCGCCGAGGGCGAGTGCGGCGCCGAGTCCACCGGCGGTCCTCAGCAGACCGCGGCGGCTCAACTCGCCCGTCTCGGTGGGCTGGTGGGGAGATGTGCGGCTCATGGGTGCGACTCCAATCCGTGGGGGGATCAGGGGGGATCAGTCGGGGTTGATGCTCACCTCGTCGAACTCGGTGGTGCCGAGGGCCAGGGGGTTGCGCGAGCAGACCACCAGGCCCACGTGATAGGGGGCGTCACCGAAGCCGGGGATCTCGCCTGTGGCGAGGTCGGTCCAGGTGGCGCCGTCATCGGTGGAGACGGCCGCGGCGAAGACGGTCCCGGTGCGCTTCAGCCGCAACAGCAGGGGCAGTTGGAGGGAGGTGCCGGTCGCCGCGCCGGAGAAGGCGGAGGCTCCGGCGACGGTCTTGCGCAGCATCAGCTGTGCGCTGGTCCCGCCGGTCACTATCGCTCCGGCGGCCTGATCGAAGGGCGACAGCGACTTGGCCATCAGCAGCCCGACCCGGTCAGCGGTGGCTCCGGTGCGGGAGACGAGCCGGGCGGTGACCGTGCAGTCGCCGCTGACGGGCCGCCGTACGAACTGCCCTGTCATTCCTTGGTTGTTGACGGCCAGATCCACACCCGCGCCCCGCACGGTGAAGGCCCCGCCGTCGTACGACGTGCTCCCCGGCGTGCGGATCGCGACCACGCCGAGCGTCCCGTAGGCGCGGTCGTCGAGGATCACGTCGCCGAGGTCGCCGTAGGTCCACGGGACGGGTGGCGGTGTGCCGACAGTGAGGGTGAGGGTGGCGGTGCCGTCTCCGGCCGCGTTGCCGGCGGTGGTGGTGACGGTGAACTCGCCTGTCTCGCGCGGGATTCCGGAGATCAGGCCGGTGCGCCTGTCGAGGCGCAGTCCGTCGGGGAGGCCGTCGGCGGTGAAGCGGACGGGCTCGTGCGTGGCGCGCAGGAGGTGCCGGAAGGGGACTCCCTTGTTGGCGAAGGCCGTTGCGGCGGAGGCGAGTTGGGGTGTGGTCGGCGTCGGCATCCGTGCGGCCGCGGGTTCCGAGAGCGGGCCGCGCCCGCCGCTGTTCGTCTTCGCGACGGCGTAGTGGTACGTCGTCCCGGGCGTGCCCGTGGCGTCCGTGTACCGCACGCGGGTGCCGAAGCCGACGGCGCCGATGCCGGTGGCGATGGTGTGGAACGACTCGCCCGCGCCCTCGGCCCGCAGGACCTTGAAGCGGGCGGACAGGTCCGGATCGGTCCAGGCCAGCTCCACCGCATCCGCACCAACGGTCGCGGTGAGGTCGGGGGCGGCAACGGCGGGGCGCGGCACTGACCACACCTCCCCCGCGGCCGACGTCACGGTGACGTTGTCGAAGGCGCCGGTGCCGGTCTCGGCGTACTCCTCGTCGACGCCGAGGCACGAGGTGAGGACCAGTCCGGCGTACGTCGTGCGCCCCAACTCGACCTCGGTGGAGCCGACTTCGGTCCACCGGATGCCGTCCGGGGAGATCTCGCCCCTGCAGCGGCGGCCCTTACGGGTCACCCGCACCCAGTACGGCGCCCGAAGGCGATAGCCGTCGCCCGCGCCCTCGACGTACGGGGCCTCCAGCGGGGTCGCCGACTCGGGGAGGGTGCCGAGGCTGGAGATCGGGAAGGACGCGTTCACGGTGATCGCGTCCTGCTGGGAGGGCGGGACCGGTGTGCTGCCGGTGTTCGAGACGTCCGCCCCGGCCGACGCCCGTACGCTCCACACCCCGCTCCAGGTGTGCAGCGGCAGCCCCTGGATCAGCATGGCGGCGTGTGGCGCGTCGGCGTCGAGCGAGTCGCGCACGGTTACGCCGATCTTGGAGTACTGCGAGCTGAGCGGCCACACGATCCGCGCGGTCACCGTGCCGTCGCCGCGCAGTGGCAGGTGGGCGAGGCGGTAGTTGTCGGCGGTGCCGCTCGCCTCCAGGACGAAGCGTTCGCCGTCGAAGGCGGCGGAGCCCGGGATCTGCACGTCGCCGAGGTCCTGGGTGGACCAGGGGGCGGGGAGGCCGGCGGCGGCCGACGCGGCTCTTGAATCCCCGCTGCTTCCTTGGGAGTTGGCGGCGGTGACCGTGTAGTGGTACGTCCGGCCCGGGCGTACGTCACGGTCGGCATACGTCGGCTTGTCGAGACCGCGGACGATCTCCTCGTACGGGCCCTCGGGCTTGCTCGCCCTCCGGACGGTGTACGTGCTTGCCCAGGCGGACGGCAGCCAGCTCACCGTGACGGACTTGTCGATGCCGGTCGCGGTGACGCCGGCCGGGGCGGTGGGCGCGGTCGGCGCGGGGGCCGTGGTGCCGGCGTAGGTGAAGGTGCCCCAGCTGGGCAGGTCGTCGTTGCTGCCCTCGACGACGCGGGTGCCACCGGTGCCGCGGAAGACGGCGGCCTTGGTGTAGGGGGCATCGAGGCCGCGGACGCCGGTGTAGTGGGCGTAGGCCATCTCGTAGATGGGCGGCAGGGTGCCGCGGCCGGTCGCGGAAACCGTCTTCTTGATGTACTTGCCGGTGCGGTCGAGGTCGGGGGTGAAGGGGACGTCGCCGCCGAGGTTGTAGCGGGCGGTGTACTCGAAGTTGGCGAGAATGCGGTTGTCGTCGTAGGCCCACAGGTCGACGCCCTGGTTCCAGGCGACCTGGGCGATGTCGCCGGTGAGGCCGACGGCGAGCTGTTCGTGGCCCTGGTCGCGGCCGGCCTCCTGGCCCTGGCCGGCGTCGGTGACGACGCGGTGCGGGATGCTGCCGTTGCCCGCGCCGGCCGCGGCGAAGCGCAGGGCATCCTCGAAGAGAACGGGCTCTTCGCAGAACACGCCGATGGCCAGGGTGGTCTGAAGGGCCGTCAGGTCCCAGTTGCCGTTGGCGTAGAGCATGTAGCCCGAGACGGCCGGATACCAGACGTCCAGGAACGACCGCTCGCAGCTCGCGATGTCGGCATCCGCCCAGCCGTCGTAACCGGTGTGGCGGAGCAGCTCGGCCGCGTTGACGAACTTGAAGGCCTGAAGTCCGGCGCCGAGCGGGCCGTCGGCGCCGGTGACCATGGTCAGCGAGGCCGACCAGACGTTCAGGATGTCGCGTGCCTTGTCGGCGTTGGCGCGGTTGCCGGTGACGGCCCACATGAGGGCGTTCTGGTAGGCGGCGGCCGAGTCGGCGACGGCCTGGTTCTGGAAGTTGGCGGGGCCGCGACCCCAGGAGGTGATCTGTCCGGTGTTCTGGACGGTGTACGTCGACTGCGAGCGAGCGTGGGCGGCGAGCGCCAAGTAGCCGTCGTAGACCGGCGATTGCCTGGCGGCGACGGCCGCCTTCATGCGCGCGAGGTCGGCGTCGGTGTGGAGGAGGCCGGGGTGCGTGAAGGCCCTGGTACCGGTGTCGTTCTCGTTCTCGGCGGCCTGTGCGCGGCCGGGCGCGAGCAGTCCGCTCGCGCGCGCCGCCAGCAGCAGGCCCGCCGTGCCGCCGAGGAAGCCCCGGCGGCTCGTGACGGGGAGGCTCATGACGCGGTGGCCGCCTCGGCCTCGGCGGTCGTGATGAACTTCAGGTTCGTCACGTGCTCGTTGTAGAACCACTGGATGGCGTCGGTCGTGTAGTACCAGCTGGGCTTCTTCATCGAGTCCGCGATGACGACGCCGTTGATCACCAGGTTCTCGAAGGTGACGTTCTTGATGGCGTGGTCGGCGTCGTAGCCGAGGAAGAGCGACGGGTTGGCGTGCGTGCCCGTGTAGCTGAGGTTCTTGACGTAAACGTCTTCGACACCGCGTCCGACCGAGGTGTTGTACTTCGGGTTGAACATCACCTTCATGTAGATGACCTGGCCCCAGCGGAAGTCCTCGATACGGACATCCTCGATGTGGACGTTCTTGATGAGGTTGGAGTCGCCGGGGTTGAGGGCGATGCAGCCCTGGTAGTTCATCTGGGGCTCGCGGTGGTCGAGGACGTCGATGTTCCTGATGACCAGGTTCTCCAGCGTCTCGGGGGCGTCGCTGTTGCCGTGCGTGCCGACGTTGATCGGGTGGGCGACATCGGCCCACAGGGTGCAGTTCTGGATGGTGATGTCGCGGGTGTCGCCGTAGTAGTCCCAGCGGTGGCAGTAGATGGCGAAGCAGTCGTCGGAGTTGCGCATGAAACAGCCGTCGAAGACGATCCCGGTCGAGGAGAAGACGTCGAAACCGTCTCCATTGCCCTTCGAGCTGAAGGCACGTGCCTTCCTGACGTGGACGTTCTCGCTCATGCCGAACGTGCCCGCGTAGCCGTTCGGGTTCATGATGATGACGTCCTCGACGCGGATGTTCCTGCTTCCCTCGCAGAGGATCCCGCCGGGACCGGCGTTGAGCATGCCGCGCCCCTTGAGAGCCGCCTTCTCCACGTTCTTGAAGAACACCTGCGCCTGCAGCACGGCCCCGCCCGCGAGGTAGACCGTCTTGCCGCTCGGGACGGTGAGGACGTTGCCCGTGACGGTGTGCACGCCGGGGCCGAAGTAGATGACGTCCGGGTCGTCGGCGCTGCACGCGTGGCGCTCGACGTGGTTGGTGATGATGTGCAGGCAGTCGAAGATCTCGTCGTTGATCTGGACGACGAGGTCCTTGGGCTCGTCGAGCGTGAACACCAGGGTGTCGCCGCCGAGTTCGAGCTTGATGCCGTACGAGTCCGGTCTCACCCGGGCCTTGGTGGTGCCGCCCTTGAGGTAGGTCACCTCGATCTCGACGGATCCCTGGAAGTCGAAGTACACCATCGAGGAGTTGTAGACCTTGCCGGAGCCGGTGCTCGGGTTGATCTCCTCCAGTTGCGGCCGGTAGATGTCCAGGGTCTGCCAGTCGCCGTCCGGGGCGGTGCGCACCCGTACCTTGAAGCTGGTGTTGGTCGGCATGGTGGACGGCCGGGGGTAAGTGACCAACTTGGGCGCGGAGTTGGTGTCGTCCGCGTGGGCGGCCGTGGCGGTCAGGCCGCCCGAGAGGCCGGCGGCGAGCACGGTGGCACCGGCGGCCTGCAGGGCGCCGCGGCGCGACAAGGGCGTGTTCATGGGTGACTCCTTGCAACAGGTCGGTGGGGAGGGCTACTTGAGACCGGACGTCGACATGCCGGCGACGAAGCCCCGCTGGGCGACGAGGAAGATGAGGAGGATCGGGACGACGTACATGACCGAGGCGGCGGCCTGCAGGTTGGTGACCGGCGTGCCGGCCGAGGTGACGTACGTCGACATCACCGCGACGGCGAGGGTGGTGCGGTCGGTGGACAGCAGCAGCTGCGGGGCGATGTAGTCGCCCCAGGTCCAGGTGAAGGCGATGACGAAGCTCGCGGAGAGGACCGGCCAGGACTGCGGCAGGAAGATCCGCCAGAAGATCCCGGCGTAGCCGCAGCCGTCGACGATCGCCGCCTCCTCCAGCTCACGCGGCAGTCCGGCGAAGAACTGCCGGAAGAGGAAGACGAGATAGGGGGCGGAGGACAGGCCCCACAGCACCCACGGCCAGTACGTGTCGACCATGCCGAGCTTGGCGAAGATCAGATAGGTCGGCAGCAGGGTGATCATCTGCGGGAGCATCATCGAGCCGAGCAGGATGCCGAAAAGGGTCTTCCTGCCGGGGGCTTCGAGCCGGGCGAAGCCGAAGCCGACCCAGGCGGAGCTCAGGGTGACGAGGGTGGCGTAAATGAGGGCGATGACCAGGGAGTTGCGGGCGTAGCCGAGGAAGTCGATGAGGTTGAAGGCGTCGGCGAAGTTGTGCCACTGGACGTGGGCGGGCAGCCAGTGGACGGGTGAGGCGGCGAGTTCGGCGGGGGTCTTCAGGCCGGAGAGCACCAGCCAGCCGAACGGGCCCAGGAAGAGTCCCGTGATCACTACGAGGACGGTGTAGAGGACGAGACGGTTCACCCGCACCCGGGGCGCGGACCTGGCGATCGGGCTGGTGGCGGTCACTTCTTCGCCTCCGGGTCGACGTTGTAGAACACCACGCCGGACGTGACCCTGAAGATCAGTCCGGTCACGACGAGGATCAGGACGAAGAGCACCCACAGCAGCGCGGAGGCGTAGCCGTAGCGGCCGAACGCGAAGTACTCCGCGAACACATGCATCATGTAGAGGTAGTTGGACTGCGGAAGGGCGGTGATTCCGGCCGGAGTCGGGTCGGGCGCCAGCAGCAGCGGCATGATGGTCTGCACCGAGGCGATGACGCCGGTCACGGTCTGGAACAGCAGCACCGGCGACAGCAGCGGCACCGTGATGCTCCGGAAGCTCCGCCACGCGCTCGCACCGTCGATGCGGGCCGCCTCCAGCAGCTCCCGGGGAATGTCCTGGAGCCCGGCCAGCGAGATGATCATGATGTTCCCCGCCGTCCAGAGCACCGTCATGATGAGCACGTAGCGGGCGTACGGATCGGCGAGCCAGCCCAGGGCGTCGATGCCGAAGAGGTTCAACACCCCGTTGGTGGCACCGGAGTTCTGGTCGAAGAGCTGCTTGAACGCGATGCCCGCGCCCACCGGCGGCACCACGGCCGGCAGATAGAGCAGGGTGCGGAACAGCCCGCGCGCCTTGACCGGCCGGTTGACGAGCACGGCGAGCCCGAGCCCCGCGACGATCGACAACGGCACCGAGGTGATCGCGAACAGCCCTGTACGGCCGAGGGACTTCCAGGTCTGCGAGTCAGTGAACAGCTCCCGGTAGTTGCCGAACCCGACGTAGTGCCACCTGGGCGAGATCCCGTCGAAGGTGGTGAAGCTCAGCCACAGCGCGTACGCCATCGGGGCGATGGTCAGCAGCACGAAGCCGGCGATCCAGGGCGAGGCGAACATGTAGAACGCCCGATGCCTGCGCACGGCGATCGACGTCCGCGGCCGTCCCCGGGCCTGGCCCGCGGCCGGAACGGAGCCGCGCCGGTCGGCGACCGTAGTTATCTGATCGACCGTCATCCCACCTGCTCCTTACCGCGCTTGAGCTGATCGTTCATGGCCGAGTTCAGGCGCCGCGCGAGGGTGTCGACGGACATCGCACCGTTCATGGCGGCGGGTGCGATCTGGTTGAAGAGGCCCAGGAGCGAGTCGGCGGTGGCGTACGGCGTGAAGGCGATCACCGAGTAGTGCTTCAGCTCGGCCTCCTGAACCTTCAACTCCCCTTGCTGATAGCTCTCCTGAGCAGGCATCAGCGACCGCAACGACTTCAGCGTCGGGATGCCCCAGCCGCCGGAGGCCCGCGCCTTGGCCGGTGCCTCGCCGAAGAACCACTCGAAGACCCGCCAGGCGGCGTCCTTGTTGTGGGACTTGCTGGGAATCCAGAAGCCGGTACCGGCCTGACAAGGACTGATCCGCCTGCCGCCCTCGAACACCGGGGCGGGGGCCAGCCGGGCCAGCGGCGCCAGCTTCTTGTCGGCGTTGATCAGGCCGCCCAGCCAGTAGCCCGAGTTGGACATGGCCAGCCGGTCGGCCTGGAAGGTGGGGCCGTCCCAGGCGTTGGGGTCGGGCTGGACGATGCTCGGGCCGACCCTGGTCCGGCAGTACTCGATGTACCAGCCGAGCGCCTTGCGGGCCTCCGGGCTCGTGAAGTCGAGCCTGGAGAAGTCGTCGTTGAAGAGACTGCCGCCGGCCGAAACGGTCAGGCCGGCCAGCATGTTGAGCGTGGACACACCGTTGTAGCTGCCGCCGAACACGGTCGTCTGACCGTTCTTGCGCCGGGTGAGCCGCTTGGCCGTGTCCAGCCAGTCCTCGTACGTGACCGGCTCCAGCTCCGGCGGATAGCCGACGCCCGCCTGGTCGAACAGCGCGGTGTTGTACCAGAACATGGAGTCCTGCGAGAAGTCCTTCGCCATGCCGTAGCGCGGGCCCTTGCCTTGCGTGCGGCCGTCGTAACGCCACAGGTCGTTGACCGGATCCAGGTCGTCCACCCGGAGAACCGAGCTCTTGGCGAAGTACGGGTCCAGGTCCTCCATCACCCCTCGGGCCGCGTAGTACGGGGCGTCCACTGCGCCGATGCCGCGCACCAGGTCCGGCGGATTGCCGTTGGTCATCATCGCGATCAGCTTGCTGGTGCTGAACAGCACCGTGTTGATCTTGACGCCGATGTCCTGCTGGGCCTGCTTGATCAGTTCCGGTGAGAGGTCGTCGCCCTTGGCCATGACCGTGACGGTCTCGCCGGAACCGCTCACCCCGCTCGACACCTGCATCGCACAGCCGCTCAGTGACGCCGCGCCGACCGTGGCACCGGCCGCCGAGAGGGCGAGAAACCGGCGGCGGTTCAACGGAGCACCGGCCTGGGTGCGCATGAACTACCCACTCTCTTCGCTGAGATGGATGACGGAACTCGGGCACGCGCCGGGAGGTGGATGCGACGTGCGTGTGTTTCGGGAACCGGTTGCTACCCGTGTGGCAGGGAGCTTCCGTCCGAGTGCATCGCACGTCAAGGGGCCTGACGAACTTTCGAAAACAGTGGGTGGGGCGAGCGGAGGGGGGTCATGTGGCTACGGTGCTGGTCAGTGCGGCAACCGGTTGCCGATGACGCCGCTCCGAGGCCGACCCCCACCAGAAACCTCGGTAAGCGATTTCGCCCGAAGGCCACCAGGAGCGGCCCAGGAGAGCACCAAGGCCTCCCAGCCCCTCCTCCACCCAGCCCTCCACCTACCGATTGACCGTCGCTTCACCGCAGATCTACGGTAGAAGGCGCTTTCAGAAACTGTTTCCACGCCCCTGTCACCAGTGCGCCACAGGAGAGCCATGCCCAACCCCCACGAGCAGCCCCATGCCCACCCGCACCCGCACCCCCATCCGCAGGCGGCCGCCACCCCTCGCCCTCCGCGTGCAGTGTTCGCGATGGACCCCGTGCACCTGCCCCTCCTCTTCCCGCCGCCGGTGATGGCGCGGCTGAAGCTGGCGTCCGAGCTCGACCCGGCGCTGGTGGTACGGGACTTCACCACTCCGGAGGCCGCGAAGGCCCTGGCCACCGCCGAGGTGCTGATCACCGGCTGGGGCTGCCCCCGCCTCGACGCCGAGGTCCTGTCCGCCGCCCCGCGCCTGCGCACCGTCCTGCACGCCGCCGGCTCGGTGCGGGCGTTGGTGGGCGAGGCCCTGTGGGAGCACGGCGTCACCGTCTCCAGCGCGGTGACGGGCAACGCCCTGCCGGTCGCCGAGTACACGCTCGCGATGATCCTGCTGACCGGCAAGGACACCTTCGCCCACCGGGAGCGCTTCCGCGTCACCCACACCTACCCCTCCCCCGCCGAGACCTCGACCACGGGGAACGTGGGCCGCCGCGTCGGCGTGATCGGAGCCTCCCGGGTGGGCCGCCGCCTCCTCGACCTGCTGCGTCCCTTCGACTTCACGGTCCTCCTGCACGATCCGTATGTGAGTTCCACCGAGGCGGCAGCCCTGGGCGCCGAGCTGGTCCCCCTCGACGACCTGCTCGAACACAGCGACATCGTGACCCTGCACGCCCCCGACATCCCCGAGACCTACCGCATGCTGGACGCGCCCCGCCTGGCGCTCATCCGGGACGGCGCCGTCCTGATCAACACGTCACGCGGCGCCCTGATCGACCCGGAAGCACTCACCGCCGAGCTGGTCTCGGGCCGCCTGCACGCGGTCCTGGACGTTACGGAACCCGAGCCCCTCCCCGCCGGCTCCCCCCTCTACCGCCTCCCCAACGTCTTCCTCACCCCCCACATCGCAGGCTCCCTGGGCACCGAACTGGAGCGCCTGGGCCGCATCGTCGCGGAAGAGCTGGAACGGCTGGGCTCGGCTCTGCCGCTGCTGCACGAGGTACGGCAGGCGGACATGGCCCGTGTGGCATGACGGCAGGGGCGGCACCCTTATCCACAG
Organism: Streptomyces sp. NPDC047081; assembly: GCF_040643775.1. Classification (NCBI taxonomy): domain Bacteria; kingdom Bacillati; phylum Actinomycetota; class Actinomycetes; order Kitasatosporales; family Streptomycetaceae; genus Streptomyces; species Streptomyces sp. NPDC047081. The sequence goes on along the minus strand of NZ_JBEYUY010000015.1, from coordinate 33,949 downwards.
GCCAGGCCTGCGAGAAACAATCTGGGATACGGTTCCCCCACTCTCCAACCCGCCCGACGAAGGAGCCCCCGGTGAGTCAGCGCAAGACGCCCGGCGACACCACCCGCGCCACCATCCGCGACGTCGCGGAGCGCGCGGGCGTCTCCGTGGCCAGCGTCTCGCGCGTGCTGTCCGGGAACTACCCGGTGTCGGAGGACCTGCGCCGCCGGGTGATGAAGGTGGTCCGGGACCTGGACTACGTCACCAACGCCCACGCCCGTTCCCTGGCCGGCGGCGGTACTCCCACGGTCGCGATCCTCATCAACAACATCACCGGCGCGGCGTTCGCCCACGTGGCGAAGGGTGTGGAGGGCGCGGCGACGCTCCGCGGCTGGCTGTCACTGGTCGGCACGACGGGCGACGACCCGGAGCGCGAACTGGCTCTGGTCAACCTCATGCGCCAGCAGGGCGTGGCGGCCGTCGTCCTCCTGGGCGGCGCCTACGACTACGACGAGTACCAGCTCCGGATGGCCCGCTTCGCCCGCTCCCTCGACGCCGCGGGCTCCCACCTCGTCCTGGTCGGCCGCCCGCCGCTGGAGGGCGACGTGCCCGCCACGACGGTCGACTACGACAACGAGGGCGGCGCCTACGCCATGGCCAGCCACCTCCTGTCGGCCGGCCACCGCAGGGTGCTGATCCTGCCCGGACCGGCCGAACTCACGACGGCGCAGGGCAGGTTGAGGGGCGCCCAGCGGGCGTTCGAGGCGTACGGCGTGCCCTTCGATCCGGGCCTCGTGCGGCACGGCTCCTACGACGACGAGCACGGCTACAGGGCCGTCGAGACCGCCCTGCACGAGACCCCGGACTTCACGGCCGTCCTGGCCGGGACGGACGTCGTGGCGGCCGGCGCGATGCAGGCACTGCGGGCCGCGGGACTGCGCGTGCCCGACGACGTCTCCATCGTCGGCTACGACGACATCCCGCTCGCGTCCCAGCTCACACCCCAACTGACCACCGTGCACGTCCCGTACGAGGAGATGGGCCGGGTGGCGCTGCGCGCGGTGGCCGACCGGCGCGAGGGCGGCGCGGGCCGCCGCAAGGGCGCCGACGGCGACCACCTGGTCCTCGGCACGCATGTGGTCGTACGCAACTCGGTTCAGCCACCGCCGAGGGGCTGACCGCGCCCTCCATCCCCTCCGCGACAGTTGGCCTGCGTCTCGTTTCGTAACCGTTTTCTCCTCCTCACCAGCGCATTTCCACCCGTGACGTAATTATTTCCGGCACACCCCTTGCCCAAGCCGGACAGAACCGCCTACCTTCACGGCAACCGCTTACTACATCTTCCGCTTGGCCGGTTCTCCGCAACCGCGTGCCGACCGGTTGTCCGGCCGCCGTTTCCGGCCAGCGCCTCCGAGCCGCCGTCCTCTCGTTCTGAGAACGCCCGATCCCCGAAGGAACAGGGTCAGATGAACTTCACCAGCCCCCGGAGAAGGTTCGCCCAAGCCGCCGTCGCCGGTCTCGCGCTGACGGGTCTGCTCACCGCCTGCGGTGGTTCGGACTCGGGAGAAGGCGCCAAGTCCTCCGGCCCGGTCACCCTCCCCTTCTGGGGCTGGGCCAACGGCCAGGAGGCGGTCGTCAAGGCGTTCAACGCCTCGCACAAGGACGTCAAGCTGAAGTACACCAAGGTCACCGACCAGTTGACGATGCAGAAGCAGCTGACCAACGCGGTCAAGGCGGGCAACGCGCCGTGCCTGGTGCAGAACACCGCCGAGTACGTGACGAGTTGGGTCTCGCAGGGCGCGCTCGCCGACATCAGCCAGTACGTCGACGCGAGCAAGGACAAGTTCAACGCCGGTTCGTGGGCGAGCGCGCAGGTGCAGGGCAAGAGCTACGGCGTTCCCACCAGCTCGGCCCCCAACTTCACGATCTACCGCACCGACATCTTCACCAAGTACGGCGTCAAGCCCCCCACCACCTGGGACGAGTTCATAGCTGCCGGCAAGGTGCTCAAGAAGCACGGCGTCAAGATCACCAACTACGCCGGTGAGGATCCCAGCACCCTGGAGGTGCTCGCCATGCAGGCCGGCGCCCACTGGTACTCGATCGACGGCAACTCCTGGAAGGTGGATTTCCAGGACGCGGGCACCCTCAAGGCCGCCAAGGTGATCCAGGAGATCATCGACAACGACCTCAACTCCAAGCTGTCGTTCGCGGACTACGCGGCCGTGCAGCGCAACTACGACAACGGCGGCACCGCGACCCGGCAGATCTCCACCTGGCAGATGGCGGGCATGGTGCAGAACTTCACCAAGTCCTTCGGCGAGTGGGCGCTTTCGCCCTGGCCGACGTTCCAGGGCGAGGCGGCGAAGACCCCGGCCGGCACCAACCTGACCGGCAGCGTGACGCTGGTGACGAAGCAGTGCAAGTACGTCGAGCAGGCCGCCGAGGCCGCCCTGTGGATGTCCACCGACACGGGCGCGGTCAAGACGATGGCCAGCCCGACCACCGGCAACGGCGTGATGCCGGCCCTCAAGAACAGCAACTCGTATGTCGCGGACGCGATCTCCGACAAGCTGCTGGGCAAGAACTACGAGCCGGCCCAGAAGATCGTCACCGACAGCCTGGGCACGGTCACCACGGACTGGACCTTCGGCCCGGACTGGACGGCCATGTTCACGGAGATGCAGGCCGGTTGGGCGAAGGTCGTCAACAAGCAGCAGAAGGTGACCGACCTGCTGGCGCACATGCAGGAGTGGACGGTCAAGGACCTGAAGTCCCGCGGCATCAGCGTCGAGGGCTAGAGGCCGGGGACGAGAACCGATGACCCGCTCACTGCGCTGGAAGGGCGCCGCGTTCACGGTGCCCTTCCAGCTCGGCTTCGTCTTCCTGTACCTGCTTCCGATCGGGTACGCGGTCTACCAGTCCCTCTACCGTGAGCAGCAGTCCGGCCTCGGGCTCAGCGGCTCCACGGAGAGGTTCTCGGGGCTGGACAACTACCAACAGGGCCTGACCGACTCGGCGTTCATGGGCTCGGTGCTCCGGGTCGTGCTGTTCGCGTGCGTGCAGATCCCGGTGATGCTGCTCATCAGCCTCGCGCTGGCCCTGTTCCTGGACGCGCTCACCTCGAAGGTCGCGGGCCGTTTCCGCATCCTCCTCCTGGTGCCGTACATGATCCCCGGCGTGGTCGCCGCGCTCGTCTGGATCAACCTGTACAGCCCGGACGTCGGCCCGCTGACGCCGCTCGGCAAGGTCTTCGGCCTCGACTGGAACTTCTTCGCGCCGTCCATGGTGTGGCCGTCCATCGGCAACCTGCTCACCTGGCACGGGGTCGGCTACAACATGGTGATCATCTACTCGGCGCTCCAGGGCGTCCCGCGCGAGCTGTTCGAGGCGGCGCGGCTGGACGGCGCGTCCGAGCGGCGGATCGCGCTCAGCATCAAAATCCCTTACGTGCGCGGCGCGTTGGTCCTCACCGGCATGCTGTCGATCATCCAGATGCTGCAGATCTTCAACGAGCCCGCGCTGTTCCGGAACATCACCCCGCAGACGGTCAGCGACAGCTTCACCCCGATCATGATCATCTACAACCAGGCGTTCAACGCCGGCAACTACCACTACGCGGCGGCCCTTTCGGTGCTGCTCGCGCTGATACTCGGCGTCGCCTCCTTCCTCTTCTACCGGCTGACTTCGAGGGAGGCCGACTGATGACGCTCACCGAAGAGCGCACCAAGCCGCACACCGTACGACGTCTCACCCGCCCCGATCCGGCCGGCCGCGGCGGCCAGCGCTTCCTGCTCCTCGGCCTGACCTTGGCGAGCGTCTACAGCCTGTTCCCGGTCTGGTGGCTGATCGTCGCCGCCACCAAGGACCGCACGGGGCTGTACCAGTCGAACGGCCTCTGGTTCTCCGGCTGGCACCTCTGGGACAACCTGCACCAGCTGTTCACCTACGAGAACGGCATCTTCCTCCGCTGGACCGCGAACTCCCTCCTGTACGCGGGAGTCGGCTCCCTGGGCGGCACACTGCTCGCCCTCGCAACCGGTTACGGCCTCGCCCGCTTCCAATTCCCGGGCCGCAACCTGGTGTTCGCGTGCGTGGTCGGCTCGTTCCTGATCCCGATCGCCCTGCTCACGCTCCCCCTCTATCTGCTGTTCTCGGAGATCGGCCTGGTCGACACGCCCTGGGCGATGCTGATCCCCTGCCTGATCAACCCGTTCAGCGTCTATCTGGCGAAGGTCTACACCGAGGCGACGATCCCGTACGAGCTTCTCGAGGCCGCCCGGATCGACGGCGCCGGCGAACTGCGCATCTTCTTCAGCATCGTGCTGCGGATGATGACGACGGGCGGCGCGACCGTTTTCCTGCTCGCCTTCGTCAACACCTGGAACGCCTTCTTCCTCCCGCTCACGGTGCTGCGCGGGGAGGAGAACTGGACCCTCAACCTGGGGTTGTACAACTGGTCCGGAAAACGCCTCGAATCCGGTGTCGACCTCACCAGCCTCGTCCTGACCGGGGCGCTGCTCTCCATCGTCCCGATGGCGATCATGATGGTCGCCATGCGCCGCTACTGGCGCACCGGCGTCACGCTCGGAGCCCTCAAGTGACGCTGCTGCACAACCCCGTCATCCGCGGCTTCGCCCCCGACCCCTCGATGGTCCGGGTCGGCGACCGGTACTACGTGGCGACCAGTTCCTTCGAGTGGTTCCCGACGATCCCGGTCCACCGCTCCCGGGACCTCGCGCACTGGGAGTACGCGGGCCATGTCCAGGGCGCGGCCCCCGGCGACTCGCTGGCCGGGGTCCCCGACTCGGGCGGCGTCTGGGCACCCTCGCTGAGCTGGGACGGCGAGCGGTTCTGGGTGGTGTACGCGATCGTGCGCTCGGTCGGGACGCCGTACTTCGACACGGACGTGTACGTCAGTACGGCCACCGATGTGAGCGGCAGGTGGACAGCCCCGCGCCGCATCCCGAGCCACGGCTTCGACCCCGCCCTCTTCCACCACGAGGGCCGCCTCTGGCTGCTCAACCTGCAGAACGACCACCGCCCGGGCGGCAGCCGTTTCGCCGGCATCGTCCTGACCGAACTGGACCGCGGAACACTCGCGCCCGTCGGTGACACCCACCTCCTCCTCCAGCACGAACGCCTCATCGAGGGGCCGAAGTTGCTGCACAAGGACGGCTCGTACTACCTGGTGCTCGCGGAGGGCGGAACCGGTTTCGAGCACGGTGTACGAGTCGCCCGCAGCAGAGCGCTCACCGGCCCGTACGAGCTCGACGACCGCCCGCTGCTGACCTCACGGGACGATCCGTCGCTGCCGCTGCAGAAGGCCGGACACGGTGAACTGCTCCAAACCCCCTCCGGACACTGGGTGTTGAGCCATCTCACGGCCCGCCCGCTGCACACCCCGGCGGGACCGCGCTGCACCCTCGGCCGGGAGACCGCGATCCAGCCGGTCACTTGGGACGCGGACGGGTGGCCCCGGTTGGCGCACGGCGGTCATCATCCGGCGGTCGAGGTCGACGTACCAACAACCGACGTACCAGCAATCGGCCTGTCAACAACTCGGACGACACCAGTGGCACCGCCCCGACCAGGTCCTCAACCGACCACTCCCGCCGAGCCGTTGGGCTGGCCGTGGAGCACCCTCCGTGTGGCCCCCGACCCCTCCTGGGCCGACACCACCACCCGCCCCGGCTGGATCCGGCTGCGCGGCCGGCACGGGCCCGAGTCGCGGTGGGCGCACAGTCTGCTCGCCCAGCGGATCACCGAGCACCGCGCGGAGGCGGAGGTCACCGTCGATGCCTCGCCCCGCACGTTCACCCAGGCCGCCGGGCTGATCCTCTGGTACAACACCGAGGCGTATCTGAGCCTCGACGTGGCCTGGGCCGAGCCCGAGGGGGAACGGCAGCAGGGCCAGCAGTGGCACGGCCCCCGGGCCGGGCGCACCGTGCTCAGCCTGACGGAGCGCGACGAGGACGGCACCCGGCAGGCGGCGCTGGTCGAGATCGGGACCGACGCCCCGCTCACCCTGGGCGCGACGATCGACGGCGCCGAGGCGCGCTTCTGGTACGTACGGGACGGCGTACGTACGCAGGTCGGCCCGCCCCTCGACTTCACGCGGCTGTCCGACGACCACGGCTCCAAGCTGCGCTTCACCGGGGCGATGGCGGGCATCCATACCGTGGACCTGGTCGATGCCGGATTCCACGCCGACTTCACGGCGTTCCGGCTGACCTGCCGCTAGCCGCCGACCGCGTTCGAAGTTTCGAAAGTCCCGGATCGATCGAGCCTGCGAAGTCCGACCTCTTCCCGGCACCCGGCGGTGAACCTAGGGTAGGAAGCGCTTACTGTTTCCGTGCTGGTCGAAACTTTCGACGGCCCTCGGGCGGGCCGGAGAGGTGGTTTTCATGGTTCGTACCGGGAGTGCGAGCGTGGCCGCCGGTCCGACGCTGGCCGTGGTGGCCCGTGAGGCCGGGGTGTCCGTGCCGACCGCGTCGAAGGTGGTCAACGGCCGCGAGGACGTGGCGCCGGAGACGCGCCGCCGGGTGACCGAGGCGCTGGACCGGCTCGGTTATGTCCGCAGACCCCGGTTCGACGCGGCGAAGGTACCCGGTCTGGTGGACCTGGTGGTGCACTCGCTCGACAGTTCCTGGTCGGGGGCGGTGCTGCACGGGGTGGAGGCCGCGGCGCACGACGCGGGCCTGGAGGTCGTGGTCTCGGCCGGGCTGAACCGGACGCGGGGTGCGCGGCCGGAGCGGGGCTGGCTGGACAAGCTGATCGCGCGGGGCTCGTCCGGGGTGCTGTTCAACCTGGCCGAGCTGACGCCGTCCCAGTACGGCTGGCTGGACCAGCACCGCATCCCGTACGTCCTGATCGACCCGGTGCTGGAGCCGCCGCCGGGGGTGGTGTCGGTCGGCGCGGCGAACTGGCAGGGCGGGGTGACGGCGACGGAGCACCTGCTCTCCCTGGGCCATGAGCGGATCGCGGTCATCGCGGGTCATCAGCGCAAGATGTGCAGCAGCGCCCGGGTGGCCGGCTACCGCTCGGCGCTCGCGTCGGCAGGCGTCCGCCACCGCGCCGAGTACGTCCGGCACGCCGGGTTCGACGAGTCCGTGGCCCACCGCCGGATGCTGGACCTGCTCGATCTGCGCGAGCCGCCGACGGCGGTGTTCGTCTGCTCGGACCGGATGACGCTGGGCGTCTACGAGGCGCTGGCCGAGCGGGGGTTGAGGATCCCCGACGACATCAGCGTCGTCGGCTTCGACGACCTCCCCGAGTCCCGCTGGATCTCCCCCGCCCTCACCACCGTCCGCCAGCCCCTCTCGGAGATGGCGGCAACGGCCCTGCACCTCCTGGTCCGCATGATGGACGGCGACCGCCCGGAAGGCACCCGCACGGAACTCTCGACCCGCCTGGTGGAACGCGCGAGCACGGCCCGCCCGCGCGGTTAGCCGAGCCCCGCCGCCCAATTGATCCCGCCGAGCAGATGGGCCCGGAAGTCCGGGTCCTCGTAGGCCTCCGCGGCATGCCCGAGGGCCGTGTAGAAGACGCGGCCCTCGCCCTGTTCGCGGCACCAGACCAGGGGGTGGTCGGTGCCCATTCCGCCGCCTTCGTACGACGTCTCGTCGGCCGAGGCCAACACGCGTACCGAACCGCGGGGGCTGGTGCGGAAGTCGTACCACTCGTCGGTGAAGTCCCAGACGGCGGCCAGGTGTTGGGTGGCGGGGTGGGTGTGGTCCTCGATGATCGCCTTGCCGGGCTGGTAGGCGGGGTGACGGTCGAAGCGGGCGCCCAACAGCTCGCCGTAGTACGGCCATTCGTACTCCGTGCAGGCTGCCGCATGGACGCCGACGAAGCCGCCGCCCGCCTCGACGTACCCCGACAGTCGGTCCCGGCCGGCCGGGGTGAGGACCTCGCCGCTGGTGGAGAGGAAGAGGACGGCCGCGTAGGCGTCGAGGGGTGCTTCCAGGGCCGCCGGGTCCTCCGTTTGGTCGACGTCGAACGCGCCGAGGGCGCGGACCGCGGTCACGGCGGCCGGGATGGAGTCGTGACGGTAGGCGGTGGTGCGCGTGTAGACGAGGAGTCGAGGTGCCATGTCCGCCAGCCTAGATCGGAAGGGGCGCTCGGCGGTGCGTTCGCACCACCCAACAACCCCGGCTGTTGGACCGGTTCGGGTCCGTCCCCGCACCGCGGTCGCGACAATGCGTGCATGGACGATGACTGGCGGCAACAGATCGACGCGCTCCACGAGGCGTTGGTACACCGCGACGACCCCACCGCCTGGGTGCGGGAGGCCGACGCGGTGGAAGGGGCGCTGCGGTATCCCGAATTCGCGCTGCGGGGGCCGGTGTTCGGGGTCGCCGTACAGGATCCGGGGTTCGGGCCGGATTGGCGGTTGCTGAAGCCGGTGACCGACGGGATGCCGCAGATGGCGCGGGACGGGTTGCAGTCGCATCTGTTCTTCACCGCGAAGGACGACACGGACGACCGGGCCGTACGGCGTGAACTGCTCGCGGCCGTCGACGTGTTGACACGCGAGGCGGTGGACGAGGTCACGGCGTGCGGGGTGCGCTACCGCGTGGTGCGCGGGGACGAGTTCGCACGGGGCGGCGCGGACGGTCTTGAGCCGCCCCGGCCGACGGACGCGGAGCCGGTCGAGCGGAAGTGGGGGCGCGGGACGCGGGACACCAAGTCCCGGGACCCCGGGTTCGTGCTCGATCCGGGGCACGCGGACGGTCCGGCGGCGGGCGCGCTGAAGCTGGGGCTGCGGGACTTCGCGTACGCCGGCGCCCGGTTCCCCGCGGACGTGCGCGCGGACTCCGAGCGCGCGGTCGGCACGCACCCCGGGCTCGTGCTGCTGCCCACGGGTTTCGGTGTCGTCGAGCGCGGTGAGGGCGGCGGCTGGCGGCCGTGCGGCGCGATGATGAACACCCCGCACGACGCCCGGCGGCTGCTCTACGACGGCCTGGCCGAGATGTGGGCGCTGCTGTACCGGCTCGACGACACCACCAAGGCGCGGTACGCGAAGGCGGCCGAGGAGTTCCGGGCGCTCGGGCGCGCCGACGAGTTCCGCGTCGACGACCGGCTGTTCCGGATCTGCCGGGTGGAGCGGATGCTGCGGATGGGGCCGGACGGCCCGGAGCCGCCGCGCCCTTCGGACGTCGACGAGTACGGGCCGATGAAGATGCACCCGACCATGGACGAGGACGGCAACCTCACCCACGACGAATGAACCCACGACGAATGAGCCCACGACGACTGACACCACCAGCGTCACCACAGGCGTCACGACGGGCGTCCGCGGCCGACACGCCGGGCCACCCCGCATTCCGCACAGGTGTTCCATCGCGGCGGCGGCGCCGCGTAGCCTCGACCGGGATGAACGCCATTCCCGCACATCTGGACCACCTCGTCCTCGCAACCCCGGATCTGGCGGCGACGGTCGCCGACTTCACCCGGCGCACCGGTGTGACGCCCGCGCCCGGCGGTGCGCATGTCGGGCTCGGCACCCGCAACTGCCTTGTCTCGCTGGGCGGTTCCAGCTATCTGGAGATCATCGGGCCGGACCCGGAACAGTCGCAGCCCGAGGGCCCGCGCCCGTTCACGGTCGACGAGCTGGCCGCCGCGCGGACGGTGACCTGGGCGATCAGCCCGCCCGACCTCGACCAGGCGGTCGCCAACGCCCGGGCGCGGGGCTACGACCCGGGCGGCGTACGCCCGATGAGCCGTCGGCGGCCCGACGGCACGCTGCTGGAGTGGCGGCTGACCGACGGGGACACCCAGCATCCTTCCGGTCTGGTGCCGTTCCTGATCGACTGGGGCTCGGCCGTGCATCCGAGCGCGTCGGGGCTGCCGGAGACCCCGCTGCTGGAGCTGTCCGCGAGCGCCCCCGAACCGGACGAGATCCGTCCGCTCCTTGCCGCCGTGGGCACCGAACTCGCCCTGTCCGAGGGGCCGACGGGGCTCACGTTCACGGTGCGAACCCCACGGGGACCTGTGACGTTCGGCTGAGCGCGGGCTCACGGCCGTACCGTGAGCGGGTCCTCGACCACCGGGGGAACGCCGGGCCCGGCCGAAGCGGACCGGATCGCGAGGTGTCGAACGCGCCCGCCACCCTCTAGGATTCGAGCAGACGTTCCGGTTCCTCTTCGTGAAGTACGTGGAACCGGCAGGCCCGCGCCAGCGAGCCCCTCATCCGGCCCCCGGTCCCGGGCGCGGAGTGACCACCGAACCGCTGGGGATACCCGGAGTCCGCACATCCCGCGAACGATTCGCGGACCCCGGTCCCCCGTCCTCCGGCCCCTGCGTCAGGGGCGAACTCCCGCTCGCCCCCGGTGCCGTGAGGACGATCCCGCGCGGGGCCCTCGCGCCCTGGGAAGACGCGAGTGCCCCGTGCAGGCGGCCGCCGTCCTCGCCGACACAGGACGGCGGCCGCCTCCAAGTGTCCCCGGCGCCGCCTCCGGTGTCCCAACCAGCCGACTTCCCGAGTCACTTGATCCCCCATCAGCCTCGGTGGAAGTTCCCGCCCGCCGGGCCCCGGGCGCGCTAGCGTGAGCCCTTGCACCGTGCGGCCGTCTCCGGCCCATGAGGCAACCACCCCACCCTCCCCTCCGGGTGTGTGCCCAGACCACGCCCATCGCCGCGGACGCGGGACCGGCTGAACGGCTGTCCTGTCATGCCAACCACCGAACGCGAGGCCGGCATCGCCGAGGCCGTGAGCGATCTCGCCCGGCACGCGGTGGAGTTCGACGCCCCGCAACTCCTGCACGACCTCACCACCCACGTCTTGGCGCTGCTGCCCCTGCAGTGCGCCGGCGTCACGCTCCTGGACGACGACGGCCGGGTCGCCTACACCATCGCCTCCGATGAGCTCGCCCGCCAACTGGAAGCGAGCCAGACCGAGTTGGGCGAGGGACCGGGCCCGGACAGCGTCGGCCGCGAGGACCCGCTCGGCCCGGTCGCGCTCCGGGAGACCGGCCCCGACGGACTGCGCTGGCCGCGCTTCGGCGCGCGGGCCCGTGCGCTGGGCGTGATCGCGGTGGCGGCCGTACCCCTCCGGGTGCCCGACCACCGGCTGGGCGCACTCGACCTGTTCTCCACCCGGCCGCCCCTGCCGTCCGCCCCGGACCTGCGCATCGCCCGGTCGCTCGCCACCGTCGCCGCCTCCTCGCTGCTGCACCAAAGGCGGCTGCAGGGCCAGCAGGTGGTGGTCGGTCAGCTCCAGCAGGCGCTGGAGAGCCGCATAGTGATCGAGCAGGCCAAGGGCATCCTGGCCGAGCGCCTGCAGATCTCCGTCGACGAGGCCTTCAGACGCCTGCGCGCCCACGCCCGCTCCCAGGGCCGGCGGCTCACGGTGCTGGCCGCCGAGATCGCCGAGGGCGCAGGCCCGAACGAACTCAACCCTTCCCCCTGACCGACCGCCGCCCCCAGCCCCGGCCTGTCCGATTCCTTCAAGACCACCCACCACCCCCTGCCTACGGTGACGGCATGACTCCACGATTCGCCGTGATCGGCCTGGTCGCCTCCGACCTGGCCGCCTCGCTCGCCTTCTACCGCCGCCTCGGACTCGTCTTCCCCGAGGGCGCCGAGGACCAGCCGCACGTCGAGGCCGAACTCCCCGGCGGACTCACCCTCGCCCTCGACACCGAGGCGACCATCCGCTCGTTCCACGCCGCCTGGCAGCCGCCCACGACCGGCGGCAGGACCGCGCTGGCCTTCAAGTGCGCGTCCCCCGCGGAGGTCGACTCCGTGTACGAGGATCTGGTGAGCGCCGGCTACCACGGCGAGCTCAAGCCGTGGGACGCCTTCTGGGGCATGCGGTACGCGGTGGTGCACGACCCGGACGGCAACGGCGTCGACCTGTTCGCGCACCTAGCCCAGTAGCCGGCCGAGCGGCAGCCCAGCCAACTCCTTGACGTCCCGCGCGAGATGGGCCTGATCGGCGAACCCGGCAAGCACCGCGGTCTCGGCGTACGACACCCCGCTCCGGGCCAGCGAGAGCGCCCGCTGGAGCCGCAGCACCCGGGCCAGCGTCTTGGGTCCGTAGCCGAAGGCGGCCAGGGAGCGACGGTGCAACTGCCGGGTGCCGAGCCCGAGTTCGTCGGCGACCGCACCCACGGCGCGACCCGAGTCGAGGGCCGACACGAGGTGTCGTAGCAGAGGATCCGGTGGTGTGGTGTCGGCCGCGCGGCTCAACGCCAGTTCCTCCAGGCCGCTTTCGGGATCGCCGGCCGCGTTCACGCGTGCGGTGAGCCGCCGGACGGCCAAGGCGGGCCACAGGTCGGCGAGTTCGACCCGCCGGTCCCGCAACTCGTGTGCGGGCACACCGAGCAGCGCGGGCGCGGTGCCGGGGTAGAACCGCACTCCGACCCACACACCGCCCGAGCCCTGGGTGACGTAGGCACGGGTATCGGGCCCGGCAACAAGCAACCGCCCGTCGTGCCACAACAGATCCATACACCCGTCGGGCAGGACCCGACCGCCGCCGACGCCCGCCGGCGCGTTCCGCCAAACGACCGCGTCCCGGAACCGTGACGCCCTCTCCGTGTACACATAGACCAGCGTAAACGCGCCCCTTAAGGGGCGCGGGGAACTGCGCGACCAGCCACACTCAACCCGCAGCCCGCAACGGCCCTATCCCGCCCGATGCTCCTGCGGACTCACCCCGTAAACCCTCTTGAACGCACTGGACAACGCGAACGCACTCCCGTACCCCACCTGCCGGGCGATCGCGTCCAACGTGGCGTCCGAGTCCCGCAGGCGATCCGCGGCCAGGGCCAGCCGCCACCCGGTCAGGTACGTCATCACCGGCTCCCCCACCAGCTCCGTGAACCTCCGAGCCAGCGCCGCCCGCGACACCCCCGCCTTCGCCGCCAGCGAGGCGACCGTCCACGGGTGCGCCGGATCGTCCTGGACCAGCCGCAGCACCCGCCCGACCACCGGGTCCGCCATCGCCCGGTACCAGGTCGGCGGCTCCCCCTCCGGCCGCGAGAACCACGCCCGCAGCGCCGCGATGACCAGCAGGTCGAGAAGACGGTCCAGGACGACCTCCTGCCCGGGCTCGTCCCGTACGACCTCCTCCATGAGCAGCGGCGTGAGCGGGCACTCCCACACGTCAGCGGTCAGCGTGAGCAGCGGCGGCAAGGCATCCAGCAGCCGCCCGCTGATCTCCCCCTGCATCAGATACGTGCCGATCAGCATCACCGTGGAACCGCCCGGGCTGTCGCCCCAGGTGCGCACCCCCAGGTCCATGGAGCCCTTCAGGGAGCGTCCGTCGGGGTACACGCACTCCGCACCCGGCAGGATCAGCGCCTGCGGCACCGTACCGGGATCGTCACCGCACGTGTACGGGCCCGGACCGCGCGCGATCGCGAGGTCACCGGCCCGCAGCAGCACCGGCTCTCCGCTCTCCGGCGTGATCCAGGAGTCGCCGCGCACCATGAGCATCACGGTGAGCGGGGCCCGGTCCTCGATGCGCACCGCCCAGGGCGGGTCGAAGCACGCGCGGATCATGAAGGCGCCACGCGCGCGTGGACCCTCCAGAAGGCCTGCAAGGGCGTCCATGCGACCAGCGTAGACGCGGGCGTATGGGAATGAGCCGTTCAGCGATGGTCCCTTGGGGAGCACGGCAGTTGACTGGCCCGCATGACACGGAACACGCGGAACACGACGGTTGTGGTGACCGGGGCGACCGGTCGTACGGGTCGGCGGGTGGCCCAGGCGGCGCAGGCCGCCGGGCTGACGGTGCGGGCGGCCTCGCGGGCTCAGGGTTTCGACTGGGCGGAGCGGTCGACGTGGGCGGACGTGCTGCGGGGCGCGGACGCGGCGTATCTCGCCCACCCCTCGGACATCGGCGCGCCGGACGCGGCCCGGGCGATCGGACTGCTCGCGCAGGAGGCGGTCTCGCTCGGCGTACGGCGGCTCGTGCTGCTGTCGTCGCGGGGCGAGGAGCGGGCGCGGCCGGCCGAGGAGGCGTTGCGCGAGTCGGGGGCGGAGTGGACGGTCGTACGGGCCGCCTGGTTCGCGCAGAACTTCAGCGAGGGGCCGCTGGTGGAGGGGTTCCGGCTGAGCGGGGAACTGGTGTTCCCGGGCGGTGAGGTGCGCGAGCCGTTCATCGACGCGCGGGACATCGCGGACGTCGTGGTGGGGGTGCTGACCGCGGGTGAGCGGTACGCGGGGCAGGCGGTCGCCGTCTCGGGGCCGCGGCTGCTGACCTGGGGCGAGGCGGTCGCGGAGATCGCGAAGGCGACGGGGCGTGAGCTGACGTACACGGCCGTGTCGGCGCGTGAGTACGGGGAGAACCTGGCCGGGTTCGGGGTGCCGCCGGAGGAGGTCGCGTTCCTGGTCGAGCTGTTCGAGTCGCTGCTCGACGGGCGGAACGCGTATCTGTCGGACGGTGTTCAGCAGGTCCTGGGGCGCGAGCCGCGCGACTTCACGGAGTTCGCGCGGGAGGCGGCGGCCGCCGGGACCTGGAAGGTCTGAGCGGATTCGCTCTCAGGAGCTCTCCGGCTTGTGCGGCGGGTGCGTGCTCTTCACATGGGTGCGCAGGCGTGAGGTGACGTCCTCCGGCGGCAGGAAGCGCGACCAGCGCTCGGGGAACTCCGAGGGCATGTCGGGGTCGCCCGGGTCGGTCTCCTGGCCCGCGGCCGTGCGGGCCACGTGCTCGGCCAGCTGTGCCTCGCGCACCCGCTCGTTGGCGGCGCGGGCCGCGGCCGTCGCGGCGGCGGGCCACACCCGGTCGATCGCCGCGTTGACCGCGGCCCCGACGAGCACGGCGAACGCGGACACGCCGATCCACAGCAGCACGGCGACGGCGGCGGCGAGCGAGCCGTAGATGGTGGCGCCCTCGATGGTGTTGGTGATGTAGATGCGCAGCAGGAAGCTGCCGAGCACCCACATGGCCAGCGCCACCAGGGCGCCGGGCACGTCCTCGATCCAGGGCGAGCGCACCGGCACGGACACGTGGTAGAGCGTCGTCAGGAAGACGACGGACAGGATGATGACCACGGGCCAGTACAGGACCTGCACCAGCGTCTCCGACCAGGGCACGATCCGTACCACCGCGTCCGGGCCCGCGACCATCAGCGGCAGCGCGATCGAGCCGATCAGCAGGGCCACGACGAACAGCAGGAACGACATCACCCGCGTCTTGACGATCCCGCGCACGCCGTCGAGGCCGTACATCACGGTGATGGTGTCGATGAAGACGTTCACGGCGCGGGAGCCCGACCACAGGGCGAACACGAAGCCGATGGAGATGACGTCGGGGCGGCCGCCCTTGACCACGTCGTGCAGGATCGGCTGGGCGATCTCGGTGACGCCCTTGTCGGACAGGACCGTGCGGGAGGCGTCCAGGATGTTGCTCTGGAGGCTGCTGATGGTGTCGGTGCCGGTCCAGTCGTCGACGTAGCCGAGCAGACCGATCAGGCTGAGCAGCAGCGGCGGCACGGACAGCAGCGTGAAGAACGCGGCCTCGGCGGCGAGGCCCAGGATGCGGTACTCCATGCAGGAGTTGACGGTGTCCTTCAGCAACAGCCAGGCGGTCCTGCGCTTCGAGACGTTCCGGTAGAGGGCACGCGCTCGGTGGAGGCGGCCTGAGGACCGCTGCGGGGATTCACTTGCCTGCTGCACGACCTAAAGGTATCCGCCGTACCTGAGTGCACTCATCCCCCGCCCGGTCGGCACGTCCCATTTTTCTGTCATGTCCGCGTTGGCCGGATTGTTCTACAACTCATTTCCCCTTCTTTGTAAACGGCACACGTCGGGGCCCTGATCACGCGTTCCGGGAGATCCGGAAATCGCCAATGACTGAAACGCCCTTGAAGCGTTCATGAGATTTCCGAAAGAATTCGGACTGCATTCTTGTGCCCGCCGAGACCGGCTCAGGCGCACATGACACGGGGGACTTCAGGGGACCACTCCCACAACTCTCGCTCATTTCCGCACCATTTCGAATACCCGCGTGAACAGCGAACGGGATTCGACCGTATTCATCTCGGGGGAATTCTCATGCCTGCTCCGCACCCGTTGACGCATACGCCGTCACAGGCCCACCGAGGCGGCGCGGATTCACCTGTGCCACGAATCGCGGGAGTGGACGCGGTCCGCGGACCCGCACTGCCCGGAATGCCCTCCCTCCATGTGTACGGCGCTGTGCCCGAGCCGCCCTCCCACGGCGACCCGGTCCTCGGCTCGGCCGCCGCGCCGCTCGGGGCCGTGGGCAGCATGTTGAGCCGGGGGCCGCTGGGAATTTCTGTGGCGGCTGGGGCGAAATTCGTGCGCCGGGCCGCGGAATGTCCGCGCGGTGCAACAACCGGGCGATCACCGCAACCGGACAAGCCGCATAAGTCGTAAAGCCTGTAAAACCCGTAAGGAGCGCACGTGGTGGGAAAAATCGACACCGGCACGGAAAATGTCCTGGCCGAGGTTCTGGCCGGTGTGGTCAAGGTGGAGAACATACCGGTCGACAGCCATTTCTTCGACGATCTCGGCGCCAACTCCCTGGTGATGGCCCACTTCTGCGCCCGGGTCAGGAAACGCCCGGATCTGCCCTCGGTCTCGATGAAGGACGTCTACGGCAACCCGACGATCCGGTCCCTCGCGGCCGCCCTGGACACCGCACCGGCCCCGGCCCCCGCCGAGCCGCCGGCCCCGGCGCCCGAGCCCGGCAGCACCCCGCGCCATCTCCTGTGCGGCGCGCTGCAGTTCCTGGTCTTCGCCGCCTACTGCGCGCTCGCCGGGATCGTCATGGGCCGGGGCTACGAGTGGATCTCCGCCGTGGACGGGGTCGTCGCCATCTATGTGCGCTCGCTGGTCTTCGGCGCGGCGGTGTTCGCGGGCGCCTGCGTGCTCCCGGTCGCCGCCAAGTGGCTGCTGGTCGGCCGGTGGAAGGAGACCGAGTTCCCCGTCTGGAGCCTCGCCTACGTCCGCTTCTGGACCGTCAAGGCGCTGCTGCACGCCAACCCGCTGCTGCTGTTCGCCGGCAGCCCCCTGTACGTGCTGTACCTGCGGGCCCTCGGCGCGAGGATCGGCAAGGGCGTCACGATCCTGTCGCACTCGGTGCCGGTCTGCACCGACCTGCTGACGGTCGGATCCGGCTCGGTGATCCGCAAGGACTCCTACTTCCTGTGCTACCAGGCGCAAGCGGGCCGCATCCGCACCGGCCGTGTGACGCTCGGCAGGGACGTGTACGTCGGTGAGAAGACCGTCCTCGACATCGGCACGACGATGGGCGACGGCTCGCAGCTGGGCCACTCCTCCGCGCTGTACGGCGGCGCGTCGGTCCCGGCGGGCGGGCGGTGGCACGGCTCCCCGGCCGTGCGCACGGACGTCGACTACGTCCGCATCCCGCCCGCCCGCGTCTCCACGCTCCGCAGGGCCGTGTACGGCCTCGGGGGCCTGCTGCAGATGCTGGTCGTGTACGTGCCCGTCGCGGTCGGCGGAACCTACCTGCTGCTGACGGTGGTCCCCGCCCTGGACACCCTCCTCGACCCGAGCTCCCAGGACCTCGGCTCGGCCGCCTTCTACGGCGAGGCGCTCGGCTTCTCGCTGGCCGCCTACGCGGGCTTCGTGGTCCTCGGCTTCGCCGCCGTGTCCCTGCTGCCGCGCCTGCTGAGCCCGCTGCTGCGCCCCGACCGGGTCTACCCGCTCTACGGTCCGCACTACTCGGTGCAGCGCGCCATCGCCCGGATCAGCAACGTCAAGTTCTTCAAGTGGCTGTGCGGCGACAGCTCGTACATCGTCCACTACCTCCGGTCGATCGGCTACGACCTCTCGCACGTCGAGCAGACCGGCTCCAACTTCGGCACCGAGGTGCAGCACGAGACTCCGCTCCTGGTGAGCGTGGGCAGCGGCACGATGGTCGCCGACGGACTCTCGGTCGTGAACGCCGACTTCTCCGGCACGTCCTTCCGGGTCTCGCGGGCGACGATCGGCGCGCACAGCTTCCTGGGCAACAACATCGCCTATCCCAGCGGCGGCCGTACCGGCGAGAACGTCCTGCTGGCGACCAAGGTGATGGTCCCGCTGGACGGCGAGGTCCGCGAGGGCGTGGGTCTCCTCGGCTCGCCCGCCTTCGAGATCCCGCGCTCGGTGGAGCGCGACAGCCGCTTCGACCACCTGCGCGAGGGCGACGAACTGCGAGACCGGCTGGCCCGGAAGAACCGTTACAACCTGCGCTCCATGGGCCTGTTCCTGTTCGTGCGCTGGCTGCACTGGTTCGCACTGAGCGTGCTCGGCTTCGCCGCCTTCGACCTGTACGGCGCCCACGGCGTCCTCGGCGGTCTGCTGATCGGCGCGTCCCTGATCGTCGGCCTGGCGTTCTCCACCGGCTACTACGTGCTGGTGGAGCGGCTGATCACCCGCTTCCGGCCGCTCAGGCCGCGGCTGGTGTCGATCTACGACCCGCACTTCTGGTGGGTGGAGCGCCTGTGGAAGGTGCCCGACAACCACCTCGTCGTGTTCAACGGGACGCCGTTCAAGAGCTTCGTCTGGCGGCTGCTCGGTGTGCGGATGGGGCGCCGGGTCTTCGACGACGGCTGCTACATCACCGACCGCACGCTGGCCGCGATCGGCGACGACTGCACGCTCGCCGCGCACACCAAGGTGCAGGCCCACTCGCAGGAGGACGGCACCTTCAAGTCCGACCACATCACGATCGGCGCCGGCTGCACGCTCGGCACCGGATCGCTCGTGCACTACGGCGTCTCGATGGGCGACGGCGCCGTGCTCGCGCCCGACTCCTTCCTGATGAAGGGCGAGGAGATGCCGCCCGGGTCGCACTGGGGAGGCAACCCGGCGGTCGCACCGCGGCACGGCTGACAGCAAGAGAAGCACAACAGGGGGAAATGATGGAAACGATCCCGCGGTGGACGCTCACTCCGACACCGGGCGTCGCCGACTGTGAACTGCCGCTGCCCGAGGGCGTGTCGAAGGAGCCCTCCGCCCTCGCCGCCGCGCACACCAAGGTGCTGGCCGCGCTGACCGGCGGCCCCGCGGTGGCCGCCCGCCTGGAGGACGCCGGGCTGCACGTCGCCTTCACCGGCCACGGCACTCTGCGGCTGCACTACCGCACCGACCTGCTGGACGCCGACGCAGCGGCCCGTATCGCCGGCTACCACCTCACCGCGCTCACCGACCCGGACCGCGCGACCCTGCTCTCCGAGGAGGAACTCCGGCTCCAGCTGGACGACCTGGCGGGCCCGGAGCGGGAGCTGCCGGACCGGCGGGTGCACGAGCTGTTCGAGGAGCGGGTGCTGCTGCACCCGGACGCGGTGGCCGCCGTGTCCGAGGCGGGGCAGTGGACGTACGCGGAGCTCAACTCCCGCGCCAACCGCATCGGCCGGGCGCTGCTCGCCCGCGGGCTGCGCCGCGAGGGCGTGGTCGCCGTGGTGATGGAGCGCGACCTCGACTGGCTGGCGGCGGTGCTCGGCGTCCTCAAGGCGGGCGGCGTCTATCTGCCCGTCGAGCCGCACTTCCCGGCCGACCGGATCGCCCGCACCCTGGAGCGGGCCGAGTGCCGGCTGGTGCTCACCGAGCGCGGCAGCGACGAGCACGTGGGCGGCGCGGTCCGCAAGGTGTTCGCGGACACCGCGTACGCCGAGGGCCACCCCGACCACGACCTGCGGCTGCCGGTCTGGCCCGACCAGCTCGCGTACATCTACTTCACCTCCGGCTCCACCGGCGAGCCCAAGGGGGCGATGTGCGAGCACGCCGGTTTCCTCAACCACGTCCTCGCGAAGATCTCCGACCTGGGCGTCGGCGCCGGGCGGACGGTCGCGCAGACCGCGCCCCAGTGCTTCGACATCTCGCTGTGGCAGCTGGTCTCCGCGCTGGTCGTGGGCGGGCGGACGCTGATCGTGGGGCAGGAGACGATCCTGGACGTGCCGCGGTTCGTGGACACGATCGTGCGGGGCCGGGTGAACGTGCTGCAGGTCGTGCCGTCGTATCTGGAGGCCGTGCTCGCCGAGTTGGGGCAGCGCCCGCGCGAACTGCCCGACCTGCGCTGTGTGTCGGTGACCGGCGAGGCGGTCAAGAAGGAGCTGGTGCAGCGCTGGTTCATGGCCCAGCCCGGCATCCGGCTCGTCAACGCCTATGGCCTGACGGAGACTTCGGACGACACCAACCACGAGGTCATGGACCGCGCGCCGGACGGCGACCGGGTGCCACTGGGGCGGCCGATCGCGAACGTCCGGGTGTACGTCGTCGACGAGGACCTGGTCCCCGTACCCCTGGGCGCCACCGGCGAGATCGTCTTCTCCGGCGTCTGTGTCGGCCGTGGTTACGTCAACGACCCCGAGCGGACCAAGGCGGCCTTCACCGACGACCCGTACCGGCCCGGCGAGCGGCTGTACCGCAGCGGCGACCACGGGCGCTGGCTGCCGGACGGGAAGCTGGAGTTCCTCGGCCGGCGCGACAGCCAGGTCAAGGTACGCGGTTTCCGGGTGGAGATCGGCGAGATCGAGAACGCGCTGCTGCGGGTGGACGGGGTGCGCGACGGCGCGGTCGTCGTCGTACGCGGAGCGCGGCTGGTGGCGTTCTGCTCCGGCCCCGAGCCGGTGGCGGCCGACGCGGTGCGGGAGCGGCTGGCCGCCTCGCTGCCCGCCTACATGGTTCCGGCCGTCGTGCACTGGCGACAGGCGCTGCCGCTGACCGCCAACGGCAAGACCGACCGCAAGACGCTCAACTCCCTTGCGGAGCAACTCGATTGCGACGGGGCCGAGGGATCCGGACTCCCCCGCACACCCGGTGAACGGCGGCTGGCCGCCGCCTGGGCCGAGGTGCTCGGCCTTCCGGCGGACCGCATCGGCCGCCTGGACCACTTCTTCGACCGCGGCGGCACCTCGCTGTCCGCGGTGAAGCTCGCGATCGCCCTGGACCGGGCGATCACGCTCAAGGACGTCACCCGCCATCCGGTCCTCGCCGAACTGGCGGGGCTGCTCGACCAGCACAGCTGAAAGGAACCCGCACGATGTCGCACTCTCCGACCCTTCTACCGGACGTGGAACCGGCTCCGGGCCGACCACCTCTCCTGTACGCGAAGTCGGCCGACGACCCGGTGAGCTGGGCCGCCGAGCACCGCGCCGCGCTGCGGGCCGCGGTCGCCGAGCACGGCAGCCTGCTGGTCCGCGGGCTGGCGCTGACCGGGCCCGCGGCCACGGAGGCCGTGTTCCGGCACCTCACCGACGGCCTGATGGCCGACCGGGAGCCCTTCGCTCCCCGCCGCTCCTACGCGGACGGCGTGTACTCCTCCTCCAAGTGGCCGCCCAACCAGCAGATGTGCATGCACCACGAGCTCAGCTACTCCCTGGACTTCCCGGGCCTGCTGCTCTTCGCGTGCCTGGTGGCCCCGGAGACGGGCGGCGCGACCGCCGTCGCGGACGGACCGACCGTGCTGGAGGCGCTGCCCGCCGCGCTGGTCGAGCGGTTCGAGCGGGAGGGCTGGCTGCTGACCCGGACGTACAACGACGAGATCGGCGCCTCGGTCGGCGAGGCCTTCGGCACCGAGGACCGGGCGGCCGTCGAGCGCTACTGCCGCAGCCACGCGATCGACTTCGCCTGGCAGGACGACGGCTCGCTGCACACCCGGCAGCACCGCAGCGCGGTGGTCCGCCACCCGGTGACCGGGCGGCGCTGCTGGTTCAACCAGATCGCCTTCCTGAACGAGTGGACGATGGACCCCGAGGTCCGCGAGTACCTGGTCGACGTGTACGGCCCCGACGGGCTTCCCTTCAACACCCGTTTCGGGAACGGCGATCCGCTGGACGAGGACATCGTCGCCACGATCAACGAGGTGTACGAGGCGCACACCCTGCGCGAGCCGTGGCGCGCCGGCGACCTGCTGCTCGTCGACAACATCCGTACGGCGCACAGCCGCGAGCCCTTCGAGGGCCCGCGCGAGGTGCTGGCCGCGCTCGGGGATCCCGTACGACTGACCGACTGCGCACCGACCGTCGAGGTGAGGACCGCATGACCGCAGCACCCGCACCGTCCTTCTCGGTCGTCTCCGGAGAGCAGGTCGTCGAGGCCCTGGGTGGCCGTGAGCCGGAGATCGGCGAGCTCGTCGAGGCCGTGTACCGGCTGCACGGGGAGGGCGACTCGGTGAACCCGCCCTCGTACTTCCTGCGCTTCCCGGACCGGCCCGGCTCCCGGATCATCGCGCTGCCCGCCTCGCTGGGCGGACCGCTGCGGGTGGACGGCCTGAAGTGGATCTCCAGTTTCCCGGAGAACACCAGGTCGGGCCTGCCGCGCGCCTCGGCGGTGCTGATCCTGAACGACCCGGAAACCGGTTACCCGTACGCCTGTCTGGAGAGTTCGGTGATCAGCGCGACGCGCACGGCGTCCTCGGCGGCCCTCGCGGCCGACCGGCTGAGCCGTACCCGGACGCGCCCGACGCGGGTCGGCTTCATCGGCACGGGTCTGATCGCCCGTTACATCCACACGCATCTCACGGCCACGGGCTGGGAGTTCGAGGAGACGGGGGTGCACGACCTGGCCCCGGAGAGCGCGGCCGGCTTCGGCTCCTACCTGGAGCGCACCGGCGCCGGGGGCAAGGTCACCGTGCACGACAGCCCCGAATCCCTGGTCCGGGCAAGCGACTTGATCGTGTTCGCCACGGTCGCGTCCGAGCCGTACATCCACGACCCGTCCTGGTTCGCGCACCACCCGCTCGTCCTGCACGTCTCGCTGCGCGACCTCGACCCGCACATCCTGCTGGCGTCCGCGAACTACGTGGACGACGTGGAGCACTGCCTCAAGGCCCAGACCTCGCCGCACCTGGCCGAACAGCTCACCGGTGGGCGGGAGTTCCTCGACGGCACGCTCAACGACGTACTGACCGGGCGGTCCACCGTCCCGGCCGACCGGACGGTGGTGTTCTCGCCGTTCGGACTGGGGGTGCTCGACCTCGCGGTCGGCAGGTTCGTCCACGACGAAGTGGCCCGCAGGGGAGGGTTGCATGTCGTCGACGGGTTCTTCCACGAGCTGCGCCGGTACGGCTGACCGGCCGGGCTTCGTGACGCATGAGGAGGGGGGCAGCATGCCCGTCATTTCCGATCCCGTTCAATTCAACGAGAACGAGCTCTACGTCGACCTGCGGGCGGCGCTGGGGCTGCCGCTGTACCTGAAGTGCGAGGGCTTCAACTTCGCCGGCTCGATCAAGCTCAAGGCCGCCACGGAGATGGTGGACGCCGCCGAGCGGGACGGGCTGCTGCGGCCCGGTTCCGTGCTGGTCGAGTCCTCGTCCGGCAATCTCGGCGTGGCGCTGAGCGTGATCGCGGCGAGCCGGGGATACCGGTTTCTGTGCGTGACCGACGCGCGCTGCAACCAACCGACGATACGGCTGATGGAGGCGCTGGGCGCCCAGGTGCACGTCATCGAGGAGCCGGATGTGCGCGGCGGTTTCCTGGGGGCGCGGATGGCGTATGTGGCCGCGCTGTGCGCGTCCGACGACAGATACGTCTGGCTCAACCAGTACACCAACCAGGGGAACTGGAAGGCCCACTACCGCACGACCGCGCCCGCGATCGCCCGCCGTTTCCCCGACCTGGACGTGCTGTTCGTCGGCGCGGGCACGACCGGGACGCTGATGGGCTGCGCCCGCTGGTTCTGGCAGTGGCGGCGCCGGGTGCGGATCGTGGCCGTCGACAGCGTCGGCTCGGTCAGTTTCGGCCAGGCACCGGGCCGGCGGCTGATCCCGGGGCTGGGCACGAGCGTCCCGCCGGCCCTGCTGGACGAGTCCTACGTGGACGAGCTGATCCGGGTGGACGAGACGGACGCGGTGCTGGCCTGCCGGCGGCTGGCCGCGCGGGGGTTCCTGTTCGGCGGGTCCACGGGCACGGTGGTCAGCGGTGCGGGTCGGTGGCTCGCGGACCATGGCCATGCGGGGCTTGTCTCGGTGGCGATCGCTCCGGATCTCGGGGAGCGGTATCTGGACACGGTGTACCGGGCGGGGTGGCCGGCGGACGTGACGGAGACCGAGCCGGCGGCCGCGATGGCCCGGTCGGCGTGACCCGTCCTGTTCCAGGGGGCTCCGCCCCCTGGACCCCCGATCGGCCCTGAAGGGGCCTTGTCCTCAAACTCCCCCAAAGGAGGCACCCCCAGACGGGCTGGCTGTGCTGTACGTTCGCGACATGGCAGGCAGCACCCACACCGTGTCGAACCAGGCCCCGCCTCTGGTCGGCTACGACGTCTACACCGCCGACCGGGTCCTCACCTCCGCCGTCGACCGCCATCTCCCGCCACCCGTCCTCGACGAGGCGCACGGCGAGCTCGCCGCCCTGGGCCGGGCCTCCGGGTCCGCCCAGGTGCAGGAGTGGGGCGTCCAGGCCAATGAGCACCCGCCCCGGCTGCGCACCCACGACCGCTACGGCCACCGTGTCGACGAGGTCGACTTCCACCCCGCCTGGCACCGCCTGCTCGGCAAGGGCGTCGCCGCGGGCCTCACCGCCGCCTGGAACCGCCCCGGCGGCCATGTCCGCAGAGCGGCCGCGTTCCTGGTCTGGACCCAGGTCGAGGCCGGCAACCTCTGCCCGCTGTCGATGACCCACGCCGCCGTCCCCGCGCTGCGCGCCGACCCCGCCCTCGCCGGGGAGTGGGAGCCGCGGCTGACCTCCACCATCTACGACCGCGAGCTGCGCCCCGCCCA
The DNA here is from genome assembly GCF_040643775.1 of Streptomyces sp. NPDC047081. Taxonomy (NCBI): domain Bacteria; kingdom Bacillati; phylum Actinomycetota; class Actinomycetes; order Kitasatosporales; family Streptomycetaceae; genus Streptomyces; species Streptomyces sp. NPDC047081. The sequence continues at coordinate 9,327 of NZ_JBEYUY010000015.1, read as the reverse complement.
CCTCAAGCCCAGCGCCCTGTTCGGGATGGGCATGACGGAGAAGCAGGGCGGCAGCGACGTCCGCGCCAACACCACGGCCGCGACCCCGCTCGCCGAGGCCGGTACGTACACCCTGACCGGGCACAAGTGGTTCTGCTCGGCGCCCATGTCGGACGGCTTCCTGGTGCTCGCGCAGGCCGAGGAGGGACTCACCTGCTTCCTCGTCCCGCGCGTCCTGGAGGACGGCTCGCGCAACCCCTTCCTCCTGCAGCGCCTCAAGGACAAGCTCGGCAACCGCTCGAACGCCTCCGCCGAGGTCGAGTTCGCCGGCACCTGGGCCCGCCGGGTGGGCGAGGAGGGCCGCGGGGTGCGCACCATCATCGACATGGTGGCGGCGACCCGGCTGGACTGCGTGCTGGGCTCGGCGGGGCTGATGCGGCAGGCCGTCGCCCAGGCCGTGCACCACTGCACGCACCGGGAGGTGTTCGGCGCGAAGCTCGTCGACAAGCCGCTGATGCGCAACGTGCTGGCCGACCTGGCCCTGGAGTCGGAGGCGGCGACCACCCTCGCGCTGCGTCTGGCGGCCGCCTACGACGACGGCGGCGAACAGGAGCGGGCGCTGCTGCGGATCGCCGTACCGACCGCCAAGTACTGGGTGACCAAGCGCTGTACGCCGGTCACGGTCGAGGCCGCGGAGTGCCTCGGCGGCAACGGGTACGTCGAGGAGTCGGGGCTGCCCCGGCTGGTGCGCGAGTCGCCGCTCAACTCGGTCTGGGAGGGCGCCGGGAATGTCCAGGCCCTCGACGTGCTGCGCGTGCTGCAGCGCGAGCCGCAGGCCCTCAACGCCTATCTGCAGGAGGTCGGCAGGGCGCGCGGTGCCGACCACCGGCTCGACGGCGCGATCAAGGGCCTGCTGACCGAACTCGCCGATCTGGAGGGCATCGAGGCCCGCGCCCGGCGGCTGACGGAGCGGCTGGCGCTGGTGCTCCAGGGCTCGCTGCTGGTCAGGTTCGCGCCACCCGAGGTCGCCGACGCCTTCTGCGCGGCCCGGCTGGGCGGCGACGGGGGCGCGGCCTTCGGCACCCTGCCGCACACCCTCGGCCTGGCCTCGGTCGTGGAGCGGGCCCGCCCGGTCTGACCTGCGGACATGAAAGTGCGGGGGTGGTGCTGCGCCGACACGGCACCACCCCCGCCACTGGCCCGTTCGAGGCCGCGAACGCCGCTCGGGACGGCGTCGCTCAATATTCAAACAAGCCGTGAGCGTTGCACCAGGGTTGCAAGGGGTTGCAACTTGCTGCTGTCTGTGGCCGGACCGCGCCCGTGCGTCAGCTACGAAAGGCACTATGAGACGGACAGTCAGGACCGACTCCGGCTCCCGTGTCCGAAACACGACGGGAAACGGTTGTCCCGAACCCTTCTCCGGGGAGGACCAGTGGCGCTCTCGCCGACGGACGTCGCCCAGCTCGCCGTGGTCGACACGGCGCGCGCGGCGCGGGTACTGAGCGAGGTCCGGTCGGCCGCCCTCGCCGGGCAGCGCGCCCCGATCGCGCCGCGCCCGGTGATCGAGCAGTCCTGGGAGCGCATGCTGCGCGGCGGCATCGATCCCGAACACGACCGCCGCTCCGGGCTGCTGTCCACCGACGAGGTGCGCCGGCGCCGGGAGACCACCGAGCTGCGGCACGTCATGCCGGTGCTGCGCGAGGGGCTGCTGTCGGTCGCGGACGTCGCCCACCACATCATGGTGGTCGCCGACGAGGACGGCCGGGTGCTGTGGCGGGAGGGCAGTTCGCCGGTGCTGCGCCGGGCCGACGGGCTGGGCTTCGAACTCGGCGCGGACTGGAGCGAGGACGTCGTCGGGACCAACGGCATCGGTACACCGGCGGTGGTGCGCAGGCCCGTGCAGGTCTTCGCCTCCGAGCACTTCGTCCGCTCGCAGACCACCTGGACGTGTACGGGCGCCCCCATCACGGACCCGCGCGACGGCCGGCTGCTCGGCGTGGTGGACGTCAGCGGACCGCTGGAGACGATGCACCCGGCGACGCTGGCCTGGGTCGACTCGGTGGCCAAGCTCGCCGAGGCCCGGCTGCGCGAGCTGCATCTGACCTCGCTGGAGCGGCTGCGCGCGGTGGCCGCCCCGGTGCTGTCCCGGCTGGGCGGCCGGGCGCTGGCGGTGGACCGGGACGGCTGGACGGCCGCGGTGACCGGAATGCCGTACATGAACCGGATGTCCCTGCCCAAGTCCCTGTCGGCGGGCCGCCGGTGGCTGTCGCCGCTCGGGCCGTGCTCGGTGGAGCCGCTGGGCGAGGGCTGGCTGATCCGGGCCTGCGACGAACCGGCGCCGCGGGTCGGTACCCGGGTCGTGCTCGACCTGACCCAGCCGCGCCGCTGGTCGGTGACGGCGACCGGGTACGCGGGCTCCTGGAGCCACGAACTGAGCCCCCGGCACGCGGAGTTGCTGTACCTGCTGGCCCTGCACCGGGACGGGCGCAGCGCGGCGGGGCTGGCCGAGGACGTGTTCGGCGACCCGGCCCGTACGGTGACCGTGCGCGCCGAGATGTCCCGAATACGGCGCTATCTCGGGGGGTTGCTGGAACACCGGCCCTACCGTTTCGCCGAGGACGCGGAGATCGAGGTGCTCCTGCCGGCCGACCCGCACGACCTGCTGCCGCACGCCCGGAGCGTGTCCACCCCGTCTCCCGGAGTGACATCACGGGGCAAAGAGGCGTCATCTTCCGCATAATTGCAAGGTCTTCGTCCCCGTAGGCGCCGGACTGCCGTAGCATCCCTCTACGGGCCACCCCACCTGCTCCTTTGGTCAACACACGGACCAATGAACGCAGTTGGCTCGCCTCGGGAGGACCTATGAAGCAGCGTGGCCGGCACCGTCGGCAGAAGCGGGGCAGGGCGCTGCGCGCTTTCCTCGCCGGGACGGCCCTCGCGCTCACCGCGGCCGCCACCATGATCAGCGCCTCGCAGGCCACGGTGAGCAAGGCCGACGCAGGCGTCAAGGAGCTCACCGGGTCCGCCGCCGGGTTCCGGCTGCAGGAGCGGCTGGTTCCGCAGGCCACGCTCGACCGGCTGTCCGCCTCCATGGGCAAGCCCGTCGGTGTGCGGGCCGTGCTGGACGACGCCGACCGCTCGCTGCGTGTCCCGGCCGACTGCACGAACGCCGACCGCTCGGCGCTGCCCGTGGTCCCGGTCGCCACGCGCGCGTACTGCTGGGACGCCGCCGACACCCGCGGCTGGCGGGCCGGCGCGGTCACCACCTCCGGGGACGCCGACGACGACGGCCACTGGGGCGAGCAGCGGGTGATCCTCTCCGGCTGGACCCATGACACCGGGACGGCGGGCCGCGCAGGCCTCGCCCGGGTCGCCTTCGTGAACGCGGACGACCCCGCCCACCTCACCTACACCTGGGTGCTGCTCACCGTCCCGGTCGACGGCGGCCGCGACTACCGCGGGCTCGCCTCCACCGTCTCCGGCCTGGTCTGGTACCAGGGCAAGCTGCTGGTCACCACGGCCGACGGCCTCTACGTCTACGACCTGCACCGCATCCAGCGGGCCGGCGTGGACAGCGGCCGGGTCGGCAAGGTGCGCGGCGGCTGGTCGGCGTACGGCGCCCGGTACGTACTGCCGGCCGTGGGCTCGTACCGGCTCACCGGCAAGACCCCGAGCGCCGCGGCGATCTCCCTGGACCGCAGCACCGCGCCGGACAGCCTGGTGGCGAGCGAGCGGGTGGCCGCGGACAGCGACCGGCACACCCGGCTGTGGCGCTACGCCTTCAGCAGCGACCCGGCCCGCGCCGGCCTGCTGGCCACCGACGCGGCCGGACGCGCGGTCGCGACGCAGGCGTACGAGACGAAGACCACGGGCGTCAGCGGTGTCCTGTCGTACGGGAAGAACTGGTATCTGGACCGCGCGTCCGACACCCGGGACGGCCGCGGCACACTCTGGCGGCAGACCTCGCGCGAGGCGCAGGCCACCGAGTGCGGCTCCGACGAGTCGAACCAGTGCTGGAGCGGCCGGGCGGGCTCCCTGTCCTACTGGGAGGAGACCGGCGAGGTCTGGTCCCAGTCGGGCCGGATGCTCTACGCGCTGCCGCTGAGCTCGGTCGACCGGGCCCTGGACGACGACGAGGACTAGAGCGCGGACGGCAGACCTCCGTAGATCGCGATCGACAGATCTCCGGCGCGGATGATTCCCTGGCGGGCATGACGAACATCCCCGTGACCACCTGGTCCCTGGAGCAGACCGCCCCGACCGACGTCCTCCCGGCCGCCGCGCCCGACGGGGACGTGCGGATCGTCCGCTCCGAGGTGCCCTCCCCCGAGTTCAGCCGATTCCTGTACGCGTCCGTCGGCGGCGACATCCGCTGGATCGACCGGCTGGGCTGGTCGTACGGGCAGTGGGAGGAGCACCTGGCGCGGCCGGGCGTGGAGACGTGGGTGGCGTACGACCGGGGCACGCCCGCCGGGTACGTGGAGCTGGAGCCGCAGGACGACGGGGTCGTGGAGATCGTCTACTTCGGGCTGATCCCCGCCTTCCGGGGCCGCCGGATCGGCGGGCACCTGCTGTCGTACGGCGCCGCCCGCGCCTGGGACCTCGCGGAACGCTGGCCGGGGCTGGCCACGACGAAGCGGGTCTGGCTGCACACCTGCAGCCTGGACGGGAAGCACGCGATGGACAACTACCTGCGCCGGGGCTTCAAGCTCTTCGACACCAAGGTCGAGGAGCAGGCAGAGGTGGCCGCGCCCGGTCCCTGGCCCGGGGCATACCGCGCCTGACCTGCATGGACAAGACACTCGGCAGCCGATGTGATCGACGACACCCTTGTCTCGCATTTCGGGACAAGGATGTCCGTATCGTGGACGAAGCTGGACTGTGTCCAGATTGCCGTGCCACGCTTCCGTCATGTCTGGAACTGGAATTGCCTTGGTGAGTCGGCGGCACGTCGACCTCGGCCGCATGTCCAGCGCCATCTGTCCGGCGTGCTGACGAGCCGCAGCACAGCCGACATCTTCTGACATTCCCTCTCATCCGGCGCAACGACGCGCACGTATGCCCATGCGCCCGAACGCGCAGGTCAGAGCCGAATTTCCGCCTGTCCCGAAGGACGTAATCACCATGGCCGCCACCCCGCAGAACCCTGCCGCCGCGACTCCCCGCCGCAAGGTGAGCCGTCACCGCGGTGAGGGCCAGTGGGCGATGGGGCACTACACCCCGCTCAACGGCAACGAGCAGTTCAAGAAGGACGACGACGGTCTCAATGTGCGGACACGCATTGAGACGATCTACTCGAAGCGGGGCTTCGACTCGATCGACCCCAACGACCTGCGCGGCCGTATGCGCTGGTGGGGCCTCTACACCCAGCGCAAGCCCGGGATCGACGGCGGCAAGACCGCGATCCTGGAGCCGGAGGAGCTGGACGACAAGTACTTCATGCTGCGGGTGCGGATCGACGGCGGACGCCTCACCACCCAGCAGCTGCGGGTGATCGGCGAGATCTCCCAGGAGTTCGCGCGCGGCAGCGCGGACATCACCGACCGGCAGAACATCCAGCTGCACTGGATCCGCATCGAGGACGTCCCGGAGATCTGGAACCGCCTGGAGGCGGTCGGGCTGTCCACCACCGAGGCCTGCGGCGACTGCCCGCGCGTGGTCATCGGCTCGCCGGTCGCCGGCATCGCCGAGGACGAGATCATCGACGGCACCTGGGCGATCGACGAGATCCACGAGCGCTACATCGGCAGCAAGGAGTTCTCCAACCTGCCGCGCAAGTTCAAGACGGCGATCTCCGGCTCCCCGCTGCTCGACGTCGTGCACGAGATCAACGACATCGCCTTCGTCGGCGTCGAGCACCCCGAGCACGGCCCCGGCTTCGACCTGTGGGTCGGCGGCGGCCTGTCCACCAACCCGAAGATCGGCGTCCGGCTCGGCGCCTGGGTGCCGCTGGAGGAGGTCCCGGACGTCTGGGCCGGTGTGGTCGGCATCTTCCGTGACTACGGCTACCGGCGCCTGCGCACCCGCGCCCGGCTGAAGTTCCTGGTCGCGGACTGGGGTCCGGAGAAGTTCCGCCAGATCCTCCAGGACGAGTACCTCAAGCGCACGCTGGTCGACGGGCCCGCGCCCGCCGAGCCCACCAACCGCTGGCGCGACCACGTCGGTGTGCACCGCCAGAAGGACGGCCGCTTCTACGTCGGTTTCGCGCCCCGCGTCGGCCGCGTCGACGGCGCCACCCTCACGAAGATCGCCGAGGTCGCCGAGGCGCACGGCTCGGGCCGGGTGCGGACGACCGTCGAGCAGAAGATGATCGTGCTGGACGTCGAGGAGGCGCAGGTCGAGCCGCTGGTCGAGGCCCTGGAGGCGCTGGACCTGACGGCCAAGCCGTCCCCGTTCCGGCGCGGCACCATGGCCTGCACCGGCATCGAGTACTGCAAGCTCGCCATCGTCGAGACCAAGGCCCGCGGCTCCCAGCTGATCGACGAACTGGAGCGCCGGATCCCGGAGTTCGACGAGCCGATCACCATCAACCTCAACGGCTGCCCGAACGCCTGCGCCCGTATCCAGGTCGCGGACATCGGTCTCAAGGGCCAGCTGGTCCTCAACGACAAGGGCGAGCAGGTCGAGGGCTACCAGGTGCACCTGGGCGGCGCGCTGGGCCTGGAGGCCGGGTTCGGCCGCAAGGTCCGTGGCCTGAAGGTGACTTCGGAGGAGCTGCCCGACTACGTCGAGCGGGTCCTGAAGCGGTTCCAGGCCGAGCGCGAGGAGGGCGAGCGGTTCGCCGCCTGGGCCTCCCGTGCGTCCGAGGAGGCCCTCTCATGAGTGAGCGGGCCGCCCCCTTCTACTGCCCCTACTGCGGCGACGAGGATCTCCGCCCGTCCGAGGAAGGTCACGGCGCGTGGGAATGCGGCGCGTGCAACCGGGCCTTCCAGTTGAAGTTCCTCGGGCTGCTCGCCCGGGGCCTTCAGCACTCCGAAGCAGGGGGAGACGAGACATGACCGCGGTGAAGGAAGAACGTACGACCGAGGATCTCAAGGCGCTCGCCGAGCAGGCGGGCCGCGACCTGGAGGACGCCTCCGCGCTGGAGATCCTCCAGTGGGCGGCCGACACCTTCGGCAAGCGCTTCTGCGTGACCTCGTCCATGGAGGACGCGGTGGTCGCCCACCTCGCCTCCCGGGCCATGCCCGGCGTGGACGTGGTGTTCCTCGACACCGGCTACCACTTCGAGGAGACCATCGGCACCCGGGACGCGGTCGAGGCCGTGATGGACGTCAACGTCATCACCCTCACCCCGCGGCAGACGGTCGCCGAGCAGGACGCGGAGTACGGCCCCAAGCTGCACGACCGCGACCCCGACCTGTGCTGCAAGCTGCGCAAGGTCGAGCCGCTGGAGCGGGGCCTCGCCAACTACCTGGCCTGGGCGACCGGTCTGCGCCGCGACGAGTCCCCGACCCGGGCGAACACCCCGGTCGTCGGCTGGGACGAGAAGCGGCGGAAGGTCAAGATCTCCCCGATCGCCCGCTGGACCCAGGACGACGTGGACGCGTACGTCGCCGAGCACGGCGTACTGACGAACCCCCTGCTGATGGACGGCTACGCGTCCGTCGGCTGCGCCCCCTGCACCCGCCGGGTGCTGGCGGGCGAGGACGCGCGCGCCGGCCGCTGGGCGGGGCGCGCGAAGACCGAGTGCGGGCTGCACGGATGACGACGATTCAGGAGACACACGTGACGACCGGAGCCACCGTCTGGCTCACGGGTCTGCCGAGTGCCGGCAAGACCACCATCGCGTACGAGCTGGCCGGCCGGCTGCGCGAGGAGGGCCACCTCGTCGAGGTGCTCGACGGCGACGAGATCCGCGAGTTCATCTCCGCGGGCCTCGGTTTCAGCCGCGAGGACCGGCACACCAACGTGCAGCGCATCGGCTTCCTCGCCGAACTGCTCGCCCGCAACGGCGTCAAGGCGCTGGTCCCGGTGATCGCGCCCTACGCCGACAGCCGCGAGGCGGTGCGCAAGCGCCATCAGGAGGGCGGGGCGCCCTACATCGAGGTGCACGTGGCCACGCCGGTCGACGTGTGCTCCGTACGCGACGTGAAGGGTCTGTACGCCAAGCAGGCGGCGGGCGAGCTGACCGGGCTCACCGGGGTGGACGACCCCTACGAGGAGCCCGATTCGCCCGACCTGCGCATCGAGTCGCAGCACCAGACCGTCCAGGAGTCCGCGGCCGCGGTCCACGCGCTGCTCACCGAAAGGGGACTGGCATGACGACCGTTGCCACCGTGGCGGAGGGCACGGCCTCGCCGTACGCGCTCTCCCATCTGGACGCGCTGGAGTCCGAGGCCGTCCACATCTTCCGCGAGGTGGCGGGTGAGTTCGAGCGGCCGGTGATCCTGTTCTCCGGCGGCAAGGACTCCATCGTCATGCTGCACCTGGCACTGAAGGCCTTCGCCCCCGCGGCGGTCCCCTTCACGCTGCTGCACGTGGACACCGGGCACAACTTCCCCGAGGTCATCGAGTACCGCGACCGCACGGTCGAGAAGCACGGGCTGCGGCTGCACGTCGCGTCGGTGCAGGACTACATCGACCGGGGTGTGCTGAAGGAGCGTCCGGACGGGACCCGTAACCCGCTGCAGACGCTGCCGCTGACGGAGAAGATCCAGAGCGAGCGCTTCGACGCCGTGTTCGGCGGCGGGCGGCGCGACGAGGAGAAGGCCCGGGCCAAGGAGCGGGTGTTCTCGCTGCGGGACGAGTTCTCGCAGTGGGACCCGCGCCGGCAGCGGCCCGAGCTGTGGAACCTCTACAACGGGCGGCACGCTCCCGGCGAGCACGTCCGCGTGTTCCCGCTGTCCAACTGGACCGAGCTGGACGTCTGGCAGTACATCGCCCGCGAGGGCATCGAGCTGCCCGAGATCTACTTCGCGCACGAGCGTGACGTGTTCCTGCGCAGCAACATGTGGCTGACCGCGGGCGAGTGGGGCGGGCCGAAGGACGGGGAGACCGTCGAGAAGCGGCTCATCCGCTACCGGACCGTCGGTGACATGTCCTGCACGGGCGCCGTCGATTCGGACGCGGTGACCCTGGAGCAGGTGATCGCCGAGATCGCCGCGTCCCGGCTGACCGAGCGCGGTGCGACCCGCGCCGACGACAAACTGTCCGAGGCCGCGATGGAAGACCGTAAGCGCGAGGGGTACTTCTAAGCATGAGCACGACCACGGAACTCACCGAGACGACCCTGCTGCGGTTCGCCACCGCCGGTTCCGTCGACGACGGCAAGTCCACCCTCGTCGGCCGCCTGCTGCACGACTCCAAGTCGGTCCTCGCCGACCAGCTGGAGGCCGTCGAGCACGCCTC
>NZ_JBEYUY010000014.1:0-258656 GCF_040643775.1 Streptomyces sp. NPDC047081 | reverse complement strand
GACACCCCGGTCACCAAGCAGCTGACGTACCGCAACCTCGGTACGAAGGACGTCACGCTGAGTCTGGCCGCCACCGCCACCGACCCGAAGGGGCACCCGATTCCATCTCATGCGGCCCGCGCCGCTACTCCTCCCGATGCCGGTGCGGCAGGAAGTCCTGGACCTTTGCCTTGAAGCCCTGGCGGACCATCGCCGCGCGGTCGCTGTCGCCCTTGAGGACCGCGGACGCCGCCGCCTCGATCTGGTCGAGGGTGGCGTGCGGCGGGATGGGGGGTACGGCGGGGTCGGTGACGAAGTCGAGGACGCACGGGCGGTCCGCGGCCAGGGCCGTCCGCCAGGCGCCGGCCACCTCGTCCGGCTTCTCGATCCGGATGCCGGTCAGACCGATGGAGCGGGCGAAGTCGGCGTAGGCGACGTCCGGGATCGACTGCGAGGGCAGGAACTGCGGGGCGCCGGACATCGCCCGCATCTCCCAGGTCACCTGGTTCAGATCCTGGTTGTTGAAGACGGCGACGACCAGCCGCGGATCCGCCCAGTCCTGCCAGTACTTGGCGACCGTGATCAGCTCGGCCATGCCGTTCATCTGCATGGCACCGTCACCGACCAGCGCGATCGCCGGCCGGTCGCCGTGCGCGAACTTCGCGCCGATGGCGTACGGCACACCCGGCCCCATCGTGGCGAGGGTCCCCGACAGCGAACCGCGCATCGCGCCCCGCAACTTCAGGTGCCGCGCGTACCAGTTGGCGGCCGACCCGGAGTCGGCGGCCAGGATCACGTTCTCCGGGAGCAGGTCGTTCAGGGCGTGCGCGACATGCTCCGGGTTGATGGGATCGGCCTCGACCGCGGCCCGCCGCTCCATGACCTTCCACCAGTGGGCGACGTTGTCCTCGATCTTCTTGCGCCAGGCCGAGTCCTCCATCTGGTCGAGCAGCGGCAGCAGCCGGCGCAGCGTCCCGGCCGCGTCACCGACGAGGTTGACCTCGAAGGGATAACGCAGCCCGACCATGTGCGGATCGATGTCGATCTGCACGGCCCGCGCCTTGCCGAACTGCGGCAGGAACTGCGTGTAGGGGAAGGAGGATCCGATCACGAGCAGCGTGTCGCAGTCCCGCATCATCTCGTACGACGGCCGGGTGCCGAGCAGCCCGATGGCGCCGGTGACGTACGGCAGGTCGTCGTCGAGGGCGTCCTTGCCGAGCAGCGCCTTCGCGACACCGGCGCCCAGCCGGTCGGCGACCTGGGTGACCTCGGTGCGGGCCCCGCGTGCGCCCTGGCCGATCAGAATGGCCGTCTTACCGCCGGAGTTGAGCAGGTCGGCGGCCTTCTGCAGGTCCGCGTCGTCGGGCACGGGCGCGTAGTGCGGCATGCCGAGGCTGGACGGCACCATCTTGAAGGCGTGCTCGGGCGGGGAGTAGTCGAGTTCCTGTACGTCGGCCGGGACGATCACGGCCGTCACCGAACGGCGCGCGACGGCGGTGCGCAGGGCCCGGTCGAGCACGTTCGGCAGCTGCTCGGGCACGGTGACCATCTCGCAGAAGTCCGAGGCCACGTCCTTGTACAGGCTGACCAGATCGACCTCCTGCTGGTAGGAGCCGCCCATCGCACTGCGGTTGGTCTGCCCGACGATCGCCACCACCGGCACATGGTCGAGCTTGGCGTCGTACAGGCCGTTGAGGAGATGGATCGCGCCGGGCCCGGAGGTGGCGGCGCAGACGCCGACGCGGCCGGAGAACTTGGCGTAGCCGACGGCTTCGAAGGCGGACATCTCCTCGTGGCGCGACTGCACGAAGCGGGGCTTGTTCTCCGCCCGTCCCCAGGCCGCCAGGAGGCCGTTGATGCCGTCACCCGGATAGGCGAAGACATGGTCCACGTCCCATTCGCGCAGCCGCTGGAGGATGTAGTCGGAGACCTTCGTCGACATGGTCGGTTCCCTTCGTGACGTGATGTCAAGTCATGTGCAGTTGGGGTGATTTCACGGATGGCGGCGCAGAAGTCGCAGCGCCTCCCGGCCGCCCGCCGCCGCTGCGGTCGCGGTGAGCGCGGTGGTGGCCCAGCGGGCCGTGCGCGGGGGGCGTTCGGGCCGGTCGGCCAGGCGCTCCGGCCGCTCGCCCGGCAGCGGGCCGTCCAGGCCGAGGGCGAGCGCCTCGGCCAGGTGCAGGGCGTGCCGCCCGGTGCCGCCCTGGTCGATCTGGGTACGGCAGCTGAACCCGTCGGCCAGCAGCAGCGCGTCGGGAGCGGCGGCGCGCACGGCGGGCAGCACGCCCAACTCGCCTACGGCCAGGGAGACTTCGTGGTGGCCGCGCTCGAAGCCGAAGTTGCCGGCGAGCCCGCAGCAGCCCTCGTCCAGGACGTCGGCGTCGAGATGGGCGCGGCGCATGAGCTCGTGGTCGGCGTCGGACTTCAGTACGGCGTGCTGGTGGCAGTGGGTCTGCACGGTCGCCGAGCGCCCCAGCTCCGGCGGCCGCCACCCGTCGGGCGCGTACCGCACGAGCTGCTCCGCGAAGGTGCGCACCTGCCCGGCCAGCCGCCCCGCGTCCTGGTCGTCCGGCAGCAGCTCGGGCGCGTCGGAGCGGAACACGGCCGTGCAGGACGGCTCCAGGCCGACGACCGGCGTGCCCGCGTCGAGATACGGCCGCAGGACGTCGAACGTCCGCCGCAACACCCGCTTGGCGACGTCCAGTTGACCCGTGGAGATCCAGGTCAGTCCACAGCACACGGGCCTGGTCGGCACGGCGACCCGGAACCCGGCGTCCTCCAGGACCCGTACCGCCGACATCGCCACCGACGGGTGGAAGAAGTTGCTGAAGGTGTCCGGCCAGAGGACCACCGTCGACGGATCGGCCGGGTCCGGCTGCTCCCCGCCACGGGCCCGCCACCACCGTACGAAGGACCGCCCGGCGAACACCGGGGCCTGCCGCGCCTCGTCCACCCCGGCGAGCCGCTTGCCCGCCCGGCCGAGGAGCGGGGCGTGCAGCGCGCTGTTCGCCAAGGCCGGTGCGTGGGTGGCCAGTCGGGACCACAGGGGCAGCCAGCCCATCGAGTAGTGGGCGGCGGGACGCAGCCGGCGTTCGTAGTGGTGGGCGAGGAACTCCGCCTTGTACGTGGCCATGTCGACGCCCGTCGGACAGTCCGACTTGCAGCCCTTGCAGGCCAGGCACAGATCGAGCGCGTCGCGCACCTCGGTCGAGCGCCAGCCGTCGGTCACCGCCGAGTCGGCGTGCCCGCCGAGCATCTCGAACAGCAGCCGGGCCCGGCCCCGCGTCGAGTGCTCCTCCTCCTTCGTGACCCGGTACGAGGGGCACATCACCCCGCCCTGGTGGGAGCGGCAGTTGCCGATGCCGACACAGCGCAGCACCGCCTGGGTGAAGGAGTGGTCGTCCTCCGGATAGCCGAAGCGGGTCTCCTCGGCGGCCGGCCGCCAGGCGGGGCCCAACCGCAGCTGTCCGTCGACCGGTTGGGGGTCGACGACCTTGCCGGGGTTCATCCGGTCGCCCGGGTCGAACAGGGCCTTGAACTCCCCGAAGGCGGCCACCAGCCGCTCGCCGAACATCCGGGTCAGCAGCTCGCCCCGCGCCTGCCCGTCCCCGTGCTCCCCGGAGAGCGAGCCGCCGTAGGAGGCGACGAGGTCGGCGGCCCGCTCCACGAACCGCCGGAAGTCCGCCACACCCTGCGCGGTCTTCATCCCGAAGGGGATCCGCGTGTGCACACACCCCTGCCCGAAGTGCCCGTACAGAGAAGGGTGGTTGTAGTCGAACTCCGCGAACAGCCGCTTCAGGTCCCGGAGATAGTCGCCGAGCCGCTCCGGCGGTACGGCCGAGTCCTCCCAGCCCTCCCAGGTCTCCCGGTCGTCCGGCGGACGCGCGGTCACCCCGAGCCCGGCCTCCCGGGCCCTGAGCATCTTCTGCTCGCGCTGCGGATCGTCGGAGAAGGCGACCGAGGCGTCCTTCTCGGACCGGCCGATCGCCTTCAGCAGGGCATGCGCCTGTTCGTCGACGTCGTCGCGGCTGTCCCCGGTGAACTGCACCAGCAGCCAGCTGTCCCCGTCCGGCAGGGTGTCCAGCGAGTCGAGGTAGGCGTGCTCCTCGCGCATCAGCTGCGCCATCCGCCCGTCCAGCGCCTCCAGTTGGCCGGGCGAGCAGTGCTCCAGCAGATGGGGCACGTCGTCGGCGGCCCGGCAGATGTCGTCGTAACCGAGCACCAGCAGCGACTCGTACGGCGGCACCGGAACCAGGTCCAGCTCCGCGTGCAGGACGGTCACCAGGGTGCCCTCGCTGCCGACCAGGGCCCTGGCCACGTCGAGGCCGTTCTCCGGCAGCAGCGAGTCGAGGTTGTAGCCGGAGACCCGGCGCGGGATCTTCGGGAAGCCGCGCCGGATGTCCGCCAGGTACTCGTCGACGAGCCGGTCCAGACCGTCGTACACCTCGGCCCGCCGGCCGCCCTCCGCGGCGATCCGCGCCCGCTCCACCTTCGAGGTGGGCCCCACCCACATCCGCAGCCCGTCGTACGTCAGCACCTCAAGGCGGCGCACGTTGTCGACCGTCTTGCCGTACGCCTGCGCGGAGGCCCCGCACGAGTTGTTGCCGATCATCCCGCCGAGCGCGCAGTGGCTGTGCGTCGAGGGCTTCGGGCCGAACTTCAGATCATGGTCGGCTAGCCGCCGGTTCAGTTCGTCCAGGACGATGCCCGGCTCCACCACACAGGTGCGGGCCGCGGGATCGACGGCGACCAGGGCGTGGCAGTACTTGCTCCAGTCGATCACCACGGCCGCGTTCGTCGTCTGCCCGGCGAGGCTGGTGCCGCCGCCGCGCGAGAGCACCGGCACGTCGAAGCGGGCGCACACCTGCACGGCGTGCGCGCCGGCCTCGACGGTGCGGGGGACGACCACGCCGAGCGGGAGCTGCCGGTAGTTGGAGCCGTCGGTGGAGTACGCGCCCCGGCTGCCGGGATCGAAGCGGACCTCGGCGTCGGTCTCGGCCCGCAGGGCCCTGACCAGGCTGTCGAGGTTCGATTCGTGGACGCGCTCACTCATGGGTCGGCCTCCGGGCTGCCGCGTTTCCCTGTCCGGACGGGCCACCGGGTACCCCGGCAGCGCGGGCGCAATGACGCGGAAGGCCCGGACATCCCTCTTCGGCCGTCTTGGCCGATGTGCGCCCTTTCAGCCCGCCCGGACGGTGTCCACACTGCGAGGCAGGGACCGACCGGGGGGTGCGGATGGCTGCGCGACGCAAGACACGGAGACGGCGGAGGACGCGAGGGCGGACGCTCCCGTCCGGCGGCGCGCTGCTGCTCGGCCTCCTCGTGCTCGCCGTGTTCTGGTCACGGATCTGGGTGTACGTCGTCGCACTCGCCGCCCTCGCGGCGGCAGGCGGGCTCGGCTGGTGGCTGTGGCGCACGGACCGGCTGGTGCGCGGCCGGGACCGGGAGTGGCGGCGGGAGGACGCGGTGGCCGCCGGGCACCGGACCCTGGCCGAGGTGGACGGCATGACCGGCACGGAGTTCGAGGACCTGGTGGCAGCGCTGTGCCGGCGGGACGGGTGCGCCGACGTGCGGCGGGTCGGCGGGTCCGGCGATCAGGGGGCCGACGTGGTCGGGCGGTTGCCGGACGGGCGGAGCATGGTCGTGCAGTGCAAGCGGTACGCGCCCAGCGCCGTCATCGCCAGCCGGGAGGTGCGGGATCTGCTCGGCTCGAAGGTGCACTTCGGGGCCGATGTCGCGGTGTTCGTGACGACGACCCGGTTCAGCGACAAGGCCATGGACGTCGTGGTCGGGAACGGCATCATCGCCGTCAACCGCGACCTGCTGGGGCTGTGGAACAGCGGTGCCTCGCTGCCCTCGCTGATGGGCGTGAACGGTTCCGGCCAGGGCGACGCCCGGCACCGGGCGCGCTGGCGGAGCACGTACGGGCAGAAGACGCGGAGCGGAAACGGGCGGGAAAAGCGGCGTCCGGCCCGCCCCCTGCGGGACGGACCGGACGCCGTGTGACCGGATCGGGTCAGGCGATGTCGAAGCGGTCCGCGTTCGACACCTTCACCCAGGCGGCGACGAAGTCGTTCACGAACTTCTCCTTCGCGTCGTCCGAGGCGTAGACCTCGGCGAGGGCGCGCAGCTCGGAGTTCGAGCCGAAGACGAGGTCGGCACGGGTGCCGGTCCACTTGACCTCGCCGGTCGCGTCGTCACGGCCCTCGAAGACCGTCTGGTCCTCGGAGACCGACTTCCACGTCGTGCCCAGGTCGAGCAGGTTGACGAAGAAGTCGTTCGTCAGCTTGCCCGGGGTCTCGGTGAAGACGCCGTACGCGGTGTTCTGGTAGTTCGTGCCCAGGACCCGCAGGCCGCCGACGAGGACGGTCATCTCGGGCGCGCTCAGGCCGAGCAGGTTCGCCTTGTCGAGCAGCAGGTACTCGGCCGGCAGGCGGTTGCCCTTGCCCTGGTAGTTGCGGAAGCCGTCCGCGGTGGGCTCGAGCGCGGCGAAGGACTCCGCGTCCGTGTGCTCGTCCGTGGCGTCCACACGGCCCGGGGTGAAGGGCACCTCGATGTCGTAGCCGGCGTCCTTGGCGGCCTTCTCCACGCCCGCGGCACCGCCGAGGACGATCAGGTCGGCCAGGGAGACCTTCTTCGCGCCGGTGTTGAAGCCGGCCTGGATGCCCTCCAGGACCCGCAGGACCTGCGCGAGCTCGTCGGGCTGGTTGACCTCCCAGCCGGCCTGCGGCTGCAGGCGGATGCGGGCGCCGTTGGCACCGCCGCGCTTGTCGCTGTTGCGGTACGTCGAGGCCGACGCCCACGCGGTGGTGACCAGCTGCGAGACGGACAGGCCCGACTCGAGCAGCTTGGCCTTCAGGGCCGCCACGTCGGCGGCGTCGATCGGCTCGCCCTCGGCCTCCGGCAGCGGGTCCTGCCACAGCAGGGTCTCCTCCGGGACCTCCGGGCCGAGGTAGAGCGACTTCGGGCCCATGTCACGGTGGGTGAGCTTGTACCAGGCGCGGGCGAAGGCGTCCGCGAACTGGTCCGGGTTCTCGTAGAAGCGGCGCGAGATCTCGGCGTAGATCGGGTCGAACTTCAGCGAGAGGTCCGTCGTGAGCATCGTCGGGAGCTTCTTCTTCGACGGGTCGTGCGCGTCGGGGATGATCGCCTCGGCGTCCTTCGCGACCCACTGGTGGGCGCCGGCCGGGCTCGCCGACAGCTCGTACTCGTACTCGAAGAGGTTCTTGAAGAAGCCGTTGCTCCACTGGGTCGGCGTGGCGGTCCAGGTGACCTCCAGGCCGGAGGTGATCGCGTCGCCGCCCTTGCCGGTGCCGTAGGTGGAGGCCCAGCCGAGGCCCTGGGCCTCGATGGGGGCGGCCTCGGGGTCGGCGCCGACGTTCTCCGCCGGGCCGGCGCCGTGGGTCTTGCCGAAGGTGTGGCCACCGGCGATGAGGGCGACGGTCTCCTCGTCGTTCATCGCCATCCGGCGGAAGGTCTCACGGATGTCGCGGGCCGCGGCGATCGGGTCCGGGTTGCCGTTCGGGCCCTCCGGGTTGACGTAGATCAGACCCATCTGGACCGCGCCGAGCGGGCTCTCCAGCTCGCGGTCGCCGGTGTAGCGCTGGTCGTCCAGCCACACCGTCTCCGGGCCCCAGTAGACGTCCTCCTCCGACTCCCAGACGTCCTCGCGGCCGCCGCCGAAGCCGAACGTCGTGAAGCCCATCTGCTCCAGGGCGACGTTGCCGGTGAGGATCATCAGGTCGGCCCAGGACAGGCTCTTGCCGTACTTCTTCTTGACCGGCCACAGCAGACGGCGGGCCTTGTCCAGGTTGCCGTTGTCCGGCCAGCTGTTCAGCGGCGCGAAGCGCTGCTGGCCGGCGCCGGCGCCGCCGCGGCCGTCGGAGATGCGGTAGGTGCCCGCGGAGTGCCAGGCCATACGGATCATCAGCGGGCCGTAGTTGCCGAAGTCGGCCGGCCACCAGTCCTTGGAGTCCGTCAGAACCTCGGCGATGTCCTGTTTCACGGCCGCCAGGTCCAGGCTGTTGAAGGCCTCGGCGTAGTCGAACTCCTCACCGAGCGGGTTCGCCACGGCCGGGTTCTTGGCGAGGATCTTCAGGTTGAGGCGCTCCGGCCACCACTGGCGGTTGCCGCCGCCCTGGGTGGGGTGCAGGGCTCGCCCGTCGTGCGCTACCGGGCACTTCGCCTCTGCGGCGTTGTTCTCAGACATGGGAATCCTTCCGGGGGGTTGGTGCTCAGGCCGTGCGTGCGGTGGAACAGTCGGGGCACAGGCCCCAGTAGATGACCTCGGCCTCGTCGATCGCGAAGCCTCGGTCGTCCGAAGCGGTGAGACAGGGGGCGTGGCCGACCGCGCAGTCGACGTCGAAGACGGCGCCGCAGGACCGGCAGACGAGGTGGTGGTGGTTGTCCCCGACCCTGCCCTCGAACCGGGCCGGGCTGCCCGGCGGCTCGATGCGGCGGACGAGGCCGGCCGTGGTGAGGGCGTGGAGTGCCTCGTACACGGCCTGCAGCGATATGTGGCCCACGCGCTCGCGCACGCCGGAGGCGATCGCCTCGACGCCCAGGTGGTCACCCTGGCGAACGGTCTCGAGCAGGGCGACGCGGGCGGCGGTCACCCGCAGACCGGCACCGCGCAGCTCATCGGCGGTGGTCGGGGGCTGGGGTGAAGTCATGGGGCCAACCTACCCGCACAAACACGAATGGTTCAAGAAAACGAACCGTACAAGTCTGGTGTCGTGGGGGTGACCGGCGGGACGCACGGTGTACCCCGGGCACGGGCAGGCGCCCACGGGGTGACCGTGGGCGCCGGGGTGCCGCTGGTTCTCTGGATGACTCCGGTCCAGGTGTGACGTCAGTCACCTCCGGGGCTCTGGCTCCGCGCGGCGGCCGACCGGGAGCCCACCAGCAGCAGGCACAGGACCGCCACGCCCGCGACCGCGCCGGTGAGGAGGAGCAGGGGGTCGAGGGGGCGGGTGGTGGACGCGGCGTTCTGCAGGTCGGGCGCGGGCTCGGCCGTCGGCGTGGCCGTGGGCGAGGGGGACACGGCCCCGGACGCCGGTACGGCGGGCTCCGCGCTGTGGGGCGCGTGGTCGGCGTGGGTCATGTCCATGGACGGCATGGCTGCCGGGGCGGAGCGCCGGGCGGGCGTCGGCGTGGCCGCCGCGGCCGGGGTCGTCGGGTGGGTGTGCACCGTCGGGGCGGGCGCGGGCCGCACCACCAGCTGGGCCGTCATGTTCGGATGCACCGTGCAGACGTAGCCGTACGTCCCCGGCGTCGTGAAGGTGTGGCTCCAGCTGCCGCCCTTGCTCAGCATCGGCGAGTGGACGGCGGCCGGGCCGGACGTGGTCTTCACGTCGTGCGGTGCCTGGTCCTGGTTGGTCCAGGTGACGGTGTCCCCGGCCGTGATGGTCAGGCTCCGCGGTGCGAACGCGTAGCCGGACATGGCGACTTGGTGGGTGATGGCCGCCCGCGCCGGTTCGGCGGGCAGGACCAGGGCGGTGCCCGCGAGGAAGAGCGCGGCGAGCAGGGAGGTCAGGCGGGGCATGCGAACTCCGCGGCGATGAGCAGCCGGATGCGGTCTGCGGGGCGAATGCGGGGCAGGGTGAGGCCGGTTGCGCGCAAGCGGCGGTACGGCAGGCCGAGCGTGCCCAGGAGCAGCAGCCGGTCGGCGGTGCGCTCGACGACGCGGAAGCCGAAGACGCCCGGCACCGGGTCCGCGGCCAGGGCGAGTTCGCCGGGGACGTGCAGCCGGGTGGCCTCGTCCGTGGGCGTGAGACTCGTACTGACGAAGCTGAGCACCCGGCCGCCGAGCGGTCGGCCGGCCAGCTCCAGGCTCAGCACGCAGTCGTCGGAGTCGTGCGCCACGGTGAGGGTCGCGTCCAGCGCGGTGAGCCGGCGCCGCAGGATGGTCAACGGGCCGAAACGGGCGGTGAGTTCGGCGATGCAGCGGTCCGGGGCGGCGGTGTAGGTGCCGGGGTCGGGCAGCCAGTCCGGGCCCGGGCGGGGCGGCGGCAGGGGGACGGTGGGGAGGGTCTCGGTGGTCATCTCGGCACCTCGGTGGTTCGGGCGGAGTGACGGGCGGGGAGAATGGAGCGGCGGCGGGCCGGCCGACTGCGACTCGGCCGGCCCGTCGCGTCCTGCCGGGGGATCAGCAGGAGTTGGTGATGTACTCCTCGGTCGGGGCGAGCAGGTGCTCGGCCCAGACGGTGTGCATCTTCACGTAGGCGTCCGGGTCGAGGATGTCCGCGACCTGTTGGCCCAGAGACTCCTCCAGGTGCGCCGAGTTGATGTGCTGGAGCAGCACGCTCAGCGTGTCGTCGGAGACGCTGCCGGCGCCGTTGACCGCGGGCGTGAGGATCGACTCCAGCCAGACGGTGTGCATCTTGATGTAGCTGTCGAGGTTCAGCGCGTCCTGGACCTGCTGGCCCGGGGACTCCTCCAGATGCGCCTTGTCGATGTGCTGGAGGATCGGCAGCAGCACCTGCTGGACGCTGACGCACTGCTCGTCGCCGCCGTCGCCGCCACCGCTCGTACCGCCGGAGCTGCTGCCCCCGCTGGTGGACCCGCCACTCGACCCGCCCGTGCCGCCCCCGGTGGAGCCGCCGGTCGTACCGCCCGTCGAACCTCCGGTCGAGCCGCCCGTCGAGCCACCGGTGGACCCGCCCGAACTGCCCCCGCTGTCGTCCGCCACCACGGTGACGGACGCCGTCATGTCCGGGTGGACCGCGCAGTAGTAGTCGTAGGTACCGGCCTTGGTGAAGGTGTACGACCAGCTGTCGCCCTTCTCCAGCGTTCCCGAGTCGAACTTGGCCGGGCCGCTGGTGGTGGTGACCGTGTGCGGAGCGGAGTCCTCGTTGACCCACTTCACGGTCTGGCCGACCTTCACCGTCAGCTTCGGCTGCGCGAAGGCCATGTCCTTGATCTCGATGGTGTAGTCGGCCGCCGCGGCGTCCGTGGCCGTCTGGTCCATGTCCGCCATCGACTGGGCCTCGGCGGCCGGTTGGGCGGTCTGCGGGGCAGCCGCGCCGGTGGACGCCTGCAGCAGACCGAGACAGGCGACGGCCGCGAGACCGGCGCCCAGACCGGTGGCCAGCAGCGCCCGGTTGCCCACCCGGGAGCGCCGGTGGCCGGCCGGGGGTGCGGTGGTTTCCTCTGTGTGCATGGTGGTGCGTCTCCCTTGTGAGATTCGCCGGTACGGCGAGGGGGTGGGACAGGTGCCGGTCAGCGGCCGGGAGCGGACGTGACCAGCAGACTCGTGGCGGCCAGTACGACGAGGACGAGCCCCGTCTCGGCCGCGACCGAGTGGACGAAGGGCCGTACGGTGACGCGGTCGCCGCGCAGCAGTACGGCGATGTCGAGCCGTGTCTTCACCCAGCCCCGGCTGCGCTGCGCGAGCAGCAGCACCAGGGCCAGCACGGCGAGTTTGAGCAGGAGGAGGCGGCCGTAACCGGTGTGCAGCAGGGCGCCGAAGGAGCCCACGACCTGCCAGGTCAGCACCGCCCCCGCGGCCACGATCGCGGCCACCGACACCCCGGCCAGCGTGGAGTAGCCGGACACCACGGCCGACAGTTCCGCGGGCCGGCGCCGGGGCAGCACCCCGACCAGCAGCAGCGTCAGACCGCCGAGCCACAACGAGACGCCGAGCAGATGGACCACGTCGGCCACCGCGCCCCAACCGGGGTGCGTGCCCTCGGAGTTGTGCCCGGTCATGCTCGTCGTACGGAGCAGCCCGAGCGCCACGGCCAGCGCGCCGACCCGCCAGCCGGGCGAGCGCGCGGCCCGGTCCCCGCCCTGCAGGACGGCGGCCAGGACGATCGCGGCGAGCACCCACATCAGCACCCGGCAGGCGGCCACGACACCGACCTGGGTGCCCAACAGATCGGCGTAGGTGGCCCGTTGGAACACCGCACCGAGCGTGCCCAGCGTCCCGTACGCCCCCTGGAGCCCCGGTGCGAGCAGACTCGCCGCGAGCCCGGTCGCCCAGGAGAGCGTGAGGACGCGGCGGGTACGGCGGTCCAGCGCGCCCTGCGGCCAGAGCAGCGCGAGGAAGGCCAGGCCGCCGACGTACACCGCGAGGGCGAGGTAGCCGGCCCAGCGGACGGTCGCCCAGGCGGCGTGCACGGCCCGGGACGGCTGCGGGGCCGCCGGGGCGGCGGCAGCGGGCGCGGCCTTCGCGCTGAGGCGGAAGGAGAGCGTCCCGGACGTGGGATGCCCGTCCTCCATGTCAAGTACCTGCCAAGTCAGAGCAACCCGGCTCCGCCCGGACGTCTTCGGGACGGTCACCTCGACGGCGCGGCTGCCGTGACCGCTGCTCCGGGAAACGGCCGACTTCCTGCCGCCCACGGTGACATGGACGTCGTGAAGCTCCACCGGCTCGCTGAAGGCGAGCCGCACGGTGGCCGGGGTGCGCGCGAGCCGGGCGCCGTCGGCCGGGGCGGAGGACTCCAGCTCCGTGTGGGCCGACGCGGGCGGCGCGGCGAGCAGTATGGCGGCGAGGGCGGCCAGCAGGACGGTGAGGAGCGCGGGGGCACGGCGTCTCACGGGAGCACCTCCGGGAGGAGCGAGGGTGAGGCGGCCACGCCGACGCAGAGGGAGGACTGGGTGTCGGACGATTCCTTGGGGGAGGGGGTCGGCGCCAACAGGCTGTCGAGGACGCCCGTCACCGGGGTGGTCAGGCCGTTCAACAGGGGCTTCACGAGGCGGACTTCGCCCTCGTCGCAACTGTCCGTGGCGGTGGGGGAGGGGGTGGGGGCAGGCGTGGGGGAGGACGTGGCCGAGGGCGAGGGCGTGTTCGTAGGGCCGGTGCCGTGGTCGTGGCCGTCGCTGCCGCCCGCGGACGGCGTGCTGCCGGCCACGGGGACTCCGGCGGCGCTCCCGCCCGCCCAGTAGCCGCCGCCCGATGTCCCGGCGGCGGCGCCGGTGTCGGGTGGGCCGGTCTCGGAGCGGGAGGTGGGCCGGTGGGGTGTCGGTGAGGCCCCGGATGCCGGGGGTGAGGTGGTCGTGACGGTCGTCGGTGCCGGGGCTCCGATGCCCGAGGCGTAGCCGAGGACGACGACCACGGCGGCGACGAGCGCGCCCGCCACGATCTCGTCGCGATGGTCTCCTGGCCAGGACGCCCTGGCGAAGAAGGACATGGTCCCTCCTGACGCTGTGCGTGGAACGGCGGTGACCAGGAGTGCACCGACGTGACGATTCCCGTCCGCTACGCGTCAGTTAATCGGCCGTTTCATTGCCTCATTTTCGGCAGAGGGTGTGCTGTGAGAACGGACCTCCCCACCCCAATCCGCGCATTGCATTTCGTGAAGAAAAGGCAGGGAACGTGAATTCGAACGCGTACGGCATTTCTTTTTCACGTAATCCTCGTGAATGCATATGCCTGGGCGGCGACCGGAGCCGGCCTCTCACACCGCACCCGCCGCCCCTGTGCGCCCGGTGTAACCCCTGACGACTGGCTCAGGAGACACCCGTGTAATGGGCATTTCGTACCGTCGGTGAAGATCCACCCGCACGGAACGAAGCAGGAGAGGCAGGGGGTGCCCGTGGCCGCGCCGGACTCGCGGAACGCCGACTCGACGACGGTCACGAAGGTGCGGACGGTCTGCTCCTACTGCGGTGTGGGCTGCGGTCTCGTCCTGGACGTCGGCATGGGCCCCGACGGCCGCCGTACCGTCCTGAAGGCCTCCGGCGACAAGGAGCACCCGGCGAACTTCGGCCGGCTGTGCACCAAGGGCGCGACCACCGCCGACATGCTCGCCGCACCCGGCCGGCTGACCACCGCCCTCGTCCGGCCCGAGCGCGGCGAGGAGCCGGTGCCGTCCGGCGTCGGCGCGGCGATCTCCGCGACGGCCCGGCGGCTGCGCGCGATCATCGACGAGCACGGGCCCGACGCCGTCGCCCTCTATGTCTCGGGACAGATGAGCCTGGAGGCGCAGTACCTGGCGAACAAGCTGGCCAAGGGCTTCGTCCGGACGAACCAGATCGAGTCCAACTCGCGGCTGTGCATGGCCAGCGCGGGCACGGGCTACAAGCTGTCCCTGGGCGCCGACGGTCCGCCCGGCTCGTACCAGGATCTCGACAAGGCCGACCTCTTCTTCGTCATCGGCTCCAACATGGCCGACTGCCATCCGATTCTGTTCCTGCGGATGATGGACCGGGTGAAGTCGGCCGGCGCCAAGCTCATCGTCGTCGACCCGCGCCGCAGCGCCACCGCCGAGAAGGCGGACCTTTTCCTGCAGATCAGGCCGGGCACCGATCTCGCGCTCCTCAACGGGCTGTTGCACCTGCTGTACGAGAACGGGCACACCGACCCCGAGTTCATCGCGCGCCACACCGACGGCTGGGACGAGATGCCGGCCTTCCTCGCCGACTACCCGCCCGCCACCGTCGCCGGGATCACCGGCATCCCCGAGGCCGACATCCGCGAGGCCGCCCGGCTGATCGGCGAGGCGGGGGAGTGGACCAGCTGCTGGACCATGGGCCTGAACCAGTCCACGCACGGCACCTGGAACACCAACGCCCTGGTGAACCTGCACCTCGCGACGGGCGCGATCTGCCGGCCGGGCAGCGGACCGTTCTCCCTCACCGGGCAGCCCAACGCCATGGGTGGCCGGGAGATGGGCTACATGGGTCCCGGGCTTCCAGGCCAGCGGTCTGTCCTCGTCCCCGAAGAGCGGGCGTTCGTCGAGGAGTTGTGGGGCCTGGACGCGGGCACGATCCGCGCCGACGGCGTCGGCAAGGGCACCGTCGAGATGTTCCGCAAGATGGCCGACGGCGAGATCAAGGCCTGCTGGATCATCTGCACCAACCCCGTCGCCTCCGTCGGCAACCGCAAGACGGTCATCGAGGGCCTGGAGGCCGCCGAGTTCGTCGTCACCCAGGACGTCTTCGCCGACACCGAGACCAACGCCTACGCCGACATCGTGCTGCCCGCCGCCCTGTGGACCGAGACCGAGGGCGTCCTCATCAACAGCGAACGCAACCTCACCCTCGCCCGCCCGGCCGCCGACCCGCCCGGCGAGGCCATGGCCGACTGGCGGATCATCGCCGCCGTCGCACGCGAGATGGGGTACGAGGACGGCTTCTCGTACGACAGCGCCGAGGAGATCTTCGAGGAGATCAAGCGGGCCTGGAACCCGAAGACGGGCTGGGACCTGCGCGGAGTGACGTACGAGCGGCTGCGCGAGACCCCGGTGCAGTGGCCCGCGCCGAGCGCCGACGGGCCCGACCGCAATCCGATCCGGTACGTCGATGAGAACGGCTCCCTGAGCTTCCCGACCGCGAGCGGACGCGCCGCCTTCTTCGCCCGGCCGCACCTGCCGGCCGCCGAAATGCCGGACGACGACTACCCGTTCGTCCTCAACACCGGGCGTCTGCAGCACCAGTGGCACACGCTGACCAAGACGGCGAAGGTGCCCAGGCTCAACAAGCTCAACCCCGGCCCCTTCGTGGAGCTGCACCCGCAGGACGCGGCCGAACTCGGCGTCGCCGACGGCGACTCGGTGGAGGTCGCCTCCAGGCGCGGCCGGGCCGTGCTGCCCGCGGTGGTCACCGACCGCGTACGGCAGGGGAGTTGCTTCGCACCCTTCCACTGGAACGACCTGTTCGGCGAGTACCTCAGCGTCAACGCCGTCACCAGCGACGCGGTCGATCCGCTGTCCTTCCAGCCCGAGTTGAAGGTGTGCGCGGTGTCGCTGACCAAGGTGTCGACGCCGGTGACGGTACGAACTCCGGTCGCGGAGCCGGTGGTTGAGGAGACCGCGGAACTCGTGCCCGTCGCGGCCGCGTCCGCCGCCGGTGTGTTCGGGCTCGAACCCGCTCCGCCGCCCGTGCTGACCGCGCAGGAACGGCAGTACCTGGTGGGCTTCCTCGCCGGCATCCCCTCCGGCGCCTCCGGCGTGCCCGTCCTCCCGCCCGACGCGCCCTTCAGCCCCGACCACGCCCTGTGGGTGAACGGCGTACTCGCCGGGATGTACTCCAGGACGGCGGCCCCGGCACCGCTGCCCGCGCCGTCCGCCGGAGCCGTCGTCGTGGGCCGTGAGGTCGTCGTCCTCTGGGTCTCGCAGACCGGCAACGCGGAGGACTTCGCCGCCGCGACCGCCGAGCGGCTCAAGGCCCTCGGGCACGCCCCGTCCCTGCTCGGCATGGACGAGGCCGACCCCGCGGCGCTGCCGCCCGGCGCCGACCTGCTCCTGATCACCAGCACCTTCGGCGACGGCGACGCCCCCGACAACGGCTCCGGCTTCTGGGAGACCCTGGCCGCCCCGGACGGCCCCCGCATGGAGGGCCGTCGCTTCGCCGTCCTGGCCTTCGGCGACTCGTCGTACGACGACTTCTGCGGCCACGGCCGCCGCCTCGACCAGCGCCTCGACGAACTCGGCGGCCTGCGGCTGGCCCCACGCACGGACTGCGAACCGGACTACGAGGCCGCGGCCCACGGCTGGCTGGACCAGGTACTGACAGCGCTGTCCGGCACGGCGGAAGGACAGGCGGGCGCTGTCGGGCTCGCGGGTGCGCCGGATGGGCAGTCGGGCGCTGTGGGGTTTGCGGGTACGGCGGATGGTCAGTCGGGCGTCCTGGGGCTCGCGGGTGCGCCGGATGGCCACACGGGTGCTTTGGGGCTCGCGGGAGCGCCGTCGGGAGGGCTTGTGGGCGCGGCCGACGGGCGTGCCGGTGCGGTGGGAGGCCTTGCCCCCGCAGGGCAAGCGGGCCCCGCGCTCGCGCCGCCCGTCACCTCGGCCTCCGCAGCCGCCGCTCCGGCCCTCGCCCCCCGCTCCAGGAAACCCGCCCCCGTCCTCGCCCGCCTCACCGGCAACCGTCTCCTCAGCCTCCCCGGTGCCGGCAAGGAGGTGCGCCGGTTCACCTTCGACACCCGCGACAGCGAGACGCCGCTGCTCTACGAGGCGGGCGACGCGCTGGGCGTCCGCCCGCTCAACTCCCGTGCCCTGGTGGCGGAATGGCTGAGCGTCACCGGCCTCGCCCCCGACAGCGCGGTCGACCTGAACGGCGTAGGCGAACTCCCCCTCCACGAAGCGCTCCTCCGCCACCTCGACATCACCCGCATCACCCCCGGCCTCCTCCGCTTCGTCACTGAACGGGCCCGGGACCCACGGGAGTTGAAGAAGCTCATGCGCCCCGACAACAAGGACGGGCTGGCGCAGTGGTCGTGGGGCCGGCAGGCCGTGGACGTCGTCGCCGAGCACGGGGTACGGGCAGCCGCGCAGGAGTGGGCGGAGACACTCGGCCGCTTGCAGCCGCGCCTGTACTCCATATCGTCGAGCCCCCTGACCGACCCCCACCTGGTCTCGCTCACCGTCTCCGTCGTCCGCTACGAGAACCTGGCCGGCCGCGCCCGCCAGGGCGTCTGCTCCCCGTTCCTGGCCGACGCCGACCCGGACACCCCCGTCCCCGTGCACGTCCAGCGCTCCGCCCACTTCCGTCCGCCCGCCGACCCGGCCACCCCGATGGTGATGGTCGGCCCCGGCACGGGCGTCGCCCCCTTCATCGGCTTCCTGGAACAGCGGCGCGCCCTCGGCCACCGGGGCCCCAACTGGCTGTTCTTCGGCGAACAGCACCGGGCGACGGACTTCTACTACGAGGAGGAGCTCACCGGCTTCCTCGCCGACGGCACCCTCGACCGCCTCGACACCGCGTTCTCCCGCGACCAGCGCGCGAAGGTCTACGTACAGGACCGGATGCGCGAGCACGGGCCGCAGCTGTGGTCCTGGCTCCAGGACGGCGCGCACTTCTACGTCTGCGGCGACGCCTCCCGGATGGCGAAGGACGTCGACCGGGCGCTGCGGGACATCGCCGTGGTGCACGGCGGAATGGACGAGGCGGGAGCGGCGGCGTACGTGAAGCAGCTGTCGACCGAGAAGAAATACGTGAGGGACGTCTACTGACCTGCGGACTACGCTGAATCCATGCGTGAACTGGCGAGGACGGCACGGCAGTGGGCGGCCCAGGGGCGTACGGCGGTGCTCGCGCGGCCCGTCACCGAGCGGGGCTTCGGGGCCCGGCGGCCCGGGGACGCGCTGCTGATCGACGCCGACGGGAAGTGTCACGGCACGCTCTACCGCGGCGCCTTCGACCGGCAGCTGGCCGCCGAGGGCGCCGGGCTCGCCGCCGGGCACACCGCCCGGGTGTGCGCCGTCGCCGTGCACGACCAGGGCGTACGGGACGCGGGGCTGACCTGCGGGGGACAGGCCGAGATCCTGCTGCAGCCGCTGCCCGCCGTGCCCGCCCGCTGGTGGGAGCTGCTCGCCGCCGGGGCCGACGCCGCGCTGATCACCTGGCTCGACGAGCGGCGCACGCATGCCGTCAGTACCGTCGTGACGCCCGGCGGGAGCACCGACGGGCCGGACGTGCCGCCGCAGGCCGCCGCCCAGGCCCGGGAACTGCTCGGCCGCCGGCGCGCCGGGCGCGAGGTGCACGCCACCGACGCCGGACTCGTCCTCATCGAGACCTGCCCCGCGATCCCGCACCTCGTCATCGTCGGCGGCGGTGAGCTCGCCGAACTCCTCGTCGCCCAGGCCGGGTTGCTCCGCTGGCAGGCCACGGTCACCGCGACCGCCGAGGACGCCGGCAAGCTGCTCGCCGAGCGCCCGGCCGCCGCCTGTCTGGTCATGCTGAGCCATGAACCCGACGTCGACGTGCCGGCCCTCCACGCCGCGCTGAGCTCCGGGATCCCGTACGTCGGAGCGCTCGGCTCCCGGCACACGCAGGAACGCCGGGCCGCCGGGCTCGCCGAGGCGGGCCTCGGCGAGGAGCACGTCGGGAGGATTCACGGGCCGATCGGCCTGGACATCGGGGCCCGTACGCCCGAGGAGACCGCGATGGCGATCTGCGCGGAGGTCCTCACGGCGCTCGTGCGCTAGGCGCAGATGCGATGTGATCGCGCCTTGTTTCTTCGCAGAAGCCCGACCAGTCTGCCATTTTGTGGTGCAGCTGCGTTTGCTGGATGTCGCCGCCCGGGTACCGTCTCCCGGGAGGTGGTAGCCCGTGAGTCGGAGCCAGACCCTGACGCAGCCCGTCGCCGAGCTCGCCCTGACGGGTGATCTCGCCCGCCCGGCCCGGCTGACCGTGCCCGATCTGCTCGGCTGGCCGCAGCACCGGGTGACGGTCGCCTTCGAGTGCCGCACCAGCGGCACCCAGCACCACCGCTTCACCGGGCCGCGCCTGTACGACGTGCTGTCGGCCGCGGGCCCCGGCTTCGACCCCGCCCGCCGCAAGGACCGGCTGCGCTTCCTGATCGCCGTCAGCGGCACCGACGGCCACCACGCGCTGCTCTCCTGGGCCGAGATCGACCCCGACTTCGCCGACGCGCCGGTCCTGCTCGCGACCGCCATCGACGACACCCCGCTGGACCGCGCCGGTGCCCAGCTGGTGCTGCCGCAGGACCGCTGCGGGGCCCGATACATCAGCGGGATCCGGGCGATCCGGGTGGACGGACGGTATTCGTGTCCCTGAGGGCCGGCCGAACCCGGTCCCGGGTCCCCCGGAGGCCGCATGCTGCTGCGTCAGCTCGAATATCTCGTCTCCCTCGCCCGCGAGCGCCACTTCGCCCGTGCCGCGGCCGCCTGCTACGTCTCCCAGCCGTCCCTGTCCGCGGCGATCCGTCGGCTGGAACACGAACTGGACGTGCCGATCGTGCGGCGGGGGAGGCGGTACGAGGGGCTGACCCCCGAGGGTGAGGTCGTGCTGGCGTGGGCGCATCGCATCCTCGCCGAACGGGACGCCCTGCAACAGGAGTTGTCGGCCCTGCGCGGCGGCCTCACCGGCACGCTGCGGCTGGGCGTCGTACCGACCGCTCTGCCCGTCGCCTCCCTCCTCACCACCCCGTTCTGCGAACACCACCCGCGCGCCGGCGTCGCCATGGAGTCCCTGTCGTCCGCCGAAATCACCCACGGACTCACGGAGTTCGAGCTCGACGCGGCGATGACCTACCTCGACGACGACACCCTCCGTCATGTGCGCCGCCTCCCCCTCTACGAGGAGCGGTACGTCCTGCTCACCCCCGTCGACGGCCCCCTCGGCGGCGCCGCCCGCGCCCGCTGGTCCCAGGCCGCCGCCCTCCCGCTCTGCCTGCTCAACTCCCGTATGCGCAACCGCCGCATCATCGACGAGTGCTTCGCCGCCGACGGCGCCACCGCCGCGCCCGCGATCGAGTCGGACAGTGTCGCCGGGCTCTACGCCCACCTCCCCGGCGGCCGCTGGTCCAGCGTGATCTCGCACGCCTGGCTGCACATGTTCGGCGTGCCGGACCGGATGCGGGTCGTACCGCTGGAAGGCCCGGCACACGGGCCGCGGGTCGGTCTCGTCGTCGCCAACAGTGAACCCCAATCCGTCCTGGCCGATGCGCTGTTGAAGGTCGCGAGGCAGGCCGGGGTCCGGGACGCGCTGGACGAACTGCTGCGGACGTATCTCAAGCAGAGCTGATAGCCGCCGTCTATCCCGGCATAACAAGGAACGCTTTGACCAGGTCATTCGGCGGCGAGGATCGTGAACGGCACCTTCCCGCAACGCCAGTTGAGGAGCCGCGACATGGCCAAGGTGCTCTGCGTCCTGTACGACGACCCCACCGACGGATACCCGACCACGTACGCCCGCGACGACCTCCCCGCGATCGACCACTACCCCGGCGGCCGGACCACCCCGACCCCCGAGGCGGTCGACTTCACCCCGGGGCACCTCCTCGGCAGTGTCTCCGGCGAACTCGGCCTGCGCACCTTCCTGGAGAAGGCCGGCCACACCCTCGTCGTCACCTCCGACAAGGATGGCGAAGGGTCCGTCTTCGAGCGGGAGTTGGCCGACGCGGACGTCGTCATCTCGCAGCCGTTCTGGCCCGCGTACCTGACACCCGAGCGGATCGCCGCCGCGCGGAACCTCAAGCTCGCCGTCACCGCCGGCATCGGCTCCGACCACGTCGACCTGGACGCGGCCGTCGCGCACGGAGTGACGGTCGCCGAGGTGACGTACAGCAACAGCATCAGCGTCGCCGAGCACGTCGTGATGATGACGCTGTCCCTCGTGCGCAACTACCTGCCCTCGCACCAGGTCGTCCTCGACGGCGGCTGGAACATCGCGGACTGCGTGGCCCGTTCGTACGACCTCGAAGGCATGCACGTCGGCACGGTCGCCGCGGGCCGGATCGGGCTGGCGGTGCTGCGCCGCCTCGCGCCCTTCGACGTCAAGCTGCACTACACCGACCGGCACCGGCTGCCCGAGGAGACCGAGCGCGAACTGGGGCTCACCTTCCACGCCACCGCCGCCGACATGGTGCCCCATTGCGACGTCGTGACGATCAACGCGCCGCTGCACCCCGAGACGGAGGGCCTGTTCGGCGACGAGCTCATCGGCACGATGAAGCGCGGCGCCTATCTCATCAACACCGCGCGGGCCCGGATCGCCGACCGGGACGCCGTCGAACGCGCCCTGGGGAGCGGGCAGTTGGCCGGGTACGCCGGTGACGTCTGGTTCCCGCAGCCGGCCCCCGCCGACCACCCCTGGCGGACCATGCCGCACCACGGCATGACCCCGCACATCTCCGGCTCCTCCCTCTCCGCGCAGGCCCGCTACGCGGCCGGCACCCGCGAGATCCTGGAGTCCTGGCTCGCGGGCCGCCCGATCCGCGACGAGTACCTGATCGTCGACGGCGGCCACCTGGCCGGCACCGGCGCCCACTCGTACTCCGTCAACAAGTGACCCCCTGCGTCCTCACCTGGCCTGGGTGATCCGCCAGAGCCTGCGCGGCAGTTCGCCCTCCTCGAAGGCGTGCACGCCGTGCATGTGCCAGCCCTTGGCGAGGGAGTGGATCAGGTCCGCGTCGAAGAAGTGGACGGCGAAACCGCCGTGTTCGTAGATGTCGTCGCCGTGGGAGACGCCCGCGCCGAAGTGGGCGTCCCCGGTGTGGCGGACGGTGTAGACGAGCAGGCCGCCGGGGCACAGCACGCGGCGGATCTCGTCCACCGCCGCCCGGATCTCCTCCGTCGACAGCGCCATGCACAGCAGCATGTGCGCGAACACGGCGTCCACCGAGGCGTCGGGCAGCGGCAGCGGTTCGCGGACGTCGTGGACCGTCGTCGTCACCCGGTCGCCGAGGCCCGACTCCTTCGCCGCGGCGGCGAGTTGGTCGAGGGCGGTGGCGCTGAAGTCGGTCGCGTGGACGGTGAAGCCCTCGCGGGCGAGGAACAGCGCGTCCCGGCCGTGCCCGGCACCGAGTTCGAGGACCGTGCGCGCCCCCGCCGCGCGGAAGGCACCGGCGGCGTACCGGGCGGGCTCGGAGGGCTCGGTGCCGTACATGCCCGGGTGCTCGGTGTAGGTCGACTGCCAGTGGGCGCGCTGGGCGTCGGCGACGGAGCGCTCGTCATCCGGTCGTTCCTGATCACGCATGATCGCCTCGTCGGTTCGTGTGTCGGGTGGTGCGGGGGAGGGGTCGGCGAAGTCGTCGGCCCCTCCCGGAGGGGTCAGCTCTTGCCGAGGAGCTTGTTCATCTCGGTGATCTCGGCGGTCTGCGCGGTGACGATGTCGTCGGCCATGGAGGTGGCCGGGCCGTAGGAGCCCTTGCTCTTCTCCGCCTGGGCCATCTCCACCGCACCCTTGTGGTGCTCGATCATCATGGTCAGGAACATGGTGTCGAACTCGGCGCCGGACGCCTTCTCCAGCGCCGTCATGTCCTTGGTGTCCATCATTCCGGTCATCCCGGAGTCCGCCGAGTGGTCCATGCCGGGCATCGCCGAGGGCATGTCCTCGCCCCAGGTCTTCAGCCAGCCGGACATCGTCCGGATCTCCGGGTCCTGCGCCTTCTCGATGCGCGCGGCGAGGTCCTTGACCTGGGCGGACTTGGCCCGGCCGGAAGCGAGCTTGGCCATCTCCAGGGCCTGCTGGTGGTGCGGGATCATGCCCTGCGCGAAGGACACGTCCTGGCCGTTGTGGTCGCCGGTGCTCGACGCGGCCGCCGAGGAACCGTGCCCCTCGTGCGCGCTGCCGCCGCCGCTGTCGTTGCCGCAGGCGGCGAGAGCGAGGGCGGCCGTGACGGCGGTGACCACCAGGGCGGTACGGCGGATCAGGGACGTACGGGAACTGCGCATGCTGGAACTCCTGCTGTGCGAAAGGGATCTGGGCGTGCCGGGGCACACCGCGTCGCCGCCGGAGCGGGACGGGGTGTGCGAAGTGCCTCTAGATCCGCAGGAGTTGGAGTTCGGCGAGGTCCGGTGGCGCACGGGCGCCGTCCGGGGCCGCACCCGCGTACGGGCACAGCGTGTCCTCCGGTACGTCGACCGCGACCGGGTCGGGGACCAGCGCGGGCAGCGACGGCCCGCCGCTCACGGCGGCCGACGTACAGGTCTGGTCGGCGTGGTGGAGGTGGCCGCCGCCGCAGCCGTCGCCGCCGCAGGCGTCGTGCGCGGCGGCCGTCACGGTCAGGTGCCGGGGCGCGGAGTGCTCCGTCATGCCCCCGCCGGGAGCCAGGCCGTGCATGCCCAGCAGCCCGACCAGCAGCCCGATCACGAGCAGCGCACGCCACCGCACGGAGGGCGGTGGCGCGGCGGTTTGCTGTGCGCGGGCTGTCACGGCGCTCATGCTACGCACACGGCGACGACCACTTCCGCCCGACGGCCACTTCTGTCACTCCCGCCCCGCCGCCCACTCGATCCGCGGCGGCACCACCCGCGCGCACAGCGGATGGCCGCGCCCGTCCGTCAGGCCGAGCCGCCCGACCAGCACGCCCTCGCACACGGCCGCGTCGAGCACCTCCGCCGGCACGGCGTCGAGCATCAGCTTGGCTCGGCGGAACATGGTGAACGCACCGGAGCCGTCGACCGTACCCCACGACAGATACACGAACCGGCTCCCCGGACGCCCCTGCACAAAGGGCCCCTTGACGTCCGTACCGGTCGGAGAAGGGACGGCCGTGCACTCCAGCGTCCAGCTGACCGAACCGGCGTCGCCGGGCTGCGGACCGAGGAGCTCGGCCGGCCGGTCACGGCGCTGCACGGCCACATGGATGTTCGTGTACGACGCCTCGCTGCCGTCGGGCCCGCAACTGCGGCCGGGCAGGTCGAACCCCTCGACCCGGATGCGCAGACCGGCCGCCATACCGTCACCGCCCAGCCTCGTCGTGCTGTGGATCTCCAGTGTCCACCTGTGTGCTTCGGTATCCGCACGGCGGCCCCGCCCCGCCGCATGGCAGGATCGGGCGCCATGACGGCATCCGCTCCGGTACGAGGGCTGCGCGCGGCGGTGTTCGCCGCGCTGTGCGTGCTGCTCGCCGCCGGCGGACACGCCCTCGCGACCGGGATGGCCCCGCCCGTGTGGGTACAGGCCGCCGGCTGCGTACCGGTGTTCGGCGCCGCGTACCTGCTCGGCGGCCGGGAGCGCTCGCTCGCCGCGATCGGCGCCGGGACGCTCACCGCCCAGGGCGCGCTGCACGTCGTCTTCGGCGCCGCCCGGCCGCACGGCATGGCCTCCATGCACGCGATGGCCGCGATGAATGGCATGAGCTCCACGCCTGCCATGCGGATGGCCGGCCACGCCCATGCCCACGCCCTGTCCCCGCACGCCACGCTCGCCCATGTGGCCGCCGCGGTCCTGCTGACCTGGTGGCTGCGGCGCGGCGAGGCCGCCCTGTGGTCGCTGCTGCGCCGGACCGCCGCACTGGTGCCGGGCCTCGCCGCCTGGTGGCAGGTGAGCCGCGGGGCGCCGGTCGCTCCGGCCGCCCTGGACGTCGTACGACTGAACGCGACTGCTCCCCGGCCGCTGCGCCGCCTCCTGTTGCGGCATGCCGTGCAGCGGCGGGGGCCGCCGCTCGTGACTCCGTACCCGATCTGACCCCAACACACCTTTTCCGTACGGAGATTCACTCAGCCATGTCCTCAGCACGTATTGCCCTGCGCCGCGCCGGAACCGTCAGCGCCCTGGCCGCCGCCGGAGTCCTCGCCGCGGCCGGCATCGCCTCCGCGCACGTCACCGTCCACCCCGAGAGCTACGCCAAGGGCGCCACCGACGGCGTCCTCACCTTCCGTGTCCCCAACGAGGAGGACACCGCCTCCACCACCAAGGTGCAGGTCTTCCTGCCCACCGACCACCCCGTCCTCGGCGTCCTCGTCACCCCGCAGGACGGCTGGACCGCCAAGGTGACGAACACCAAGCTCAAGACGCCCGTGAAGACGGACGACGGCACCATCACCGACGCGGTCTCCGAGATCACCTGGACCGGCGGCAAGATCGGCGCGGGCCAGTACCAGGACTTCAACGTGGCCTTCGGGCAGCTGCCCGACGACACCGACCAGCTGACGTTCAAGACGCTGCAGACGTACTCCGACGGCAAGACCGTCCGCTGGATCGAGGAGGCGGCGTCGGGCGACGAGGAGCCGGAGAACCCGGCGCCGGTCCTCAAGCTCACCGCGAAGGGCGCCGACGAGGACGCGGCGGCCCCGACGGCCTCCGCGAAGACCACGGCGGCCGCCTCTGCCTCCGACGGCAGCGACTCCACCGCTCGCGCGCTCGGCATCGCCGGACTCGTCGTCGGCGTCCTGGGGCTCGCGGCGGCCGGGTTCGCCATCGCACGCGGCCGTAACAGCGGGACGCGGGCCGAGTAGCGAGCGCGTTTCCAAGTCCTCGTGTCCTGGATCACAGGCTGTGAGTTGAGTGTGGTGCCTGTGCGTTCTCCGTACTCCCGGCCGACTGCGTGGATCCGGATGCGAGGATGAGGCGCCATGACGGCAGGGTGGTGTTCTCGCACGGTACGGGCCGCGGTCTTCGCGGCCGTCTGTGTGCTGCTCGCCGCCCTGGGGCACGTCATGATGTCCGGCAGCCATGTGCCCGCCTGGGCACTGGTCGCCGGCGCGGCCGCGACCGGTGCCGCGGGCTGGTGCCTGGCGGGCCGGGAACGCGGCCGCGCGCTGATCGTGACGGTCGTCCTCGCCGCCCAGACGGCCCTCCACTCGGCGTTCGCGCTCGCGCAGCCGACGAGCGCGGACGCCGACGGGCACGGCATGGGCTCGATGGGCTCCGAGTCCTCCATGCCCTCCATGTCCTCCATGTCTTCCAAGGACATGAGCGACATGGATTCCATGGGGTCGATGCCCATGGGCGGTTCCGTGCACCTCGGTTCCGCGGCTGACGGCACCTCGTCCCTGGGCATGCTCGCCGCGCATCTGCTGGCCGCGCTGCTGTGCGGGCTGTGGCTGGCGTACGGCGAGCGGGCCGCGTTCCGCATCCTCAGGGCGGTCGCCGGATGGCTGGCGGCGCCGCTGCGGCTGCTGCTCGCGCTGCCGGTCCCACCGCACCGCCCGCGCCCGCGTCCGCGCCGCCGCGCCTCGGACCGCGCGCCGCGCCTGCTCCTCCTCGTCCACGCGATCACCACTCGGGGCCCACCCGTGGGAACCGCTGTCGCCTGACGACAGCCGGCCCGTACCCACTCAACGCACCCGAGAAGGACACCTGGTGATCACCCCTGCCCTGAATCCACCACGCCCAAAAACCAACGCAGAGAGCAGCCCGCCTCGCCCCGCCGCCGAAGGCCGCGCGCCTCGGCCCGGCCGCAAGAGCCGTACCGCGCCGCACCCCCTCGACGAGTCGATAACCGCCTGGGCGCTCGCCGCTCGTGCTGGTGACCCCGGTGCCGTCGACCTCTTCGTGCGGGCCCTGCACCGCGACGTCCAGCGTTACGTCGCCCATCTGTGCGCCGATCCGCAGGCCGTGGACGATCTCGCGCAGGACACGTTCCTGCGGGCGCTCGGCAGCCTGCACCGGTTCGAGGGGCGTTCCTCGGCCCGCTCCTGGCTGCTGTCCATCGCCCGCCGTGCGGTGGTCGACGGCTACCGGCACGCCTCCGCCCGCCCGCGGCTGTCGGACCAGCCGGACTGGCAGACGGCCGTCGAACACGCCCAGCCGCGCCATCTGCCGGGCTTCGACGACGGCATCGCCCTGCTGGACCTGCTCGGCGCCCTGCCGGACGAACGCCGCGAGGCCTTCGTCCTCACCCAACTCCTCGGCCTGCCCTACGCGGAGGCCGCCGCCCTCAGCGGCTGCCCCGAGGGCACGGTCCGCTCCCGCGTCTCCCGGGCCCGCGAGACACTCGCCACCCAGGTCCGGCTGACCTAACCTCGGTCCCCCGACTCCTCGCCCTCCCCGGCGAGTTCCGGCAGCAGCCCGCACATCGCCTCGTGCTGGTCCGGGCCCATGACGTGGGACAGGGCCCGGGTCACCGTCGAGGCGAGGGTGCCGGACGCCTCCTCCAGGAGGCGCCGGGCCTTGTCGGTGAGGGCGACCTCGATGCCGCGCTTGTCCCCGCAGACCGACTTGCGGGTGACGAGCCCGGCGTGCTGGAGACACGCGATCTGGTACGTCAGCCGGGTCTTGGGCCGGCCGAGGAGCTCCGCGATCCGCGTCATCCGTACGCCCTGCTTCGGCTGCTCGGCGAGCAGGCACAGGATCAGGAACTCGTCGTGCGAGACGTCCAGCCGCTCCTTCACGACGGCCCGCAGCTCCTGCTCGACCGCTCCCATGGCCGCCAGCATCACCATCCACGCCCGCAGCTCCTTGGGCAGCAGCCCGCCACCCTGCGCGGACGGACATTCGGGCAGGTCGGTGCGGAGCTCCTCGGGGTCGGCCATGCCTTCGAGTCTACCTGTTGTCCAATTTTGTACGAGGTGGTTGTCCAGATTTGGATAATGGGCTAGCGTGACGGTCATCCAAATTTGAAGCACCTGTTCGCAGGGCCCCCCGCTCACTGGAGAAGATCATGACCGTCGCCGTCGAAACCGGTGTCTGGCAGCTCGACGCCGCTGCCTCCACCGTCGCCCTGCGCCACAAGACGATGTGGGGCCTGGTCACCGTCAAGGGCACCTTCGGTGTCGTCGCCGGACACGGCGAGGTGCGCCCCGACGGGACCGCCACCGGCACCCTGACCCTGGACGCCGCCTCCCTGGACACCAAGAACGCCAAGCGCGACGAGCACCTGCGCGGCCCCGACTTCTTCGACGCCGCGAACCACCCGGAGATCACCTTCGCCGTGCGCTCCGCCGAACTGCGCGGCGACACCGTGCAGGTGAGCGGTCAGCTGACCGTCCACGGCATCAGCCGCCCGCAGTCCCTCAGCGCCCGCCTGACCGGCGCGGACGCGGACGCGCTCACCCTGGACACCGAGTTCACCGTGGACCGCGCAGAGTTCGGCCTGGCCTGGAACCAGATGGGCATGATCCGCGGCCTCACCACGGTCGCCGCCACCCTCCGCTTCGTACGCTCGGCGGCCTGACGCGCCCTCAGCCGGCCGGCTCCGCCCGCACGCCGGTGTCCGGCGTGATGTGCACATAAGCGCTGGACAGCGTCTGCGGCGCCGCCGTGAAGGCCCGCAGCCGCAGCCGGGTGCTCGGCTTGGTCGGCAGGGCGATCCTCCCGTGGGCCGGCCTGATCTCGATCCGCACGGTGCTGTGCGCGGGGATCGTGGCCGGGCCCCGGACCAGCGACCAGTACTTGCTGGAGCCCTGGTTCGAGGTGAGCATGAAGTGCGGGGTCAGGGCCGTACCGTCGACGTTGGTGACCTCCAGGGTCAGCCGCGAGACGACGTACGCGGAGACCCGTCGTAGCGCCGTCACCCGCATCCTGAGCGGCGGCGAACCGGTCGCCGCCACCGCCGCGCTCACCAGCGCCGGCGTCACCAGCAGCGCCGACGCCACGACCAGTGCGGTACGGCGGTGCGGGCCGGCCAGCGGACGCGGGCGCGGCTGCCAGGCGCCGGCGAACTCCGCCGCGGGAGCGGTGATCGCGGCCGCCAGCCACAGCGGCGTCATCATCAGGTAGTAGCCGTCCTGGGACCGGGTCGCCAGATAGAAGGCGCACCACGGCAGGACGGTCGCCGCGGGACCCAGCCGCCGCACGAACAGCACCAGCAGCGCGAGCAGGCCCGCGGCCAGCAGCAGGCTCGCGTGCGAGTACCAGTCGAGCCGGTCGCTGCCGTTGGTGAAGTACAGCGAGATGTCGCCGAGGCCCTGCCCGTGCAGCGTCGCGCCCTGCGTCAGCGGCAGCGCGATGCCGGTGACCCAGGTGCCCGGCTCGCTCACGATGAAGTACGTGTTGATCAGCAGCCACACGGTCGCGGCGACGCCGACGATCCGCGCCACCACCAGCGCCGCCGCCCGCCCGCCGAGTTCGCCCCGGCGTACCGCGTAGATCCCGGCCAGCAGGAACGGCGCCAGGAACCACGGCAGTTGCTGCGCCGCGCAGGCCGCCCCCAGACACGCGGCGCGCGCCAGCCCGGCCACGCCGAGCCGGCCGCCCCGCCCGATCCGCGGCCAGCGCACCACCACCGGGATCAGCAGGGCCAGCGCGGTGATCGCGGGGTAGCCGAGGCGGCCGTACGTGGGCAGGAAGCCGAAGCCGAGGCAGACCATGGTCGCCGCCGAGCGCCACTGCACGGGCAGCATCCGCCACAGCAGCAGCGTGCCGACGACCAGCGCGCCCGTGCTCACCGCCGTCGCCGGGGCGCCGCCGTGGCCCAGCCACAGCAGCGGCGCGGTCAGCAGCGGGGCGAGCGGGGGATAGCCGTACGTGAGGTCGTAGCCGCCGGTGACCGTCGGGGTGAGGGCGACGCCCTTGGTGAACAGCCAGGGCCAGGGGTGTCCGTAGACGGCGTGGCCCGCGACCAGCTCCCGGGCGGCCTGGGTGGTCAGCAGCGCCTCGTCGGAGCCGCCGTGGTTCATGACCCAGGTGCACAGCGCGAGCGTCACGGCGGTGACCAGGACGACGAGGTCGAGCCGCGCGAGGGACCTGGCCCGGCGGACGACCAGCGCGAGCACGCCGGACACCAGGATCGAGGCGTAGCAGAGCGAGATCACGCCGGCCACGACGAGGCGGTGGCTGGCGGCCTGCGTCCACACCGAGCGGGTGCCGATGAAGAGGCTGATGTCGGCCAGCAGCGTGAGCACGCGGTGCCACTGAGCGGGGGGTTCCGGAGCGGCGGACACCGCCGACTGTGTCCGCCGGGCGGGTGTCACCAGCGGGGTTTCTGCCAAGTGCACGTCAGGGACGCTAATCGGGTCCGGTGAGGCGGGTGCCGACGGAGGTGAAGAGTCCGGTGTGAGCCCGGTAAGACCTGGAATGTGCGGCTCGAAGTGCTCCCCGTGGCGGTGGCTGACCGTGTCGCTGTTGGGCCGAACGGGTGACTTGGCGTAAGAATTGACCGGTGCAGGTATTGATGGCGAGTCAGGTCGGGGGGAGCCGGTGAACAGCTACGACGTCACCGATGAACAGTGGGAGGGGCTCGCCCAGGTCGTGCCGCTGCGGGGCCGGGACGCCTGGCCGTCCGCGGTGGACCATCGCGCACATCCCGACGCGGAGACGGAGACCCGGCGCCGCTTCGTCGTCCTGCGGGTCAATGTGTTCGCCGACGCCCGCGAGGTCGCCGAGACCCTGATGGCCGGCATACCCGTGCTGCTCGACCTCAGCGGCGCGGAGACCGAGGTCGCCAAGCGGGTCCTCGACTTCAGCACGGGCGTCGTCTTCGGCCTGGCGAGCGGCATGCACCGCGTCGACCGCAACGTCTTCCTGCTCACCCCGGCCGACACGGAGGTCACGGACGCCCTGGAGACCACGGGCGTCTCCGGCGGCTGACCCGCGCCCCCGTCCCCCGATCGTAGGAAGCGGAACCTGCCGGAACGGTTCACCTCCCCACCCGGGCTTACGGTCCGGACATGGTCGCGTCATTCAAGTCCCGGGAACCGGAGACGCACGGGTCGTCGGACCGGAGTCCGAGTGCCTCGTGCGAGCCGGGCGCCGATGTGCCGCCCGGGCCCACCATCACCCACATGCCGCCTCCGTCCGATCCCCGTGTGCCCTTCGCAAGGGCGGACGCGGAGTCCGTTCGCGACCGCACCCACCCCAGCCGCCCCCACATCACCGAGTTACGGCTCTCCGCCTTCGCCGGGCACCGGGGTGCCGGGTTCGCGCTCGGGCCCGTGACGCTGTTCGCCGGGCGCAGTGGGAGTGGGAAGACGACCGCCCTGCGGGCCTATGAGGCGCTGGCCCGGCTTGGTGGAGGGGCCGCCGTGGGGGAGGTGTTCCTCGATCCCGGTGCCTGTGTGCCTGATCGGGCCCGGCCCGACGGGCAGCGGCGTCGCGGGTTTCGGATCGGGTGTACGACCGACGGGCCCGAGGGACCGGTCCGGCTCGATGTCGCCGTGCAGGCCGAGCCCGAACTCCGTATCGTCGGCGAGCGGTTGACGTCGGGTGGGCTGGTGCTCCTCGAGACCGCGCTGCGCGACCCCTCCCGCCGAACCGTCCAGGCCGCCTGGCACACCGCGGGCTCCGCGGCCGTCACCCGCGCCCCGCTCCCCGACGACCGCCTCGGCACCGCCCTGCTCCCCCTGCGCGTGGCCGGCAAGACCGACGGACAGCGCCAGGTGCTCGCCGCCGCCGAACAGACCGTCGTCGCCCTGCGCTCCGTCTTCGCCTGCGACCCGCGCCCCGGCTGGATGCGCACCCCTGTGCCCACGGCCTCCGGCCGACTCCTCCCCGGCTGCGACAACCTCGCCGACGTCCTGTGGCGCACCCGCGCCGAATGCGGCCGCCGGCACGCCCAGTTGGTCGCCGCGGTCCGCGCCGGCTGCTTCGGCCCGGTGACCGACGTACGCGCCGAACCGCTCGGCGACGGCACCGTCCAGGGGCTGCTCGACCGGGGCGAGGGTCTGCGGACGGCCTTCGGGCGGCTGGGCGACGGCGAGTTGCGTTACGTCGCCCTCGCCCTGGTCCTGCTGACCGGCCCCGGCGTGCTGGACGTGGACGCGGCCGGCGAGGTCCCCGAGGCGATGCAGACGCTCACCGTCCTCGCCGACGCCTTCGACCGCTCGCTCGACCCGGACCAGCGCCGCGGGCTGCTGCGGCTGGCCGCGCGGATGGGCGCCCGCGGCCACATCCGCTTCGTCGGCGCGGTGAGCGACGCCTCCTGGGCCGCCGGGGCCGACGGGATCACAGTGGTACACCTGGACCCGTGACCGATCCCCAGCACCAGCCCCTCGACGTGCCGAAACTGCAGCGCAGGCTGGCCGACTTCGCCGCCGCCCGCAACTGGCAGCCGTACCACACCCCGAAGAACCTGGTCGCCGCGCTCAGCGTGGAGGCCTCCGAACTGGTCGAGATCTTCCAGTGGCTGACGCCCGAGGAGTCGGCCCGCGTGATGGACGACCCCGGCACGGCCCACCGCGTGACCGACGAAGTGGCCGACGTGCTCGCCTACTTGCTCCAGCTGTGCGAGGTGCTGGACATCGACCCGCTCGCCGCGCTGGACGCGAAGATCGACCGGAACGAGCGGCGGTTCCCCGCGCCGTAAGGAGCCGCGAGGAGCCCGCAAGGAGCCTGCGAGGAGTCCCACGATCCGTTTTCACTCTCCGGAGTTGAAATCCCGTCTGAAATCGATTCGTTGTCCACAGATTTCCGTCTTCCTCTGGCTTTTCGTCCCGCAGGCACTCACTCTGGGTAGTGGACAACGGAGCTTGTCGGGCGGACGCGTGGGCAGCGCGTCGGGAAGACGGGGGCAGCGCATGGACGCGGTGCGGCTCATCGTGACGAGCAGGCGTGCCCTCGCGGGTGGCGGCGGGGCGCGGGAGATCATGACGGAGGTGTGGCAGGCGCAGGCCCTGGCCCAGGCGATAGGCAGCCGCCTCGCGGTCGCCGGACCGCCCGAACTGCGGGGCGAGGCACTGGGGTTGACGGAGCTGGCGGGCCGCGGCTGCGGTGTCCTGGACACCCCGCGCCTCGCCCCGGAGGACCTGCGCGCGGCCCAGCTC
This sequence comes from Streptomyces sp. NPDC047081, assembly GCF_040643775.1. Taxonomy (NCBI): domain Bacteria; kingdom Bacillati; phylum Actinomycetota; class Actinomycetes; order Kitasatosporales; family Streptomycetaceae; genus Streptomyces; species Streptomyces sp. NPDC047081. Next base: position 225,903 of record NZ_JBEYUY010000014.1, on the reverse strand, counting down.
ACCGACCTGGGCGACGCCCGCCAGGCCCTCCTCGGCCTCGGCGGCCTGCTCGGCGAGGTCGGCATAGCCCTGGTGGGCCTCGCCTGCGCGGCGGACGACGAGGGCACGTACTGGCAGTGCATGGAGGCCATCGACGCGGCGGACGAGTCCAGAGACCGCGTCCGCGACATGCTCCGCAAACTGGCGGACCGGGAGGAGGTCCTGCCGGAACGGGAAGCGGGCTAGGCAGGTCGGGCCGCGGTCCGGCAGCCCTGAAGGGGAGCGGGCGGTATCGACATGCCGCTTCCGCCGCGCGAGCGCGACCAGCCACGACGGCGCCGCAGCCGAATGCCGGCCCGTCGCCGTCCCTGCAGCGGAGCGTTTACGCCTCGCTCTCCTCCGCCGTGCGGCCCGCCGACTGGAGGTCCGCGTCCAGGGCGGAGAGGTCCGCGTTCAGGGCCGCCATCAGCTCCTCCATCTGCTGCAGCAAACCCTTCGGCTGGCCGCCCCCGCCCTGCTGCGGCACGGTGGATTCTTCGGTCATGACGGCCTCCTCGGCCCCCGGCCCCGACGACTGTGAGGCCGCTCTGGGTGACGCCCCGGCGACGAAACGGCCGGTGACGGGCGCCGGGCGGTCCGGCTCCGCCCGAGCCAACGATCACCGGAGACCTCGGTCACTCAGGCGAAGCGCCCCCCACACCCGCGTTGACGCAATTTCACCCGACCGGGGACGGGAGTGCCCGGGGGGACCGGTGGGGTTGACCGGCACCGGGCCGTGCAGGATGGACGCATGGATCTTCGCATCTTCACCGAGCCCCAGCAGGGGGCCTCCTACGACACCTTGCTCGCCGTGGCGAAGGCCACCGAAGACCTCGGCTTCGACGCCTTCTTCCGCTCCGACCACTATCTCCGCATGGGCTCCGGCGACGGCCTCCCCGGCCCCACCGACGCCTGGATCACCCTCGCCGGCCTGGCCCGCGAGACCAAGCGCATCCGCCTCGGCACCCTCATGACCGCCGGCACCTTCCGCCTCCCCGGAGTCCTCGCCATCCAGGTCGCCCAGGTCGACGCCATGTCCGGCGGCCGGGTCGAACTCGGCCTCGGCGCGGGCTGGTTCGAGGAGGAGCACACCGCGTACGGCATCCCCTTCCCGAAGGAGAAGTTCGCCCGCCTGGAGGAGCAGCTGGCGATCGTCACCGGCCTGTGGGAGACCAAGACCGGCGACACCTTCGACTTCCACGGCACGTACTACGACCTCACCGACTCACCCGCGCTGCCCAAGCCGGCCCAGGCCAGGATCCCCGTCCTCATCGGCGGCCACGGCGCGACCCGCACCCCGCGGCTCGCCGCCCGCTACGCCGACGAGTTCAACATCCCCTTCGCCTCGATCGAGGACAGCGAGCGCCAGTTCGCCCGCGTCCGCGCCGCCGCCGAGGAGGCCGACCGCGGCGCCGACAGCCTCACCTACTCCAACGCCCTCGTCGTCTGCGTCGGCAAGGACGACCAGGAGGTCGCCCGCCGCGCCGCCGCGATCGGCCGCGAGCCCGCCGAGCTCAGGGCCAACGGCCTGGCCGGCACCCCGGCCGAGGTCGTCGACAAGATCGGCCGCTACGCCGGGATCGGCTCCCAGCGCCTCTACCTCCAGGTCCTGGACCTCGCCGACCTGGACCACCTGGAGCTGATCTCCACGCAGGTCCAGTCGCAGCTGTCGTAACCCGGCGGGCGGGGTGGTCGTCAGGGGCGGCGGGCGAAAATCCCCGAGTGATTTCGGGACGCCCGCTGTAGGTTGAACGGACGCGCCCAAACGGCGCTCCCTGCGAATCATCGCAGCTCAGCATGCGTTTCGAGGTTGGCCCACCGTGTTCCTGACGATCACCACCACCGGCACCCCCGAACGCCCCGCGACCGACCTCGGCTACCTGCTGCACAAGCACCCCGACAAGGCGCAGGCGTTCTCCACCTCCTACGGCAAGGCGCACGTCCTCTACCCCGAGGCGGACGACCGGCGCTGCACGGCGGCCCTGCTGCTGGAGGTGGACGCGGTGGCGCTGGTCCGGCGGGGCAAGGGCAAGGGCCGCGGCGGAGCGCCCGACGCGGCCCTCGCCCAGTACGTCAACGACCGCCCGTACGCGGCCTCCTCGCTGCTCGCCGTGGCGCTCAGCGGCGTGTTCTCCAGTGCGATGCGAGGCGTGTGCAACGCCCGCCCGGAGCGCGCCGCCGAGCCGCTGCCGCTGCGCATCGAGGTCCCCTCACTGCCCGCACGCGGCGGCCCCGACCTCGTACGACGGCTCTTCGAACCGCTCGGCTGGGCGGTCACCGTGGAGCCGGTGCCGCTGGACACCGAGTTCCCGGCGTGGGGCGACTCGCGCTATGTGCGGCTCGTCCTGGAGGCCGAGCGGCTCACCCTCGCCGAGGCCCTGCGCCATCTGTACGTCCTGCTCCCGGTCCTCGACGACGCCAAGCACTACTGGGTGGCCTCGGACGAGGTGGACAAGCTGCTGCGCGCCGGCGAGGGCTGGCTGCCCGGGCACCCCGAGCAGAAGCTGATCGCCGGCCGCTACCTCTCCCGCCGCTGGTCGCTGACCCGGCAGGCGATGGAGGCCCTGGAACTGGTGCGGCTCGCCGAGGCCGACGACAGCGAGGTCGAGGACATCGACAACGCCGTCGAGGCGGAGACCGAGACGGAGGAGAAGCCGACCCCGCTCGCCGTGCAGCGCCGGGACGCGATCCTCGCCGCGCTCCAGGCGTCCGGCGCCGCCCGCGTCCTCGATCTGGGCTGCGGACAGGGCCAGTTGGTGCAGGCACTGCTCAAGGACGTGCGCTACACCGAGATCGTCGGCGTCGACGTCTCGATGCGCGCCCTCACCATCGCCTCCCGGCGCCTGAAGCTGGACCGCATGGGCGAGCGCCAGGCCTCCCGCGTCAAGCTCTTCCAGAGCTCGCTCGCGTACACCGACAACCGCCTCAAGGGGTACGACGCGGCAGTGCTCAGCGAGGTCATCGAGCACCTCGACCTGCCCCGGCTGCCCGCCCTGGAGTACGCGGTGTTCGGCGCCGCCCGCCCGAGGACGGTCGTCGTGACGACCCCGAACGTCGAGTACAACGTCCGCTGGGAGTCCCTCCCGGCCGGCCATGTCCGGCACGGCGACCACCGCTTCGAGTGGACCCGCGAGGAGTTCCGGGACTGGGCCGGCAAGGTGGCCGAACGGCACGGCTACGACGTGGAGTTCGTGCCGGTGGGACCCGACGACCCGGAGGTGGGTCCGCCCACCCAGATGGCTATTTTTGAGATGAGCACAGCCGTGATCAGGACCGAGAAGGAGGCGAAGGCGGCATGACCGAGACACAGAAGCAGGAACGGGTCCTCCCCGTCACCGACCTCTCCCTCGTCGTCCTCGTCGGTGCCTCCGGCTCGGGCAAGTCCACCTTTGCCCGGCGCCATTTCAAGCCGACCGAGGTGATCTCCTCCGACTTCTGCCGCGGCCTGGTCTCGGACGACGAGAACGACCAGAGCGCGACCAAGGACGCCTTCGACGTCCTGCACTACATCGCGGGCAAGCGCCTGGCCGCGGGCCGCCGCACGGTCGTCGACGCGACCAGCGTGCAGCCGGAGGCCCGGCGCCAGCTGATCGACCTGGCCAAGCAGTACGACGTGCTGCCCATCGCCATCGTCCTGGACGTGCCGGAGGAGGTGTGCGCCGAGCGCAACGCGACTCGCGTCGACCGGGCCGACATGCCGCGCCGGGTCATCCAGCGCCACACCCGCGAACTCCGGCGCTCCCTGCGCCACTTGGAACGCGAGGGCTTCCGCAAGGTGCACGTGCTGCGCGGTGTCGAGGACGTGGAGAGCGCCACGGTCGTCACCGAGAGGCGCTTCAACGACCTGACCCACCTCACCGGCCCCTTCGACATCGTCGGCGACATCCACGGCTGCGCCTCCGAACTGGAGTCGCTGCTCGGCAAGTTGGGATACGTGGACGGTGTGCACGCCGAAGGCCGTACGGCCGTCTTCGTCGGCGACCTGGTCGACCGCGGCCCGGACAGCCCCGGCGTGCTGCGCCGCGTGATGTCGATGGTCAAGTCGGGCAACGCGCTGTGCGTGCCGGGCAACCACGAGAACAAGTACGGCCGTTACCTCAAGGGCCGCAAGGTCCAGCACACCCACGGGCTCGCCGAGACCATCGAGCAGATGGACGGCGAGAGCGAGGAGTTCGCCCAGGAGGTACGGGAGTTCATCGACGGGCTCGTCAGCCACTACGTCCTCGACGGCGGCCGGCTGGTGGTCTGCCACGCCGGGCTGCCCGAGAAGTACCACGGCCGCACGTCGGGCCGGGTCCGCTCGCACGCGCTGTACGGCGACACCACCGGCGAGACCGACGAGTTCGGGCTGCCGGTGCGCTACCCGTGGGCGGAGGACTACCGCGGCCGGGCGGCGGTCGTCTACGGCCACACCCCTGTCCCCGAAGCCACCTGGCTCAACAACACCATCTGCCTGGACACCGGTGCCGTCTTCGGCGGCAAGCTCACCGCGCTGCGCTGGCCGGAGCGGGAGCTGGTCGACGTACCGGCCGAACGGGTCTGGTACGAGCCGGCGAAGCCACTGCGGTCGGAGGCACCCGGCGGGCACGACGGCCGGCCGCTCGACCTGAACGACGTGCACGGGCGACGGGTCGTCGAGACTCGGCACCAGGGCCGGGTCTCGGTCCGCGAGGAGAACGCGGCCGCGGCCCTGGAGGTCATGAGCCGCTTCGCGATCGACCCGCGCCTGCTGCCGTACCTCCCGCCGACCATGGCCCCGACGGCGACCTCGCAGGTCGAGGGCTACTTGGAGCACCCGACCGAGGCCTTCGCCCAGTACGCGGCGGACGGCGTCGGGCGGGTCGTGTGCGAGGAGAAGCACATGGGCTCGCGGGCGGTGGCACTCGTGTGCCGGGACGCGGAGACGGCACGGAAGCGGTTCGGGGTGGACGGTCCTACGGGGTCGCTGTACACCCGTACTGGACGACCGTTCTTCGACGACGAGTCGGTCACCGAGGAGATCCTCGGACGCGTCCGCACAGCGGTCGACGAGGCCGGTCTCTGGGCCGAACTCGACACGGACTGGCTGCTGTTGGACGCCGAACTGATGCCGTGGTCGCTGAAGGCGTCCGGCCTGCTGCGCTCGCAGTACGCGGCCGTCGGCGCCGCGTCCGGCGCGGTGTTCCCGGGTGCGCTCGCCGCGCTGGAGGGCGCCGCGGCGCGGGGCGTCGAGGTGGCCGACCTGCTGACCCGCCAGCGTGAACGCGCCTCGAACGCGACCGCGTTCACGGAGGCGTACCGCCGCTACTGCTGGACCACGGACGGACTGGAGGGCGTACGACTCGCCCCCTTCCAGATCCTCGCGGTCCAGGGCCGCAGCCTCGCCGCGCTCCCGCACGACGAGCAACTCGCCCTGCTGGACCGGCTGGTGGAGCACGACGGCAGCGGCCTGCTGCAGACCACCCGACGGCTGTACGTCGACACCGGTGACCCGGAGTCGGTGCGGGCGGGCGTCGACTGGTGGCTGGAGATGACCGGCCGAGGCGGCGAGGGCATGGTCGTCAAGCCGCTCGGCGCGCTCGTGCGCAGCACCGAGGGGCGGCTCGTGCAGCCCGGTATCAAGTGCCGGGGCCGCGAGTACCTGCGGATCATCTACGGTCCCGAGTACACGCGCCCCGACAACCTCACCCGCCTGCGCAACCGCTTCCTCAACCACAAGCGGTCTCTCGCGGTCCGCGAGTACGCCCTCGGCCTGGAGGCCCTGGACCGCCTCGCGGAGGGCGAGCCGCTGTGGCGGGTGCACGAGGCGGTGTTCGGGGTGCTGGCGCTGGAGTCGGAGCCGGTGGACCCGCGGTTGTGAGCCAGGGCAAGGCGGCTGGCCGGCTTCCGCTAGCCGACCAGCCGCAGTGACCTCTCCGCCACTCCGACCCGGACCGACTGCCCCCAGGTCAGCTCCAGCGCATCGCCTTCCATCCCGTCCCCGAAGGCGATCAACCGCTCTGATTCCACGGTGAGTTGGAGGCCGGCGGAGGCGGAGAGCTGGCCGGACACCAGGGTCGTGCCGGTGGCCGGGGACGGCCATGCCTCGCGTACGAACCAGAGCAGGCGGTCATCGGTGGGGCGGGGGAGGGGCAGTGTGCCGCCCCGCTCGTGCCAGACCGACCTGATCCAGCCGGTCGCCCCGGTCCCCGTGCCCACCAGCACCCCGGACGATGCCTGGGCCTCGACGACACCCCCGTCGTCCTCGAGGCCCAGGCGGTATCTGGCCGTCTGGTGTCCGGCGGCGCCCAGGTAGATCTCGTTCAGCGCGAGGATGCGCTGGGTGTCGTCGGCGACCGCCTCGACCATGGTGAGTTCGTCGACCGACCGGCTCGTGGATGTGAGCAGTCCGGCCGCGTCCTGCGGGCGGTGCCGTACCAGCACGCCGGGGTTGCGGCCGGGGTCGGAGTCGATGCCCAACACCGGCTGCCCGGACAGGTACTTGGCCACGTTCGCCACCAGTCCGTCCTGGCCGACCACGACCACGACGTCCTCCGGCGCGAACAGGAAACGGTCCAAGTCGGCCCGCTCGACCCGGGTCTGACGCCAGGTCAGCGGGATCGCCGCCGTCACCTCCGCGAGCGCGCGGCGAGTACGCCGGTGCCGCTCGGCGACCTCCTCGATGTCCCGCCCCCGGGTGGAGAGGAAGAAGGCGGCCTGCCCGTGGGTGCCGTGGTGGGCCACCAACTCCTCGTACTCCGTGGTGCGGTGGACCAGGACGACGCGGGGCGCGAGGCTCACGCCGGTTCCCCGTTGCCCAGCCTCGCCAGCAGCCCGGTCAGCACGTCCGGCGAGATCGTCACGCTGTCGATGTTCGGCAGGTTCTCCGCGAGCCGGGTCCCGGTGAGGGCGTGCAGGGTCGCGACGTCGACCTCGCCGTGCACGCGCAGCCACGCCGCCTGGGCCGCTGCCCGTGCCTCGCCGACCTCACGCGCGCCCTCGGCCTCCGCCCGGGCCAGCCGTACCGACCGCGCGGCCTCGGCATCGGCGAGTCTGACCGTCCGGGCCGCCTCCGCCTCCGCCCGTACCGCGTCCGCCGCCGCGTGCTCCTCGGCCTCCCGGCGGGCGTTCGTACCCTTCTGCTCGACCAACTGCTCCTCTCGGCGGGCCAGTTCGATCTGGCTGGCCAGTTCGTTCTCGGCGATCGTGCGCTCCCGCTCGACCGCCACCGCCCGCCGCTCGTACGTCGCCCGGTCGGCCTCCTGCTGGATCTGCTCGCGCGCCGGAGTGCGCAACGCCCGCTCCACCTCGGGCTCCGGCCGCAGCGCGACCACCCGCACCGCGACCACCTCGATGCCGGTCGCCGGCAGCCGCGGCTCCGCCCCCAGCCCCGCCGCGACCCGCTCCCGCACCGCCGCCACCCCGTCCACCAGCGCCGCCGACAACGACGTACGGGCGAGGACGTCCAGCGCGTGCTGCTGAGCCGTCTCCGTGAGCAGTGTGCCGAGTTGTTCCAGGGGCGTACCGCGCCACACGCCCGTGTCCGGGTCCACGGAGAAGTCGAGGCGGGCCGCGGCCAGCGCCGGGTCGCTGATCCGGTACGTCACCGTCGCCTGCACCGCCACGTCCTGGAAGTCGGACGTACGGGCATGGAAGGTCATCGCCAACTCGCGATCGTCGACCGGCACTTCGGACAGCGCGGCGGTCAGCGCGCGGTACCAGAAGCTGAGCCCCGGCCCGTCGTGCAGCAGCTTGCCGCCTCTGTGGTGCCGGATGTGCGCGGTCGGTGCCCCGCGCAGATGGCGCCAGCCCAGGCGCCGGGTGATGTCGGCCATCGGACCCCCTCGTTCTCGTCTCCTCGACGATAACCGTCGTAGCCGATTATCGTCAAGAGGACGAGAACAGGAAATCGAAGAAACTGCCGATCGGCGGGTCAAGACGGCTCCCGGTGGTCAGGATGGAGGCATGGCATTCCATGTCGACTCCGAGGCCGGGCGGCTGCGCCGCGTCATCCTGCACCGGCCGGATCTGGAGCTCAAAAGGCTCACCCCCAGCAACAAGGACGCCCTGCTCTTCGACGATGTGCTGTGGGTGCGCCGGGCGCGCGCCGAGCACGACGGCTTCGCGGACGTCCTGCGCGACCGCGGCGTCGCCGTCCACCTCTTCGGCGACCTGCTCACCGAGGCCCTGGCGATCCCGGCGGCCCGCACCCTCGTACTGGACCGCGTCTTCGACGAGAAGGAGTACGGGGTCCTCGCCACCGACCACCTCAGGGCCGCGTTCGAGACGCTGCCCGCGCCGGAGCTGGCCGAGGCGCTCGTCGGCGGTATGACCAAGCGCGAGTTCCTGGACGCCCACCCGGAGCCCACCTCCGTGCGCTTCCACGTCATGGACCTCGACGAGTTCCTGCTCGGCCCGCTGCCGAACCACCTCTTCACCCGGGACACCTCGGCCTGGATCTACGACGGCGTCTCCATCAACGCCATGCGCTGGCCGGCCCGGCAGCGCGAGACGGTCCACTTCGAGGCGATCTACCGGCACCACCCCCTCTTCCGCGACGAGACCTTCCGCACCTGGTCCGAGGGGCAGGCCGACTACCCGTCCACCATCGAGGGCGGGGACGTCCTGGTCATCGGCAACGGCGCCGTCCTCATCGGCATGAGCGAGCGGACCACCCCGCAGGCCGTCGAGATGCTCGCGCACAAGCTCTTCGAGGCCGGCTCCGCGCAGACGATCGTGGCGCTCGACATGCCCAAGCGCCGCGCCTTCATGCACCTCGACACCGTGATGACGATGGTCGACGGCGACACCTTCACCCAGTACGCGGGCCTCGGCATGCTCCGCTCGTACACCATCGAACCGGGCGTCGGCGACAAGGAGCTCAAGGTCACCGACCATCCGCCGGAGCACATGCACCGCGCGATCGCCGCCGCCCTCGGCCTGAGCGAGATCCGCGTCCTGACCGCGACCCAGGACGTGCACGCCGCCGAGCGCGAGCAGTGGGACGACGGCTGCAACGTACTGGCCGTCGAGCCCGGCGTCGTCGTCGCCTACGAGCGCAACGCCACCACCAACGCCCATCTGCGCAAGCAGGGCATCGAGGTCATCGAGATCCCGGGCAGCGAGCTGGGGCGGGGGAGGGGCGGGCCGCGCTGTATGAGCTGTCCGGTCGAACGCGAGGCCGTGTAGAGCTGTACAGAGTCGAACGCGTCTGCATGGAAATGCGCCTGTATAGAAATGCGAAACATCGTATAGAGTTCCAGGGTAGACGTTCCCGCATTCCTGGAGTCCTCCCATGGCGACAGTCCCGACCGCCCTCGCCGGGCGCCACTTCCTCAAGGAGCTCGACTTCACGAGGGAGGAGTTCCTCGGCCTCGTCGAGCTGGCCGCCGAGCTGAAGGCCGCCAAGAAGACCGGGACCGAGACGCGGTACCTGACCGGCAAGAACATCGCGCTGGTCTTCGAGAAGACCTCGACGCGCACGCGCTGCGCGTTCGAGGTCGCCGCCGCGGACCAGGGCGCCTCGACGACGTATCTCGACCCGTCGGGCTCGCAGATCGGGCACAAGGAGTCCGTGAAGGACACCGCGCGTGTGCTGGGGCGGATGTACGACGGGATCGAGTACCGCGGGCACGGCCAGGGCGTCGTCGAGGAGCTGGCCGCGTTCGCCGGGGTCCCCGTCTACAACGGGCTGACCGACGAGTGGCACCCCACCCAGATGCTGGCCGACGTGCTCACCATGACCGAGCACAGCGACAAGGCACCGGCCGAGATGGCCTTCGCCTACCTCGGCGACGCCCGCTACAACATGGGCAACTCGTACCTGGTCACCGGCGCCCTGCTCGGCATGGACGTCCGGATCGTCGCGCCCCGGCTGCTGTGGCCGGACGAGACGATCGTGGAGCTGGCCCAGCAGCTCGCCGCCGCCTCCGGCGCCACCGTCACGCTCACCGAGGACGTGAAGGAGGGTGTCCGCGGAGCCGACTTCATCGCCACGGACGTATGGGTGTCGATGGGCGAGCCCAAGGAGGTCTGGGACGAGCGCATAGGGCTGCTCGGCCCGTACGCCGTGACCATGGACGTCCTGCGCGCCACCGGCAACCCAGACGTGAAGTTCCTGCACTGTCTGCCGGCCTTCCACGACCTCGGCACCGATGTCGGCCGGGAGATCCACGAGCGCCATGGGCTGAGCGAGCTGGAGGTCACGGACGAGGTGTTCGAGTCCGAGCACTCGGTGGTCTTCGACGAGGCCGAGAATCGTATGCACACCATCAAGGCCGTGCTGGTCGCGACCCTCGCCTGATCAGCCGCGGCTCACGCCGGATTCCACTGCGGCGGGACGACCGGCAGCCGGAACCACACCGCCTTGCCGGACTCGGTCGGGCGGTGCCCGCACGACGAGCTGAGCGCGCGGATCAGCAGCAGGCCGCGCCCGTGCTCCTGCCAGGGGTCGGGCGCCTGGCCGTCGGGGCGGGTGAGATTGCCGGGCGGGGCCGGGTCCGGGTCGTGCACCTCGACCTGGCAGCCGCCGGGCAGCAGCTCGACGACGAGCTCTATCGGCGACTCGCCGGCCGTGTGCTCCACGGCGTTGGCGACCAGCTCCGCCGTGAGCAGTTCCGCGGTGTCGCTGTCCGCCCCGTGCTCCAGATCCGCCAGCGCCGTGCGCACCAGCGCACGGGCCACGGGCACGGCCGCGGCGGAGTGCGGCAGCGCGATGCGCCAGGAGGCGGAGGAGGCGGGGCGTTCTTGCAAGGCGGGTCCGTTCATGAGCAGGCTGTCCTGCTTTCAACCTTATGAATGGTACGGCGCCGTCGGCAGAGGCGTCCGGCGGGCACCGCGCGGGACCTTCGGCCCCGTTGCCGAGCGGCTTACCCGTAGGAACGGCTTGCCTCGCGCGACAGCTCCCGTTGTTACCGCGTTATTGACGACCGGTGACAATGACCCTCGCCGACGGGCTTGTGTCGCCATCCTGACGACAGTCACGAACAGGTGATAACTTCGAAACGTGTCCGCGCCACCGTCCGAGGAGGCCGCACGTCATGAGTCCCTTCACCGGCTCCGCCGCCCGCACCGAGCGCTGGGAGCACCTACGCGTCGACCTCACCGAGGGCGTCGCGACCGTCACCCTCGCCCGCCCCGACAAACTCAACGCCCTCACCTTCGGCGCCTACGCCGACCTGCGCGATCTGCTCGCCGAGCTGTCCCGTGCGCGCTCCGTACGGGCCCTGGTCCTGGCCGGCGAGGGCCGCGGCTTCTGCTCCGGCGGCGACGTCGACGAGATCATCGGCGCGACCCTGTCCATGGACACGGCCCAACTCCTCGACTTCAACCGCATGACCGGCCAGACGGTCCGGGCGATACGGGAGTGCCCGTTCCCGGTGATCGCGGCGGTGCACGGAGTGGCGGCCGGCGCGGGAGCGGTCCTGGCCCTGGCAGCGGACTTCCGCGTGGCCGACCCCACGTCCCGCTTCGCCTTCCTCTTCACGAGGGTCGGCCTCTCAGGCGGCGACATGGGAGCGGCCTACCTCCTCCCGAGGGTTGTAGGCCTGGGCCACGCGACCCGCCTGCTGATGCTGGGCGAACCGGTCCGGGCCCCGGAGGCCGAGCGCATCGGCCTCATCAGCGAACTGACGGAAGAGGGCGGAGCGGACGAGGCGGCCTCGGCGCTGGCCCGCCGCCTGGCCGACGGCCCGGCCCTGGCGTACGCCCAGACGAAGGCTCTGCTGACGGCGGAGCTGGACATGCCGCTCGCCGCCTCGGTGGAACTGGACGCGTCGACGCAGGCACTGCTGATGAACGGCGAGGACTACGCGGAGTTCCACGCGGCGTTCACCGAGAAGAGGCCGCCGAAGTGGCAGGGGAGGTGAGGTCGCGATGCGCATCGCGATCATCGGCGGCGGCCCCGGCGGCCTCTACGCCGCCGCCCTCCTCAAACGCCTTGAACCGTCCCGCGAAATCACCGTCTGGGAACGCAACGCCCCCGACGACACCTTCGGCTTCGGAGTAGTCCTCTCCGACGAAACCCTCGGCGGCATAGAACACGCGGACCCCGCCGTATTCGAGGCCATGCAACAGCACTTCACCCGCTGGGACGACATAGACATCGTCCACCGAGGCACCCGCCAGACCTCCGGAGGCCACGGCTTCGCCGCCCTCGGCAGAAAACGCCTCCTGGAGATCCTCCACACCCGCTGCCGAGACCTCGGCGTAGACCTCCGCTTCCGCTCCGAGGCCCCCTACCCCGAGTGGCTCGCCGAGACATACGACCTGGTCATCGCCGCTGACGGAGTCCACAGCGCCACCCGCGAGGCCTACGCCCAAGCCTTCCGCCCCCACCTGACCACCCACCGCTGCCGCTACATCTGGCTCGCCGCCGACTTCGCCTTCGACGCCTTCCGCTTCGAGATCGCCGAGACCGAACACGGCGTGATGCAACTGCACGGCTACCCCTACGCCCCCGACGCCTCCACCGTGATCGTCGAGATGCACGAGGACGTCTGGCGCGCGGCCGGCTTCGAGGACGCCGACGAGACCGAGTCCGTGGAACGCTGCGCCAAGATCTTCGCGGAAGCGCTCGGCGGCCGCCCCCTGCACTCCAACAAGTCGGCCTGGACCACTTTCCGCACGGTCACCAACGAACGCTGGTCCCACGGCAACATCGTCCTGCTGGGCGACGCCGCCCACACCGCCCACTTCTCCATCGGCTCCGGCACCAAACTCGCCGTCGAGGACGCCCTCGCCCTCGCCGCCTGCATGCGGGAACAGCCCTCCCTCGACAAGGCGCTCGCCGCGTACGAGGAGGAGCGCAGGCCCGTCGTCGCCTCCACCCAGCGTGCCGCCCGCGCCAGCCTGGAGTGGTTCGAGAACCTCGGCCTCTACCTCGACCAGCCGCCCCGCCAGTTCGCCTTCGACCTCCTCACCCGCAGCCGCCGCGTCACCCACGACAACCTCCGCCTGCGCGACGCCCGCTTCACCGGCGCCGTGGAGCGCGAGTTCGGCTGCCCGCCCGGCACGCCCCCGATGTTCACGCCGTTCCGGCTGCGCGGCCTCACCCTGCGCAACCGGGTCGTCGTATCGCCGATGGACATGTACTCGGCGGTCGACGGCGTCCCCGGCGACTTCCACCTCGTCCACCTCGGCGCGCGCGCCCTCGGCGGCGCCGGACTCGTCATGACCGAGATGGTGTGCGTGAGCGAGGAGGGCCGGATCACCCCCGGCTGCACCGGCCTCTACACCGGCCGGCAGGCCGAGTCCTGGAAGCGGATCACCGACTTCGTGCATGCGCAGTCGCCCGGCACGGCGATCGGCGTGCAGCTCGGCCACTCGGGCCGCAAGGGCTCGACGAAGCTGATGTGGGAGGGCATGGACGAACCCCTCCCCGACGGCAACTGGCCCCTCGTGGCCGCCTCCGCACTGCCGTACAAGCCCGGCAGTCAGACCCCGCGCGAGCTGACCCGCGCCCAACTCACCGACATCCGCGAGCAGTTCACCTCCGCGGCCTGGCGGGCCGCCCGCGCCGGTTTCGACCTGCTCGAACTCCACTGCGCGCACGGCTACTTGCTCTCCGGCTTCCTCTCCCCGCTCACCAACCACCGCACCGACGCCTACGGCGGCTCCCCGGAGAAGCGGCTCCGCTTCCCGCTGGAGGTCTTCGACGCGATCCGGGGCGTCTGGCCGGAGGAACGGCCCATGACCGTCCGTATCTCCGCCACCGACTGGGCCGAGGGCGGCAATTCGGCCGAGGACGCCGTGGCGATCGCCCGCGCCTTCGCCGCGCACGGCGCCGACGCGATCGACGTGTCGACCGGGCAGGTCGTGGCCGAGGAGCAGCCGGAGTTCGGGCGGTCGTACCAGACGCCCTACGCGGACCGGATCCGGCACACCGTCGGCATCCCCGTGATCGCTGTCGGCGCGATCTCCTCCTGGGACGACGTCAACTCCCTGATCCTGGCCGGGCGTACGGACCTGTGCGCCCTCGCCCGCCCGCACCTCTACGACCCGCACTGGACCCTGCACGCGGCCGCCGAGCAGGGTTACGACGGCCCGGGCGCCGTCTGGCCCGACCCGTACCGCGCGGGCAGCCGCCGCCCCCGGACCGGACGCATGGACGCCCCCAAGCCCCGCCTGACGCTGGGGACTTGAGGGCGCCGGTGCCGCCGGCAGGGTTACGGCAGCTCGACCATCCCCGCGGTCAGCGTCGCGCCGTCCGCCGGGTCGATCAGGATGAACGCGCCGGTGCGGCGGGAGACCGCGTAGTCGTCCAGCGCGAGGGGCTCGGCGGTGCGCACCGTGACGCGGCCGAGGTCGTTCGCGGTCAACTCGGCCGCTCCGCCGAGGTCCTTGACGATCGCCTTCACGGTCCGGGCGGTGTGCCGCAGCAGCACCCGGTCGCCGACCCGCAGCGGGCGGTCGGCCAGATGGCACACGGCCGCCCGGACGTCCTGCGTGAGCATCGGGGAGCCCGTCCCCGCCGTGATCATGTCGCCGCGGGAGATGTCCCGCTGGTCGGCGAGGCGCACACTGATCGACTGCGGCGCGTGTGCCGTCTCCTGCGGGACACCGAGCACGTCGATGCCGGTGATCTCGCTGGTCTCGCCGGACGGGTGCACGACGACCCGGTCGCCGACCCGCAGCTCGCCGGAGACCAACTGCCCCGCGTAGTAACGGAGTTCGCCGTGCCGGATGACGTACTGCACGGGGAAGCGGGCCGGGGCGTCCGTGTCCGAGCCGCTGCCGACGGGCACGTTCTCCAGGAACTCCAGCAGCGCCGGACCGGCGTACCAGTCCATGTGCGCCGAGCGGTCCACGACGTTGTCGCCGACGAGCGCCGAGACCGGGATCGGGGTGAAGCCGGGCAGGTCCAACTCGGCGGCGAGGCCCGCGAAGTCCTCGACGATGTGCTCGAAGACCTGCTGCTCGTAGCCGACCAGGTCCATCTTGTTGACGGCGAGGACCACGTGCGGGACGCGCAGCAGCCCGGCCACGGCGGCGTGCCTGCGGGTCTGCTCGACGACCCCGTTGCGCGCGTCGACCAGGACGATCGCGAGCTCGGCGGTCGACGCGCCCGTGACCATGTTCCGCGTGTACTGCACGTGCCCGGGGGTGTCGGCGAGGATGAACCGGCGCTTGGGCGTGGCGAAGTAGCGGTAGGCGACGTCGATGGTGATGCCCTGCTCGCGCTCGGCGCGCAGGCCGTCGGTGAGGAGGGCCAGGTCGGGGGCTTCCTGGCCGCGGTTGCGGGAGGCGTGCTCGACGGCCTCCAGCTGGTCGGCGAGGACCGACTTGGAGTCGTGCAGCAGGCGGCCGACGAGGGTGGACTTGCCGTCGTCGACGGAGCCCGCGGTGGCGAACCGAAGCGTGTCGATGGTCGTGCCGGTCATGACTAGAAATACCCTTCGCGCTTGCGGTCTTCCATCGCGGCCTCGGACAGCTTGTCGTCGGCGCGGGTGGCGCCGCGCTCGGTGAGCCGGGAGGCGGCGATCTCGGCGATCACCTTCTCGATGGTGTCCGCATCGGAGTCGACGGCACCGGTGCAGGACATGTCGCCGACCGTGCGGTAACGCACCTGCCGCTTCTCGACGGTCTCGCCCGCCTTGGGCCCGCCCCACTCACCGGCGGTCAGCCACATGCCGCCGCGCCGGAAGACCTCGCGGTGATGGGCGTAGTAGATCTCGGGCAGCTCGATCCGCTCGCGGGCGATGTACTGCCAGACGTCCAGCTCGGTCCAGTTGGACAGCGGGAACACGCGGACGTGCTCGCCCGGCGCGTGCCGCCCGTTGTAGAGGTTCCACAGCTCGGGCCGCTGCCGGCGCGGGTCCCACTGCGAGAACTCGTCGCGCAGCGAGAACACCCGCTCCTTGGCGCGGGCCTTCTCCTCGTCGCGCCGTCCGCCGCCGAAGACCGCGTCGAAGCGCTCGCTCTGGATCTTCTCGGTCAGCGGGAGGGTCTGCAGCGGGTTACGGGTCCCGTCGGGACGTTCGCGCAGCACACCCCGGTCGATGTAGTCCTGTACGGAGGCCACATGGAGGCGCAGCCCATGTGTGGCGACCACACGGTCCCGGTAGTCGAGCACCTCGGGGAAGTTGTGCCCGGTGTCGACATGCAGCAGCGTGAAGGGGATCGCGGCCGGCGCGAACGCCTTCAGCGCCAGGTGCAGCATGACGATGGAGTCCTTGCCGCCGGAGAACAGGATCACCGGCCGCTCGAACTCGCCCGCCACCTCGCGGAAGATGTGGACGGCCTCGGACTCCAGCGCGTCCAGGTGGGAGAGGCTGAACCCGGTCACACCAGCCCCCGCTCCGCCAGCACCGCGTACACGGCGTCGGCCGACTGCTGCGGCGACTGCTCCTGCGTCGGCAGCACGAGATCCGGGTCGACCGGCGGCTCGTACGGGTCGTCGACCCCGGTCAGCCCGGTGAGCTGGCCCGCGGCCTGGCGGGCGTACAGCCCCTTCACGTCCCGCTCGCTGCACACCTCGACCGGGGTGGCGACATGCACCTCGATGTACGGCGTCGAGCTGGCGTCGTGCCGCTTGCGGACCGCCTCGCGGCTGTCGGCGTACGGTGCGATGACCGGGACGACGGACAGCACGCCGTTGCGCGCGAGGACCTCGGAGACCAGGCCGATGCGCTGCACGTTCGTGTTGCGGTCCTCGCGCGAGAAGCCGAGCCCCGCGGAGAGGAAACGGCGTATCTCGTCCCCGTCGAGGACCTCCACGCGATGCCCCTCGGCCTTGAGTCGATCGCCGAGCAGTCTGGCGATCGTCGTCTTGCCCGCGCTGGGCAGCCCGGTCAGCCAGACCGTGGCTCCCGGAGCCTTTGCCGCTGTGGTCATCCGCAACAGTCCTCTTTTTTCTTACCCGGCTTACGACCCGGTGCACGCTAGGTAAGAAATCTGAGAAGAGGGACTGAAGAGGCTGAGGGTTCCCTTAGGGACCTGTGAAGTGTGAGAGATCACATCCGGCGAAGAGCGCCCCGGCGTCCCTCAGGCGCTCGTGCAGCTTCCGGAAGACGGTCGCCGAGCGTACTCCCGGCCAGTCCTCGGGGAGCAGGCGGGCGGGCAGCCCGGGGTCGGTGTAGGGGAGGTGGCGCCAGGAGTCGAGGGCGAGGAGGTAGTCGCGGTACGCCTCCTCGGGCGGGGTGTCCTCCCGCTGCTCCCAGGCGTGCAGCACGGGCCCGTGCCGGTCCAGGAACGCCTCGTGCTCCTTGGCGATCGCTGCCAGGTCCCACCAGCGGGCGACCGACTCGACGGTCGCGGCGAAGCCGAGATGCTCACCGCGGAACAGGTCGACGTACGGGTCCAGGTGCAGGCGGCGCAGGGTGTGCCGGGTCTCCTCGTACAGCCGGGCCGGGGCGATCCACACGCCGGGCGCCGCCGTGCCGAAGCCGAGCCCGGCGAGGCGCGAGCGCAGCACATGACGTTTCTGCCGCTCCGACTCCGGCACCGAGAACACGGCGAGCACCCAGCCCTCGTTCTCGGGCGGTGCGCCGGCGTAGATGCGCCGGTCGCCGTCGACGAGCAACTGGCGGGCGTCCGGTGACAGTTCGTACCCGGCCGCGCCCTCGGCCGTGCGGGCCGGCAGCAGCAGACCGCGGCGTTTGAGGCGCGACACCGAGGAGCGTACGGAAGGGGCGTCCACGCCGACCGCGGCGAGGAGCCGGATCAGTTCCGCGACCGGTACCGGGCCCGGGACATAGCGGCCGTAGGCGCCGTAGAGCGTGACGATGAGAGACCGTGGTGCATGCTGGTCGGACACGTTGATCATCTTAGGTCGTCGACATCACTGCTGGTCACCATCGGTGCGTAGTTTGAATCGCTGAAGCTTTCCGGTCGCGGTGCGTGGCAGCGCGTCCATGAAGACGATCTCGCGCGGGCATTTGTAGGGCGCCAGTTCGGACTTGACGAAGGTCCGCAGTGCTTCGGCATCCCGTACGGCACCCTCCTTGAGCACCACATGGGCGACGACCACATGTCCGCGGGCCTCGTCGGGCCGTCCCACGACCGCTGCCTCGACCACGTCCGGGTGGCGCAGCAGCGCGTCCTCGACCTCCGGTCCCGCGATGTTGTACCCGGCCGAGATGATCATGTCGTCGGCCCGGGCGACGTAACGGAAGTAGCCGTCGGGCTCGCGGACGTAGGTGTCGCCCGTGATGTTCCAGCCACTACGGACGTAGTCGTGCTGGCGTGGATCGGCGAGATAGCGGCAGCCGACGGGCCCGCGCACGGCCAGCAGCCCCGGCTCCCCGTCCGCCACCGGCTCCCCGTCCGCGTCCTGCACGCGCGCGTGCCAGCCTGGTACGGGGACTCCGGTCGTCCCCGGCCGTATGTGCTCGTCGGCCGCCGAGATGAAGATGTGCAGCAGCTCGGTGGCGCCGATGCCGTTGATGATGCGCAGACCCGTGCGCTCCTGCCAGGCCTGCCAGGTGGCGGCGGGCAGGTTCTCGCCGGCGGAGACACAGCGGCGGAGCGAGGAGATGTCGTAGGCGTCCAGCTCGTCGAGCATCGCGCGGTAGGCGGTCGGCGCGGTGAAGACGACGGAGACGCGGTGCTCGGCGACGGCCGCCAGCAACTGCTTGGGATGGGCCTGTTCGAGCAGCAGCGCGCTCGCTCCGGCCCGCATCGGGAAGACCACGAGCCCGCCCAGCCCGAAGGTGAAGCCGAGGGGCGGGCTGCCCGCGAAGACATCGTCCACATGTGGTTGCAGCACATGCTTCGAGAAGGTGTCGGCTGTCGCGAGTACGTCCCGGTGAAAATGCATGCACCCCTTCGGGTGACCGGTGGTGCCCGAGGTGAACGCGATCAGCGCCACGTCGTCGGCCGCGGTGTCCACGGCGGGGTACGGGGTGTCGGGCGCCGGGCGGTGCAGGAGGTCGTCGGGGGCGTCGCCGCCGTAGGTCGCTATGCGCAGGCCGGGGATCTCGGCCTTGGCGAGGTCGTCGACGGAACGGATGTCGCAGAGGGCGTGCCGGACCAGTGCCATGTCACATATCACTGCCAGCTCGTGCGGCCGCTGCTGCGCCAGCACCGTCACCGCCACACCCCCCGCCTTCAGCACCGCCAGCCAGCAGGCCGCCAGCCACGGCGTCGTCGGCCCGCGCAGCAGGACCCGGTTCCCCGGGACCACGCCGAGATCCGCGGTGAGGATGTGCGCGAGCCGGTCCACCCGGGCCCGCAGCCCGCCGTACGTCCAGGACGGCCCCGTGGGCGTGTGGAACACCGGCCGGCCGGGGTCCTGGCCGGTCAGCAGCTCGGTGGCGCAGTTCAACCGATCGGGGTACTGGAGCTCCGGCAGCTCGAAGCGCAGCTCCGGCCAGTCCTCGGGCGGCGGGAGGTGGTCGCGCGCGAAGGTGTCGACGTGGGCCGAGACGTTCATGACGATGCGCCCCCTTGCCTTATGGGCGTGGTGGTGGGCTCACGGTTGGAGCGTATCGTGTTGGTGACGACAGTCAACGGTGCGCGATACCGTCGGGGGAGACGCGGCGGAGAGGGGACCGGCGATGCCCGCATTCTCGCTCGAACCGGAACAGATCGCCTGGTGTGGCGAGCTGCGCACGATGGCCGCGGAGCGGCTGCGCCCGCTCGCCGAGAAGGGCGAGGCGGGTCACGTCAACCGCCCGCTCGTCGCCGAGCTCGGCCAACTGGGCCTCTTGGAAAGGCTGTTCACCTCGGGCGCCCTCGACCTCTGTCTGATGCGGGAGTCCCTGGCCTACGCCTGCACGGAGGCGGAGACGGCCCTCGCGCTGCAGGGCCTCGGCGCACACCCGGTGCACGCGCACGGCACCCCGGCCCAGCGGGACCGCTGGCTGCCCCGGGTCACGGACGGCACGGCGGTGGCGGCCTTCGCACTGAGCGAGCCGGGCGCGGGCTCGGACGCGGCGGCGCTGGCCCTGGAAGCCCGTCCGGACGGCCCCGCCCGCTGGCGTCTCACCGGTGAGAAGTGCTGGATCTCCAACGCCCCCGAAGCCGACTTCTACACCGTCTTCGCCCGCACCACCCCCGGCGCCGGCGCCCGCGGAGTCACCGCCTTCCTGGTCCCCGCCGACCGCCCCGGCCTCACCGGCACACCCCTCGACATGCTCTCCCCGCACCCCATCGGCGCCCTCGGCTTCGACGCCGTACCCGTCACCGCGGACGACGTGCTCGGCGAGGTGGACCGGGGCTTCCGGGTGGCCATGGGGACGCTCAATCTCTTCCGGCCCAGCGTCGGCGCCTTCGCGGTCGGGATGGCGCAGGCGGCACTCGACGCGACCCTCGCGCACACGGCCGGGCGGGACGCGTTCGGCGGCAAGTTGAAGGACCTGCAGGCCGTCGCCCACCAGGTCGCCGAGCTCGCCCTGCGCACCGACGCGGCCCGCCTCATGGTCTACGCGGCGGCGACGGCGTACGACGAAGGTGCCTCGGACGTCCCCAAGCGCGCGGCGATGGCGAAGCTGCTCGCGACCGAGACGGCGCAGCAAGTCGTGGATGCCGCCGTGCAGTTGCACGGCGCGCGCGCCCTGCGCCGGGGCCATCTCCTCGAACACCTCTACCGCGAGGTGCGCGCCCCGCGTATCTACGAGGGGGCCAGCGAGGTCCAACGCGGCATCATCGCCAAGGAGTTGTACGCGAACCTGGAGGCCGCCCGATGAG
The DNA here is from genome assembly GCF_040643775.1 of Streptomyces sp. NPDC047081. Classification (NCBI taxonomy): domain Bacteria; kingdom Bacillati; phylum Actinomycetota; class Actinomycetes; order Kitasatosporales; family Streptomycetaceae; genus Streptomyces; species Streptomyces sp. NPDC047081. The sequence continues at coordinate 205,299 of NZ_JBEYUY010000014.1, read as the reverse complement.
CACCGAGCGCGTCAACCCGCCCGAACTCTCCCCGCCCACGGGCTTCTCCCACGCGGTCGTCGCCACCGGCACCCGCGTCGTCTTCCTGGCCGGCCAGACCGCTCTGGACACCGACGGAAAGGTGGTCGGCGACACCCTGGCCGAGCAGTTCGAGAAGGCTCTCGGCAATCTGCTGGCCGCGCTGACCGCTTGCGGGGGCACCCCCGCCGACCTCGCCCGGGTCACCGTCTATGCCACGGACTTCGCCGCCTATCGCACCCACGCGCCCGAACTCGGCCGCGTCTGGCGGCGGTTGGCGGGCCGTGACTATCCGGCGATGGCGGTCGTCGAAGTCGTACGACTGTGGGACGACCAGGCGTTGGTGGAACTCGACGGTTTCGCGGTGCTGCCCTAGAGCTCCGGTGGCGGGTCAGGCCGCGATCGTCAGGCGCTCGACCGGCAGCCGGTGCGGCGCGACGATCCGGCCGTCGGCCGTCAGCTCGCCGCTGTCGTCGAAGACGATCGCGCCGTCGCACAGCAGGCTCCACCCCTGCTCGGGGTGGGCCGCCACGATGTGCGGGACGTGGCTGTCGGAGGAAGGGCACGAGGGCTGGTGGGAACACATGGCGCACCTCCACGTAGGCCGGGATCCGTCCGTCCGGGTCCCGATAGGTAGACCATGCTCCCGGCGCGAACTCATCGGAACGGCCCGAGGGGAAGCGTGACAACACGCGGACAACACCCGGACGGTTCCACGACCGTCGGTGCGGACTCGCCACCGAAGGAGTGACGATCACGGCCCCGGGCCCGTGCGCCCGGTACCAGTGGAAGCCCCATTCCCAGGAGGTCTTCCCATGTCCATGCGTTCCCTGCGTCCCGTCCTCGCCGCCGCCGCGCTGCTCCTGGCCGCCGCCCCGGCCGCGCCCGCCGCCGCGGACCCGTACGAGACGGTGACCGTCGACCCGACCGGCACCATCGCCCCCGACGGCACGGTCACCCTCTCCGGCACCTACCGCTGCCTCGGCAGCGTGGGCCCGGTCTTCGTCAGTTCGTCGGTGAGCCAGAGCGAACCAACCGTCCGCCAGGGCATCGGCGGCACCCGTGCCGTGTGCGACGGCGCCGAGCACCGCTGGGAGAACACGGGCACGCCGTCGGCGAAGACCCTGGAGCCGGGCGCCGCGAACGTCGAGGCCACGATCATGGAGCTGCACCCGCAGGGCGGCCTGCCGCTGCCCCGCTTCCACGCCGCCGAGCGCCAGGACGTCACGCTGACCCAGGGCTGACCGCCCGGACCCGGCTCGCTTCCTTCGCACGTGGACCTGACACTCTACTGATATGTAGCGTTCCGGCAAGATATTGTGTCAGTAGGCCCATGGAGGCCAGGTTGCGCGGCGAGGGGAGCGAGCGGGCATGGCGAAGGACGCGTCCCCGCGGCCGGTGGTCAGCAGGCGCCGGGAGGTCGGGGACACCAGTGCGCGGTCCCTGCTGATGACCGTGCTCGGCGAGTACGTCCTGCCGCGCGGCCGCCCGGTGTGGACCTCGGCGCTGGTCGAGTCCCTCGCGCTGTTCGGCGTGGAGGAGAAGTCCGCGCGGCAGGCGCTCGCGCGCACCGCGGCGGAGGGCTGGCTCGCCTCGGAGCGGGTCGGGCGCCGGGTCCGCTGGGCACTCACCCCGCCGGGCCGGCGGCTGCTCACGGAAGGCGCGCAGCGCATCTACGACTTCGGCAGCGGCGAGCGCACCTGGGACGGTACCTGGCTGGTCGTCCTCGTCTCGGTCCCGGAGACCAAGCGCGACCTGCGCCACCGCGTGCGCACCCGGCTCAGCTGGGCCGGCTTCGGCTCCCCGGAACCCGGCGTCTGGATCACCCCCCACGCCGACCGCGAGACCGAGGCGCTCGCCGTCCTCAAGGAGCTCCAACTGGCCGACGGAGCGATGTCGTTCACCGCGAACTACGGCGCCCTCGGCAGCGAGGCGGCCATGGTGGCCCGCGCCTGGGACCTGAGCGAGGTGGAGGCGCGGTACGAGGCCTTCATCGACGAGTTCACGGGCCTGCACCCGGCCGACGGCGACGCCGCCCTGCACGCCCTGGCCCTGCTGGTCCACGAGTGGCGCCGCTTCCCCTTCCTCGACCCCCGCCTCCCGCCCAAGCTGCTCCCCACGGGCTGGAGCGGCGCGAAGGCGACGGCCCTCTTCCACGGCAAGCACGCGGAGTGGAGCGGGCCGGCGGAGCGACGCTGGGAGGAGCTGACCGCCCAGAAATTCCACGCCGGCCGTCTAGAGGCCCCCGCAGGCCCCTAGACGTCCAACCCGGGAAAAACCTTGCCCGCGTTCCCCGACAGCACGCCCCGAAGGGTCTCCTCCGGCAGCCCCAACTCCCGTATCGCCCGCACGTTTTTGTCCGTCCCCGGTACCCCCGGCCAGTCCGTGCCGAAGATCCAGCGGCCCGCCAGCCGGGTCAGGTCGAACCGGGCGTAGTACTCGGGCAGCTTGTGCGGCGGCAGTCCGGCCAGGTCCAGCCAGACGTTCGGCTTGGCCAGCGCCAGGAAGGCGGCGGTGTCGTACCACCAGCCCCGCCCGCCGTGCGCGAAGACGAACTGCACGTCCGGGAAGTCCTCCACGGCGTCCAGCATCAGCTGCGGATCCCCGAACCGCGCCCGCGCGCCAGGGAAGCTGGACGTCCCCGAGTGCACGATCACCGGGACCCCGCGCTCGGCGCACAGCCCGAACAGCGGATACAGCTCCTTGTCCGCCGGGTCGAAACCACCGTGCACGGGATGGAGTTTGACGGCCACCGCGCCCAGGTCCAGCTGGCGTTCGGCCTCCGCCGCGACCGGGTGGTGCAGGTGCGGGTTGACGTTGGCGACCAGCCGGAAGCGGACCGGGTTGTGTTCGACGATCGGCAGCAGGTCCTCGATCGGCTGGATGCCGGTGGCCCGCGGGCTGTACTCGCAGAACAGCAGCGCACGGTCCACGCCCTGCGCCTCGAACAGCGCGTCGAGGCGTTCGGGCACGGGGTCGCCGTGCTCGTCGTACGCGTCCCGCCACGGCTGCCCGCGGCCGAAGATCTGCGCCCACTCGAACCAGGCGGGCTTCAGCGTGGACAGCCGCGGTACGTGGACGTGCGCGTCCACCACGGTCTCGCCGTCGATCACGGCGCCTCCTCGGAGCGGACCATGTCCCTCAGCACGTTACGCCGGATCTTCCCCGTCGGCGTCCGCGGCAGCTCGCTCAGCCCGACGACCGCGCGCGGCCGCTTGAACGCGGCCAGCCCCTCCCGGCACCAGGCCACCAGCGCCTCCGCGTCGACCTCGCGCCCGGGCCTCGGCACCACGCACGCCACCGGCTTGTCGAGCCCGTCCGCGTCCCGCGCCCCGACCACCGCGACCTCCGCGACGTCCGGGTGCGCCAGCAGCCGCTCCTCGACCTCGGCCGGCGAGACCCAGATGCCACCTGCCTTGAGCAGGTCGTTGGTGCGGCCCATGCAGGTGTACGTGCCGTCCGCGTTACGGACGTACGTGTCACCCGTGCGCACCCACTCCCCGAGGAACACCCGCCGGCTCGTCTCCGCCCGGCACCAGTACCCGACGGCGGCCGACTCCCCGCGCACGTACAGCTCGCCGGGCACGCCCGCGCCCTCGACCAACTGCCCTGCCACATCCCGCAGTTGCACGGCGTACCCCGGAACAGGTTCGCCGGAGGAACCCGGATGCACCCGGCCCTGCCGGTTGGACATGAAGATGTGCAGCATCTCGGTCGACCCGATCCCGTCGAGCACCTCGACGCCGAACCGCTCAAGGACCCCCTGGTAGATCCGCGCGGGCAGCGCCTCACCGGCCGAGACACCGACCCGTACGCTCGCGAAGGCGTCGTCGGGGATGTCCAGGCCCGCGAGCAGCGCCCCGAGGAAGCCGGGCACGCCGAACAGCACGGTGGCCCGGTCGGTGGCCGCGCGCTTGGCGAACAGCGCGGGGGAGGGCCGCGCGGGCTCCAGCAGCGCCGTGCCGCCGACCGACAGCGGGAAGAACATCGAGTTCCCGAGCCCGTACGCGAAGAACAGCTTGGCGACGGACAGACAGCGGTCCTCCGCGCCGATGCCGAGCACCCCCTGCCCGTAGTTCTCGGCCACGAACCTGATGTCGGCGTGGCGGTGCATGGCCGCCTTCGGAGTGCCCGTGGTGCCGGAGGTGTACAGCCACAGGGCGGGGGAGTCCGGCCAGGTGGGATACGGCGCCGGGTCCGTGCCCGCGTCGAGCAGCCGCTGCCATTCGCCGCCCAGGAGCGGGTGTTCGACCTCCGGCGTCTCCTGGAGCGCGGCCCGCACCACCGGGGCGAACTCGGCCGACCCCAGCACCACTCTGCTACGGCAGTCCGCCACCAGCCTGCCCAGTTCCGCCCCGGTCAGCATGGTCGAGGCGGGCACGGCCACCGCGCCGATGCGGAAGGCGGCCAGGATGCCGGTGAACAGCTCGATGTCGTCGGCCATGCAGAACAGGACCCGCTCCTCGGGCCGTACACCCAGGGCGTGCAGTCCGGCGGCCACCCGGCGGACCTCGCCGGACAGCTCCTCGTAGGTCAGCGACCGGGTGGGTGTGACGACGGCCGTGCGCCCGCCGGCGCCCGCTCTGACCTGCCGGTCGACCAGCCAGTCCGCCGCGTTGAACAGCTCGGGCATCGGGGCCGCCTCACACCAGTCGGACGTACTCGTAGTCGAACGGCTTGCCGTTGATCCCGTTGACCGGCGGCGCGACCCAGCTCGCGATCTTCCCGCGCTCGTAGACCGGCTGCATCAACGACCGTACGAACGCCAGGTCTTCGGCCGTCGGCAGCCAGTGACGCCGGCTCGCCTCCCAGGTCTCCTCGTCGACGATCGTGCCGTCGGGGGTGACGCGGTGGCCGGCGGCGAGGCCGACCTGGCGGTTGAAGCCGGGGTGCGGCAGGCTCAGGCGGAAGTCGATGCCGTGCTCGTCGAGGATGCGGTTCCAGCGCCTGACGCCGGTCCGGCAGTCGGCGATGTACTCGTCGCGCAGGTCGAGGTTGAGGGCGAGCAGCGCGGGCACCTCTTCGGCCCCCCAGCCGCCGTCCGCGCCCGGCCTGTCCAACCGCACGCCGTCCTCGGTGAGTTGGTGGTCGTCCCCGCGCCGCTCCTCCTGCCAGCGGCCCTTGAGCCCGGCCGTGTAGTAGTTGGCCGCGTTGGTGGAGGTCTCGCTGCCGAACAGGTCCAGGGAGACCGTGTAGTGGAAGTTGATGTACTTCTGGATGATGTCGAGCGGGATGCCACCGCACGCGGCGATGTCCAAGGTGTCGTGCTCGCACACGAGTTGGGCGCTCCTGGTCACCACCCGGTCGACCCCGGTCGTACCGACCATCATGTGGTGCGCCTCCTCCTTCAGCATGAAGGTGCAGGTCCGCGACAGCGGATCGAAGGCGCTCTCCTTGAGCGAGCCGAGCTGGTACTTGCCGTCCCGGTCGGTGAAGTACGTGAACATGTAGAAGGCCAGCCAGTCGGCGGTCTCCTCGTTGAACGCGCCCAGGATGCGCGGTGAGTCGGGGCTGCCGGAGTTGCGGTACAGCAGCGCCTCGGCCTCGTCGCGGCCCTCCCGGCCGAAGTAGGCGTGCAGGAGGTACACCATCGCCCAGAGGTGCCTGCCCTCCTCGACGTTGACCTGGAAGAGGTTGCGCAGGTCGTACAGGCTCGGCGCGCTCAGCCCGAGCAGCCGCTGCTGCTCCACCGAGGCCGGCTCGGTGTCGCCCTGGATCACGATCAGCCGTTGCAGGTCGGCGCGGTACTCGCCGGGCACCTGCTGCCAGACCGGCTCGCCCTGGTGCTCGCCGAAGGCGATACGGCGGTCCGGGGTGGGCTCGGCGAGGAAGATGCCCCAGCGGTAGTCGGGCACGTTGACGTGGTCGAAGTGGGCCCAGCCGTCCCGGCCGACGGACACGGCGGTGCGCAGATAGACGCCGTGGTTCTCCAGCGAGGGGCCCATCTCCCCCCACCAGCCGAGGAACTTGGGCTGCCAGCCCTCCAGCGCGCGCTGGAGGCGGCGGTCGTCGGCGAGGCCGACGTTGTTGGGGATCCTGGCGTCGTAGTCGATGGCCGTGGGCATCGGGTCACACTCGCTTCCGGTCGTAGACGGCCCGCTGCCCGGTCCCGTAGCGGCGCAACGCGCCTTCCGGACCAGAGGCGTTGGGGCGTACGAAGATCCAGTTCTGCCAGGCGCTGAGCCGGCCGAAGATCTTGGTCTCCATGGTCTCCGGCCCGACGAAGCGGTGGTTGGCCTCCATCCCGGTCAGCGCGTCGGGGCTCAGCGCGGCCCGGTTCTCCAGGACGATTCGGATCTCGTCCTCCCAGTCGAGGTCGTCGGGCGCGTCCGTGACGAGCCCGAGTTCACGCGCCCGGGCGGCTCCCACGGGCTGCCCGGCCTCGCGGCGCAGCCAGTCGAGGTGGCCGTGGTCGCCGTAGAAACGGGACGAGAGTCGGGAGAGCCCGTTGCCCATGGGAAGGAGGCCGAAGTTGGCCTCGGACAGGAAGAGTTGGGCCCGCTCGTCACTGTCCGGGTCCTCGATCGGAGGCCCGTCCAGCATGTACTGCACATCGCAGGCGAGGGCCAACTCCAGCAGCAGCCCGGCGAAACAGCTCCCCGGCTCGATCAGCGCGACGAGACTCCGGCTGGTGACGTCGAGCCGTTTCAGGGTCCGCTTGTAGTAGTGCAGGACCTCGTTGGCGAGCCAGTCGTCGTCCTTCGCCTCCAACAGCTCCCGCTCATGGGCGAGTACGAGCACCGGGTCGCCCTCGGTGCGCAGCACCCAGGTGCCGAGCTCGGGCTCGTTCGTCCGCAACCTCAGTATCACGTCGTCGAGTTCACGGGTGAGCGCGAGCAGCCAGCCGTCCTCACCGTCGGGTCCTCGTACGGTGATGCGCACGAGCCCGAGCGGCCGGTCGAACTCGGCCCGCACATACCGGTAGGAGATTCCGTCCTCGGTGATCTCCCTTTCCAGCGGCGTGAGTTGGACGCCACGGACACCGGCCGGACGCGGATTGCGTGCCGCCGCCTCCCGCGCCCGCTGCTCGACGACCGTCCGGAAGTCCCGGCGCGGCACGACCTCGTCCACCAGCCGCCAGTCGACGGCCGTCTTGCCGCGTACCCCGTCACTGCGTGTCGCGAAGACGTCGGCCAGGTCCTTGCGCACCCGGCGCTTGTCCGTCAGCCGGGTCAGACCGCCGGTGCCGGGCAGCACGCCGAGCAGCGGCACCTCGGGCAGCGCCACCGACGAGGAGTTGTCGTCGATCAGCAGGATCCGGTCGCAGGCCAGCGCCAGCTCGTAACCGCCACCCGCGCAGGAGCCGTTGACCGCGGCGATGAAGGTGAGCCCGGAGTGTTCGGAGGCGTCCTCCATGCCGTTGCGGGTCTCGTTGGTGAACTTGCAGAAGTTCACCTTCCACTCGTGCGGGGAGGCCGCGAGCATCCGGATGTTGGCGCCCGCGCAGAACACCTTCTCCTTGGCGCTGGTCACCACCACGGCCCGCACCTCGGGGTGCTCGAAGCGCAGCCGCTGGACGGCGTCGTAGAGCTCGATGTCGACGCCGAGGTCGTACGAGTTGAGCTTCAGCTCGTACCCGGGCACCAGTCCGCCCTGCTCGTCGACGTCCAGCTCCAGCCGGGCGACCGGCCCGTCCGTGCGCAGCCGCCAGTGCCGGTACGACTCCGGGCTCCGGTCGAAGGAAACCTCCACCATGCCGAGCTCCTCCTCGCGCTGGTACCGATACTCGATGGTCTACAGGAAGCAGGAAGTGCGTCAAGGTTCTGTAGAACAAAACCGAAGCCGTGCCGTGTTTCGGGGTGGGGGTGCGGGGCGGGTGCGCCGATGATGGCCGTGTCGGCTTTCGGCCCGTCGCCACCAGCTGGTGACCGCGACCCTTTGGAGCAGCGATGACGGTGAACCGGCTCGGTCTGGTCGTGCACGGCGGGCGCGAGGAGGCGGTGGCGGCGGCCCGTACCGTCCGCGCCTGGTGCGCGGAGCACTCGGTGCGGTGCACGGACATCGACGTGTGGCACGACCACGGGCGCCGCAACTCCCAGGAGGAGGTGGAGGCCGCGGGCGACCCCGACCTCGTGGTGACGCTGGGCGGGGACGGCACCTTCCTGCGCGGTGCGCGGCTGGCCGCCGCCAACGACGCGCTCGTGCTCGGCATCGACCTGGGGCGGGTCGGTTTCCTCACCGAGGTGCCCGCGGCGGCCGTGCGCTCGGCGCTGGACGCGGTGCGCGAGGACCGGCTGAGCATCGACAGCCGCATGCTGCTTACCCTGCGCGCCTCGCGCCGCCTTGAGGTGCCCGAGGAGCTGGAGGCCTGGGCGAAGTACGGGCGCGGCCCGCTGCTGCCGCCGCCCCAGGTGCGCCCCGACTGCGAGGTGGACGCCGACTGGGGCATCCCCCTCAACGTCACGGCGCTCAACGACGTGGTCCTGGAGAAGCTGGCCCGGGACCGCCAGGTCTCGGTCGGTGTCTACGTCGCCGGCCGCCTCCTGGCGTCGTACTCCGCGGACGCGCTGCTGGTGGCCACGCCGACCGGCTCCACGGCCTACAGCTTCGCGGCCGGCGGGCCGGTGGTCTCACCGCGCGCGGAGGCCCTGGTCTTCACGCCGGTCGCCCCGCACATGACCTTCAACCGCTCGGTCGTCACGGCCCCTGACGAACCCATCGGACTGCGGGTCCTCGAACGCTCCGGGTCGGCCGCGGTCAGCATCGACGGCCAGCTGCGGGGCGTGCTCGACCCGGGGGACTGGATCGGCGTGTACGCCGCCCCGCGCCGGCTGCGCGCGGTCCGTCTCGGCCCGATGGACTTCTACGGCCGCCTGCGCGAGCGCATGAACCTCACCGACGCCCCGGCCGCGGTCGCCGACGGCTCCCCGGCCCCGCTCTGGTCGGTGACCACGCCACCGCCCGGCGACCTCGCCCACCTGACCCTGCTGACGGCACCCATTGCGCAATGAGGAGCGAGCCCCCATCATCAGGACTCCATCATCAGGAAACCTGTTACTTTAACTTTGTATCGATGGGTGAGCGAGCCATGCCATTCAGCCCCGAGACCAAGGCCAGAGCGATCCAGCTGCTGCTCGGCCGGGTGATCTCCCGCGTCCACAAGGACCTGCGGTTCACCGACGTCCCCAAGCGCACCGAAACCCTCCGGGTCGAGACCGGCGCGGGCCCGGTGACCTGCACCGTCTACCGCCCGCCGGCCCCCGCCGAGACGCCCGCACCGGTGTACGTCAACTTCCACGGCGGCGGCTTCGTGGTGGCCCGCCCGGAGCAGGACGACCACATCTGCCGCTACATAGCCGCCGAGGCCGACTGCGTGGTGATCAACGTCGACTACGCGGTCGCGCCCCAGCACCAGTACCCCGTGCCCGTCACCCAGGCCTACGACCTCACGGCCTGGGTCGCCGGCAACGGCGCCGACCACGACTGGGACGGCTCACGGCTCGCCGTCGGCGGACACAGCGCCGGAGCCAACCTGACCGCCGCGGTCTGCCGCCTGGCCCGGGAGAGCGGCGCCTTCTCACCCCGCCTCCAGATCATCGACTCGGCCCCGCTCGACCAGCTCGCCGACCCGGCCACGAAGCGCTCCCTCATCGCCAAGCCGCTCCTCACCCCTCAGCTGATGCGCACCTTCACCGCGGCCTACGTCCCCGACCCGGCCGACCGGACCCATCCCCTCGTATCGCCCGGTCTGGCCGACGACCTCGCCGGACTCCCGCCCGCCCTCGTCATCACCGCGGAGAACGACCGCCTGCGCGACGAGGGCGACGCCTATGCCAAGGCCCTGGAAGCCGCCGGAGTCCCCGTCACCCACCGCGTCTTCGAGGGCGTCGACCACTACTTCACCCACGCGGGCCCGGTACCGGCGGGCAAGGAGGCCATCGACCTGATGGCCACGACCCTGCGCACGGCGCTCGCCGCCGAGGGCTAGCGCAGGATCAGGGGGAGCCCCGGTGCGAGCAGGTCGAGGGCCTTCGCCCCGTCGACCGCCACCGGCACAGTCAGTGCACGGTGTTGGTGGCCCAGATCGCGGTCGACCCGGAGTAGATCACCATGTTGCCGTCGCCCTGGAGCCGGAGCGTGGCGCCGTTGTGGCCGGACGTCTGGCTGGCCCAGACGGGACGGTTGCCGGAGGTGTAGACGACGAGGTTGCCGTCCGCCTGGAACACCGCGTGGTAGTTCGAGCCGAACGTCATGGTCGCCCAACGCGGCTTGTCGTTCTCGTCGTACAGCACGAGGTTGCCGTCGGACTGCATGCGCAGCCGGGCCTTCTTCGCGTTGAGGGACTGGCCGGCGTTGAGCACCCGGGTGGCCGTGACAAGGATGTCGGACGGCAGGGTCGACTTGGACGTGGTGGTCGAACTCGTCCCGGACTTGCCCGTCGACGTGGTCTTCTTCGGCTTCGGCGACGCGGCCGGCTTCTTCGTCTTCGCCGTCGTCGGCTCGCTCACCGGCTGCGCCGCGGACGTCTTGGCCGGAGCGGTGCGGTGGGGGAGCGCCTTGGGCGTGGCGGACCGGGCGGGAGCGGAGGGGCTGGACGACGCGTAGGCCCCGGCGCCCTGGGTCGCGCCGCCGCCGAGGACGGTGCCCGCCTGGTCGGCGACGACGCGGTCGTGGTTCTCCGGCGTCCGGTCCCGGCTCATCAGCAGCCCCGGTACGGCGATCAGCAGCGCGCCGAGCACTGCCGCACCGGCCAGCAACGGGCGGCCGGGACGGCCGACGGCCGCGGTGTCACCCGGGGTGGGTCCGTCCCCCTCGGGCACACTCACGGCCAGCGCGGCGGCGGGGCCCTCGGCCCGGGCGGCAGCGCGCTCCGCGCCGGTGGGCTCCTCCGCCGTAGCGCCACTGGCCGGCGCCTCGGCCTGTGCCGCCGAGGCCGTGGACGGGCTCGACTCCGCCACGACGGCTGCCCCGGAGAGCTCCTCCGCGACGGACGCGGCCGAGAGGGCGCCGGGAGAACCGGATGAACCGGCCATCCCCGAGCGGGACCCGGGCGCCCCGCCCGCTGCGGGCTTCGGTGTCGTCTCCTCGGCCGTGGCCTTTGCTGCCGGGGCCGTCAGCCGGCTCGACTTCGCCGCGACGGACAGGCTCTTGGGGGAACCGGGCGCGCTCGTCCGGGTCTTGGCCGCCTCGCCCGACGCGCCGCCGCCCTCGCCCGACGCGCCGCCGCCCTCGGCCGACGCCGCCCCCGGCATCGCTTCCTCCGCCGGAGCGGCCGCCGCCGAGGTCTCTGCCGCAGTCTTCCTCGCGGTCGGTCCGGTTCGGTCTGTCATCCGCGCTGTCCGCCCCAATCGCCCAGCAGTCCGTCGTGCGTCCGAGTGGACAATCCTTTCACGGGCATACACGCGCGTGTACCAACGGCGGTTCCTTTCCCGGGAGTTAACAATCGGCACGGGCAAGCTCCGGAGCTGGTACGGCTGTTGTGCGACGGCACATAATTCGCCGTACGGCATGATGAGGGTGGCTGCAACCGACGGGTGCCGACACAAGGAGGTCAGCTGAGTGCGCCAGGTACTGACGGTCTGTCCGGAGGGCACCGGGGATGCCCGGACGATCGGAGATGCCCTGGCCAGGGCGCGTGGCGGCGCGGTGTTGAGCGTGCGCCCGGGGACGTACGAGGAGAACCTCGTCGTCACCACCCGGGTGACCATCGTCGCCGAACAGGCGCGCGGCACCGTCCGGTTGGCGCCCCGCAAGGGCATCGCGATCTCGCTGCGCGTGGACGCGGTGATGCTGACCGACCTGGTGGTGCAGGGGCACGACGAGGAACAGCCCGCCGTGGACGCCTCGCACGGGCAGGTCGCGATGCAGGGCTGCGATCTGTCGGGTGCCTCGTGGACGACGGTCCTGGCCCGCAACTCCGGTTCCCTGGCGATGCGTGAGTGCCGGATCTCGAACCGCACCGGCGCCGGTGTCGTGGTCACCTCGCCGACCGAGAGCTCGCTGGAGTCCTGCACCCTCGAACACTTCGGCACCAGCGGTGTGGTGATCGGCGAGCGCGGCCGGGCCACCCTGCGCGGCTGCACCGTACGCGACGCGCGCGGCAACGGCGTGCTCGCCAACGGCGACGCGCAGGGCTGCGTGGAGGACTGTGACCTCGCCTCGACGGACAAGCCCTCGCTGGCACTTGAGGAGCGCAGCACGATACGGGTGCTGCGCACGGTGATCCGCGACACCTCGATCGGTGTGCACGTGACCAGCGCCGCCCGCTGCGAGCTGGAGGAGGTGCGGGTCACCGGCTCCAGCGGCCCCGGCATCATCGTCTCGCACGGCAGCGACCCGGTGCTGATCCGCTGCCGCACCGCCCGCACCACGGGCAACGGCCTGCTGGTGACGGACCGTTCGCGCGGCACCTACGAGGACTGCTGGCTGACCGGCGCCCAGATGGCGGCGCTGCGGGTGGCCGGCGCCTCCTCGCCCACGCTGACCTCGCTGACCGTCCGGGACGGCGAGTCGGACGGCGTGCTCCTCGAAGAGGACTCGGCGGCCGAGCTGGAGCGCGTGGAGGTCGTCGACGTCAAGGGCACCGGTGTGGTGATCCGGGGCAACGCCAACCCGCTGGTGCGCCGGGCCCGGATCACCGGGGCGGGCGGCTCCGGTGTGTCGGTGCGCGACGGCGGGCGCGGCCGGGTGGAGGACTGCACGGTGGAGACGCCGGGCGGTGCGGGCGCGGACGTCACGGCCGGCGGCAACGTCTACCTCGCGGGATTCCGCGTCAACAACTCCGGCGGTGCCGGTCTGGAGATCGGCGGCGAGGGCACGGCGGCGATCCGCGACGGCGAGCTGGTCTCGGCCGGCGGCTGCGGTGTACTCGTGGACACCGGCGGCGAGTTGACGGCCAACCGGGTGCGGACCGCGGCCGCGTCCGAGCACGGCTTCCTGGTCCGCGACGGCGGCCGCGCCTCCCTGAACGGCTGCGAGGCCGCGGGCAACGACCGCGACGGCATCCGGGTCGAGTCCGAGGCGCCGGTGTCCGTGGTGGGCTGCACGGTCCGCGACAACAAGGGCGGCGGCCTCGTGCAGGCCAGGGCGGGCGGCCGGCTGGCGGTGGAGAACCTCACCAGCACCGGCAACGAGTCCCGCGACGCCTGGGGCTTCGGCGATGCCGAGGGCACCGACCCCGCGGGCACCGTGTCGGAGTCGGAGGGACCAGGACGCCCGGACGGACCGATGGCCGCGCTGGAGGGTCTGATCGGCCTCGACAACGTCAAGGAACAGGTCCGCACCCTCGTCAACCTCACGCAGCTGGCCCGGCGCCGCGCCCAACTCGGCATGTCCGCACCGCCGATGAGCCGCCATCTGGTCTTCGCCGGCCCGCCCGGCACCGGCAAGACCACCGTGGCCCGCCTCTACGGCACGATCCTCGCCGAACTGGGCGCCCTGCGCTCCGGACACCTCGTCGAGGTCTCCCGCGCCGACCTGGTCGCCCAGGTCATCGGCGGTACCGCCATCAAGACCACCGAGGCCTTCGAACGGGCCCTGGGCGGTGTCCTGTTCGTCGACGAGGCGTACACCCTCACCTCCGACTCCCGTGGTTCCGGCGCCGACTTCGGGCGCGAGGCCGTCGACACCCTGCTGAAGCTGATGGAGGACCACCGCGAGGACGTGGTCGTCGTCGCGGCGGGCTACTCCGACGAGATGCGCAGCTTCCTCGGCTCCAACCCCGGCCTGGCGTCCCGTTTCTCACGGACCGTCGAGTTCGAGAACTACTCCGTGCCGGAGCTGGTCGAGATCATGGAGAGCATGTGCGTACGCCACCAGTACGCGCTCGCCGACGAGACACGCCACGCGCTCGCGGTGCACTTCGAACGCATACCGAAGGACGCCGGGTTCGGCAACGGCCGCGCCGCCCGGCAGGTGTTCGAGGAGATGGTGGACCGGCAGGCCGTACGGCTGGCCGCGCTCACCGACGTTACCGAACAGGATCTCTCCCTGCTGCTGCCGCAGGACATCAGCGAGGAGGCGGCCCGCACCGCCGCCGACGGACCGAATGCCACCGACCCCGGCGACGACGCGCTGAGCAGGCTGGACGCGCTGGTCGGACTCCACGCTGTGAAGCGGGACGTCACCGACCTCGTCAACCTGGTGTCGACGGCCAGGCAGCGCGAGGCCGCCGGACTTCCGGTGCCCCGCCTCAGCCACCACCTCGTCTTCACCGGCCCGCCCGGCACCGGCAAGACCACCGTGGCCCGTCTCTACGGCGAACTCCTCGCCTCCCTCGGCGTGTTGCCGCGCGGCCAGCTGGTCGAGGTGTCCCGCGCCGACCTCGTCGGCAGATACGTGGGCCACACCGCGCAGTTGACCCGGGAGGTCTTCGAACGCGCCCTGGGCGGCGTCCTGTTCGTCGACGAGGCCTACACCCTCACCCCGCGCGAGGCGTCCGGCTCCGACTTCGGCCGGGAGGCGGTGGACACCCTGCTGAAGCTGATGGAGGACCACCGCGACAAGGCGGTCGTCATCGTCGCGGGCTACACCGAGGAGATGGAGACCTTCCTGGCCTCCAACCCGGGCCTGTCCTCCCGGTTCTCGCGCCGCGTCGAGTTCGCCGACTACTCCTCCGACGAACTCGTCACCATCGTCCGCGAACACGCCGTACAGCTCGGATACGAGTGCGCGGCCGGACTCGGGCCGGTGCTGCGGCAGCACTTCGACTCACTGCCCCGCGACCGGTCCTTCGGCAACGCGCGGACCGCCCGCCAGATCCTGGAGCGGATGATGACCCGGCAGGCGGGCCGGCTCAGCCGGCTGGCCGTGCCCAGCCTCGACGACCTGCGGCTGCTGCTCCCGGAGGACCTCGCCGACCCGGCGAGTGCCTCCTCCACCCCCAGCGGGGCGGCCCGGGCATGACGACGACCCGCGGCAAGGTCTCCGCCGCCGCTCTGGCCCTGCTGCTGACGGCTTCCGCGAGCGCGCTCGGCGCCGGGTCCGCGGCGGCGGCCGGCGGCACGGTCCGACTGCCCGTGCTGCCCTCGCGATTGGACGCCGACGCGGCCTGTACGGCGGGCTCCGGCCGGCGGGCCACCGACGTGCCCTGGGAGCAGGTCTCCCTCCAGCTCGGCCGGACCTGGGAGTTCGCCTCGGGCGCCGGAGTGACCGTCGGCGTGGTCGACACCGGGGTCTCGGACTCCGCGCCCGCGCTGAAGGGGCGGGTGACGGCGGTCGGTGACGCCGGGACGGACTGCGTGGGACACGGCACCTTCGTGGCCGGGCTGGTCGGCGCGGCCGTGGAAGACGGTGTGCGGTTCGCGGGCGTGGCGCAGCAGGCGCGCATCCTCGCGGTGCGCGGCAGCGACGAGCGAGGGGCGGTCACCGCCGAGCGGGTCGCGGACGGCATCCGGGCCGCCGTGGACGGCGGGGCGAAGGTGGTGACGGTGTCGGCGGCGCTCGGCGGCGACACCCCCGGGCTGCGGTCGGCGGTGGCGCTGGCCGCGAAGAAGGACGTCCTGGTGATCGCGGCCGCCGTACCGGACACCCCGGCGACGGCGGCCTCGGCGACGGACAGCCCGCCCGCCCGCGACTACTACCCCGCCGCCGACGACGGCGTGCTCTCGGTCCTCGACGTGGACGTCGACGGCAAGCGGCCGACCGGCGCGTACACCACCGGCAGCGCCGCCATCGCCGCACCCGGCGACGGCGTGGTCGGCATCGGCCCCGCGAAGAACGGCCACTACATCGGCTCCGGGGCATCCCTGGCCGCCGGGTTCGTGGCGGGCGCGGCGGCGCTGGTGCGCTCCGTCCACCCGGAACTGACGGCGGCGCAGACCGCGAGCCTGCTGCGCACCTCCGCGTACCCGGCCGACGTACCGCGCCTCGACCCGTACGCGGCGGTCACCTCGGTCGTCACCGGAGCCTCGGCACCGGCCGTCGCCGCCCCCGCCGCCCCGGTGCGGCTGCCGGCCGACAAGGCGGCCGGACCCCTCCGCCGCGCCCTGTGGCCCGCTTCGGCGGGCCTCGCCGTGATCATCGCGGTGGTGTGGCTCGGCCTGGTCCTGCCGCGGGGCCGCCGTCTGGGCTGGCGCCCGTCCAAGCCGGACGACGCGGGGGCGCCGGAAAGCCCGGAGACTCCGGCCGGCACGCCTGACACGGCTACGGCGGTCACTGCGGGGGCCGGGGGATCCACGGCGGGCTGAGCCGGGCCGTTGCTGCCGAGTGCTCGGGGGCGGAGCTCGTGCGGCCCCGCCCCCGATCGGCTCACCTCGGCCTGTTCGTCACTCCTCCGCGCCCGCCGCCAGCGCCGTCTGGATGAGGGACGGCTTGCGGCGGACGATGTGGAGGGCCCGGCCCGGGGGGAGGACGCGCGGCTTGACGTTGCCGAAGACGTAGCCTTCCGAGGGGGAGCAGGACATCAGGACGCCGGGGGTGTTGACCTCGTCGAGACGGCGCAGGAGCTGGTCGTTCAGGCCGCGGCCCGCACCGGTCGCGGAGCGGGCGACGACCACGTGCAGGCCCAACTCGTGCCCCAGCGCGAGGTGTTCGAAGAGCGGCGCGAAGGGGTGGTCCATGACCGTGCCGCCGCCGACCATGTCGTAGTCGTCGACGAGGACGAACAGCCGGGGGCCCGACCACCAGTCGGCCTGCCGCATCCGCGCCGGGGTGATCTCCTGGCCCGGCAGCCGGGTGCGCAGCGCCTTCGCGGAGCCGCCGACGAGTTGCTTGAGAGCCTCCAGGGCCACCGCGTGACCCAGGCGGTACTCCTCGGGGACGGCGTCGACGAGGCCGCGGCGGTAGTCCACGACCAGGATGCGGGCCTCGGCGGGGGAGTAGCGGGCGACGACCGCGTCCGCGACCAGCCGCAGCAGGTTGGTCTTGCCGCTCTCCGTGTCTCCCACGGCCACCAGGTGCGGGTTGCGCGAGAAGTCGTGCCAGACGGTGCCGAGGGTCTCCTCGTCCTGGCCGAGCGCCAGCTTGAGGCTGAGACCGTCGCCGCGCTCCGGCTCGGGCAGTTCGGCCGCGGGCAGCCGGTGCGGGAGCATCCGCACCTGCGGGGCACGCGGCCCGTGCCAGGCCGAGGCGATCCGGTCCACCAGGTCCGCGACGCCCTCGCTGAGCGTCTCGTGGTCGGTGGAACCGTCGCCGCGGGGCAGCGCCGACAGGAAGTGCAGCTTGGTCTCCACGGTGAGACCGCGGCCCGGGATCTGCGGCACCGCGCTCGCCTTGCGGATGTCCACCACGGAGTCCATCGTGTCGCCGAGCCGCAGTTCGAGCCGGGTCGCGGACTGGTCGCGGACCGGGGCGGTGAGTTCCAGCCAGCGGGCGGTCGCGACGATCAGGTGGATGCCGTAGTTGAGGCCACTGGTGGCGATCTGGTTGAACGTGGGGATGAACTGGTCGAAGTTCTGCCGGACCGCCGACCAGCCGTCGATCACCAGGAAGATGTCGCCGTGCGGTTCGTCGGGGAACTCCCCGGCGGCCCGGCGGCGCCGGTAGGTCGCCATCGAGTCGATGCCGTTGTCCAGGAAGAACTGCTCGCGCTGGGTGAGGACGGCGGTGACCTCGGCGACCGTACGGCTGATCCGCTCGGTGTCGAGGCGGGCCGCGACCCCGCCGACATGCGGCAGACCGGTGAGCTGGGAGAGCGTGCCGCCGCCGAAGTCCAGGCAGTAGAACTGCACTTCGCGCGGGGTGTGGGTGAGGGCGAGCGCCATGATGAGGCTGCGCAGCACCGTCGACTTGCCGCTCTGCGAACCACCCGCGACCGCGACATGGCCACCGGCCCCGGCGAGGTCCACCACCAGCGGGTCACGGCGCTGGTCGAACGGCTTGTCGACCAGACCGACCGGCACCCGCAGCCGTCCGGTGCCCGTCCAGCGGGACGCGGTCAGACCGCGGTCCGGGTCCTCGTCGAGACCGCCGAGCAGGACGTCCAGCGGGGACGCGGTGTCCAGTGGCGGCAGCCACACCCGGTGCGCGGGCGGCCCGGAGTCGCGCAGCCGGTCCAGCGCCACCGACAGCAGGCTCTCGGCGCTCTCCTCCGCCTCGGGCTCCGGCACGATCGCGGCCGGCGCCGGAGCGCGCGGCACGATGTACCCGGTCGACCAGGGCACCACCTGGGTGGCGACCCGGGCCTGCGCGACGGCACCGCCGCGCCTGCGGTAGGGGCCGGACACATAGGCGGCGCGGAACCGGGTGAGGGCCTCGACGCCGCTCTTCAGATAACCGCTGCCGGGCTGGGAGGGCAGTTCGTACGCGTCGGGGACACCGAGGACACCCCGGGACTCCATCGCGGAGAACGTGCGCAGACCGATCCGGTACGACAGATGCGACTCCAGCTGGTGCATACGGCCCTCGTCCAGGCGCTGCGAGGCCAGCAGCAGATGCACGCCGAGGGACCGGCCGAGGCGGCCGATCATCACGAACAGCTCCATGAACTCCCGGTGCGAGGCGAGGAGTTCACTGAACTCGTCGACGACGACGAACAGGCTGGGCAGCGGGGCGAGACCGGCGCCGCCGGCCCGCGCCCTCTCGTACTCCAGCGCCGAGGTGTAGTTGCCGGCGGACCGCAACAGCTCCTGGCGGCGGATGAGTTCGCCGTGCAGCGCGTCCTGCATGCGCTCCACCAGCGCGGCCTCGTCGGCGAGGTTGGTGATGACGGCGGAGGTGTGCGGGAGTTCGTCGAGTCCGAGGAAGGTCGCGCCGCCCTTGAAGTCGACCAGGACGAAGTTGAGGGTCTCCGAGGAGTTGGTGAGCGCGAGACCGAGGACCAGGGTGCGCAGCAGCTCGGACTTGCCGGAACCGGTGGCGCCGATCAGCATCCCGTGCGGGCCCATGCCGCCCTGCGCGGACTCCTTGATGTCCAGTTCCACGGGCCGCCCGTCCGCGCCGACCGCGACCGGCACCCGCAGCCGGGCGGAGCCGTTGTGCCGCCGCCACAGCGTGTCGGGGTCCAGCCGGTGCAGGTCGGCGATGCCGAGCAGGGCGGTCAACTCGGTGTCGCTGGAGAGTGGTTCGGCCGCGTCGGAGGACAGGCTCATCCGGTACGGCGCGATCAGCCGGGCCAGCGACTCGGCGGCCACCGGACCCACCCGGTCGGGGCGGCCCAGGACCGTGGTCTGCTCCTTGCGGCTGCGGTCGGTGCGCACCAGTGCGACGGCCTGAGGGGTCACGTCGAGGCGCAGTGTGGTGCGGCCGGGCCGCCAGGTGAGGGTGTCGGACAGGTCGAGGACGACCGCGTTGCGGAAGCCGGGGCCGTCGAAACGGTGGCCGGCCGGGATGCCCGCGCCGTCCACCACGACCACCACCAGCGGCTCGTCACGGCCGGGCACCGCGTCGGGGTCGAACGCGGGCCGCTCGGAGAACTCGCTGCCGAGCTGGTCCTCCAGATCGGTGAAGGCCGAGGCCACCATGCGCAGCGGACCGGCGCCGTCCGTCTCCTGCGGGTGCTGGTTGTGCGGCAGCCACTTCACCCACTCCCACTCCGCGCGCACCTCGTCGGCGGCGCAGACGGCGATCCACAGCTCCTCCGGCGGGTGGAACAGGGCGAGTTGGCACAGTGCGGCGCGGAGCATCCCGCGGGTCGCGTCGCGGTCACCCCGGACCAACACCCGTGACCAGGAACGCAGATACAGCGCGATGGGCTGGCCGGGGACGGTGCTGTAGGCGCGGATGAAGCGGCGCAGGGCGTGCGCGCACAGCGGTTCGAGGTCCTCGACCGGCTTGCTGGAGACCGGGGTGAGCCGCATCGCGAGCTGCTGGTCGCCGACGGCTATCCGGACCTCGCCGAAGTCGTCGTCCTTGACCCGGCGTTCCCACAGCCGCGTGGTGCGGACCATGCCGCGCAGCAGCCGCGGCTCGGGGTGGCGCCAGGCGAGCGCCAGCTGCTGCTCGACCACGGCTCGCTGCACGGTGCGCCTGCTCTGCGCCAGGTACCGGAGATAGTCCCGGCGCTCGCCGCGCAGCCGCTGCTTGCGGTCACCGGCCTTGCGCATGACCTGACCGACCATCATCGCGCAGACGGCCAGCACCATCACGCCGAGCGCGATGTACATGAAGACGCCGCTGGACTGTCCCCCCGACCGCAGGAACATCATCATCATCGAGACCGACATCATTCCCATCGGCAGATACGTCCACACCGCGGACGTGTCCGGGACGGTCTCCATGAGGGTCGGCGGCTCCTGGAGGACCAACTCGCCTGCCGGCATGTCGGGTCCGCGACGGCGGGCAGGGCGACGGAACAGGACCACGCTCAACGCTTGGGGCTCCTAACGGACTTCGCGAACCGCGGCGGTACGTGGGGGTGTGCGCCGTGAGGTGACTCGGCACGCGCGCGCGGCTGACGCTGTCAACACCGTTCGTGGGGACTCCCGTTGACGCGAGTCGTAGGGAGTGTCAGTAGTGTGCACCCCGTCAACTCCGTACGTCCATGTCACCCCCTGCTTCACAGGCACCCCTCGCTCCCCCCACCCAGCACGCCGCGCCGCGTGCCCCCGTTTCGATGTTCAGGAGACGTGAGCCCCGGTATGACCGACACTTCCGTGACCGGACTGTGCCATCTGACCGTGCGCGCCCCGGCCCGCACCATCGACCTCGCCGTGCCGTCCGATGTGCCGGTCGCCGATCTGCTGCCCACGGTGCTGCGGTACGCGGGGGAGGAGGCCGAGGAGAACGGTCTCGAACACGACGGCTGGATCCTCCAGCGCCTCGGCGGACGGCCGCTCGACGAGGAGGCGACGCTCGCCTCGCTCGGCCTGACCGACGGCGAGGCGCTCCATCTGCGCCCGCGCACCGAGGCGTTGCCCGAGGTACGGCTCGACGATCTGGTGGACGGGATCGCGGCGGTCACCCGGGACCGGCTGCACGGCTGGAGCCCCGAGGCGGCGCGGCGACTGCTGCGCGGCCTGATCGCGGTGGCGGTGCTCGCCGGACTGGTCCTGCTGGCGCTGCCCGGCGCCCCGACGTCACTGCGCGCGGCGACCGCCGTGGGAACCGGTCTGCTGTTGCTGGCCGGTGCGGCGTCGGCGAGCCGGGCGGTCGACGATCCGGTGACCGGCACGGCCCTCGGCCTGCTGGCATCGCCGGCGCTCGCGCTCGCGGGCTGGCTGGTGCCGGGCGGTGAGCTGAGCGGTCCGCAGGCCCACCAGGTGCTGGGGGCACGGCTGTTGGGGGCGGCGGCGGCCTGGGCGGGCGGCGCGGTACTGGCCCTCGCGGCCTCCGCGGCGCGTACACCGCTGTTCCTGGCGTCGGCGCTGGTGGCGTTCGCGACGGCCGTCGGCGGCGTGCTGATGACCGTGTTCGACGTACGGGTGGCGGCCGCGGCCGGCGTGGTCGCCGCGCTGACGGTCCTGCTCGGCGGCCTGGTGCCCGCCCTGTCGTTCAAGTTCGCCGGGATGCGGATGCCGGCCCTGCCCACCAACGCCGAGCAGTTGCAGGAGGGCATCGAGCCCTACCGGGGCAACGATGTCGCCGTACGCACCGAGTTGGCCGGCGAGTGGATGACGGCGCTCTACGGGGCGACCGGCGTCCTCGCGTCGGCCTGTCTGGTGGCACTGGCCCGCCGGCCGAGCCTCCCCGCGCTGCTGTGCGCGCTGGTGCTGTCCCTGCTGCTGCTCCTGCACGGCCGGGGTCTGGTGAACACCGCGCAGCGGCTGGTGCTGGTGCTGCCCGGCGCGTGGGGTCTGCTGCTGCTGGCGTTCGGCTGGGGGCTGAGGCTCTCCGGCACCGAGCGGACGCTGCTCGTCGCCGGGCTGCTGGCGGTCGCGGCGGCGCTCACGGTGGCGGTGTGGACCGTACCGGGACGCCGCATGGTGCCGTACTGGGGCCGGGCGGCGGAGCTGCTGCACTCCCTGCTGGCGATCGCCCTGCTCCCGCTGACGCTGTGGCTGCTGGGCGTCTTCGGCACCCTGCGCGGCATCACGGGCTGACCCGCTCGCGAGGGCCCGAACGACAACCAGAACCACCCAGCCGGGAGGAAAGCGTGCGGTCGAAGCGTGACCAGGTGCAAGCACACACGTTCATGATGGGCCGCCTGACCTCGGGCATGCTGCTGGCCGATCCGGACGCACCGGAGAGCCCGTTGGGCCGTACCACCCGGGGCGCGCTGGTCGGTGTGATCGTCGGTGTGCTGGTCTGCGCCGGAGCGCTGGTGTACGGGCTGATCAAGCCGGGCGGCAACGACGCCTGGCGCAGCGGCGACGCCCTGATCGTCAACAAGGACACCGGCGCCCGCTACCTGTACAGCGATGGCCGGCTGCGCCCGGTGCGCAACTACGCCTCGGCCGTGCTGATCGGCGGCTCCGACCTGAAGACCACGTCGGTCGGTGCGAAGTCCCTGGCGGGCACGCCGGTGGGCAAGCCGGTCGGGATCACCGGCGCTCCCGACTCCGTACCGGCGCCGGGCGAGCTGGAGACCTCGCCGTGGCAGGTGTGCTCCTCGGGCTCCGGCACACTGACCACCCTCGTGCCGGGCGCCCCGGTGGAGACGGACCCGGTCGGCGTGAGGTCGGCGCTGGTGGTGCGGGGCCCGGACAAGCGCACGTATCTGGTGTGGCAGGGCAGCCGGCTGGAACTGGACAAGGACTCGGGCGCGGCGGAGTCCCTCGGGTACGGGCCGGTGACGCCCCGCCCGGTGTCGGCGGCCTTCCTGGACGCCCTGGTGGCCGGTCCGAAGCTGGCCACCCCGAAGGTCGAGGGCCGCGGGACGGCGGGGCCGGAACTGGGCGGCCGGGCGACCCGGGTCGGGCAGGTGTTCCGGGTGGTGGCGGGCTCCGGGAACCAGGAGTACGTCCTCCAGAAGGACGGCCTGCACCCGGTGACCGCTACTCAGTCGGCCCTGCTCCTCGGCGACCCGGACACCCGCAAGGAGGCGTACGACGGGGGAGCGCCGTCGGTCGTCACGATCGACGTCTCCGACCTGCGGGCCCATCAGGCGCCGGGCACGGCGGCGACGGACCCGTCGGTGGCCGGGCTGCCGGACAGCCCGCCGAGCGCGACCGCTCCCGCGGCCGGGGAGTCGGTGTGCGCCCAGGTCGACCCGGCCGACGGGCAGGTGCGGGTGACCTCGGTACGGGTCGCGGACTCCGCGCTGTTCCCGGCGGCGCAACCCGACACCACGGGGCTGACCGCGGCGTGTGTCGCGGTGGACCGGGTGGTGATGCGGCCCGGGCACGGCACGCTGGTGCGGGCCCTGGGCGCGGCCGGGGGGACGGTCGGCGACACCACGTTCCTGGTGGGCGACGACGGGGTGAAGTACCGCATTCCGGATGCGGACGCGCTCGCCGCCCTCGGCTACGACGGGGCGACGCCGGTCCGGGTACCGTCCACGCTGCTGTCGATGCTGCCGACCGGGCCGGAGCTGAGCGCGCAGGCCGCGGCCTCGGACTCGGGCGCCGGCGCGGCACTGGCGCCGGGCGCGGCCGCGCAGTGCGGCACGGGCGGGTCGGGTCCCGGTGGGTCCGGTTCGGGGCCGGCCGCGATCGCCGGGCGGGCCCCGGCGGGCGGTTCGGCGGGCGTGCCGCAGTCGGACGTGAACTCCAACTCGCTGTCGGGGTCGGCCGAATGACGAATTCCCGCCAATCGGGATTGTGTTCACGTCAACCTGGAGCAGCTCCCGAACCGGGGAGACGCGGAGCCGCGTGTTCCGGTCAGATTGCCTAGCAGTAAAAGCCTTTGATCGGAACAGGCCGGCAACCTCAGATCTTCCTCAGTCCGTTGTCGGCGTAACTTCCGTCAATCTAGGCTCAGTTGTAATCGAATCGTAGATCGACTCACGAAAGGTGGGACGATGGCAGGAGACGGCCAGCAGTCAAGCGAAGGTTCGA
The DNA here is from genome assembly GCF_040643775.1 of Streptomyces sp. NPDC047081. Lineage (NCBI taxonomy): Bacteria > Bacillati > Actinomycetota > Actinomycetes > Kitasatosporales > Streptomycetaceae > Streptomyces > Streptomyces sp. NPDC047081. The sequence goes on along the minus strand of NZ_JBEYUY010000014.1, from coordinate 181,528 downwards.
CCCGGAACGGCATCCAGGCCCTGGAGAGCGCCTTCAGCGGCATCATGAAGATCCGTCAGGACGTCGACAGCACCCGTTCCACCCTGGGCAGCGGCTACCAGGGCAGCGACGGCGGCCAGTACGGCCAGCTCCTCGCGCAGTGGGACGGCCAGTGCAACGTCATCCTCAAGAACCTCGAGGACGTCATCGACCGGCTGAACCAGAGCCTCGTGGAACACAACAAGACCCAGGGCTCCTCGAACGACTCCATCAACCAGGCGTACAACGCGGCGCAGTCGGCCTTCGACCAGCTCGTCGGCTGACCTCGCGGTCACGTCCGGTCCCCCCATCGCGCAAGAGAGGCAAGCTGTGGCAGACAACCTGTCCGACGGTGTCATCTACGTCAGCTACAACCACATGGCGAACGCCGCGGACGACATGGTGGCGCAGACCAAGGCGATCGCGCAGACGCTCTCCAGCCTTGAGCAGGAACTCAGCGAGCTGTCCAAGACCTGGTACGGAAACGACGCCGACACCTACCGCCAGAAGCAGGCGGCCTGGGACGGCGCCGTGCAGAACATGGAGTCGCTGCTCACCTCGCACTCGCAGCTCCTGAACGAGATCTCCAACAGCTACAAGTACAGCGAGAACTCCCTCAGTCAGATGTGGTCCGAGGTCACGATCGGCCGCTGAGCCGTTCGGCCCCACCGCACCGACCGGTCGTCCGAGGTCGGTGCGGTTCAGGCTCCGTCCCGTTCCGTCGCCGCGCCGTACGCCAGGACCGGCGCGTCCCGCCCGCGGAGGCACCCATGGCAGACCTGACCCATCTCGACTCGACCGCGCTCAAGAACTTCAAGAACAACGATGTCGCCGACTTCATCAGCGATCTGCTGGCCATCCGCAAGGACAACGCGGGCGTCCGGTCCCTGAAGAACCTGGTCGCGGAGACCGGCGAGGGCTCGGCCGCGGGCCTGTCCAAGATCCTGCGGATCGGGCTGATGAACGGCGGCGACAGCAAGGACCCGGTCGGCGGGTCCACGCTCGTGGAGGCGCTCAAGACCCAGGCGGGCGCGCTGGACAAGATCCTCACCGGTCAGAAGACCCTCTTCGACGACATCGACGACGCCCTGGAGGAGACCATCACCACCCTGCTCAAGACCCAGGGCGACAGTCTCGAGTCGATCGACGGCGAGAAGCTGCTGGACATCTTCGACACCGTCGACGGCGACATGAGCGGCACCGACTCGAACGACTCCTGAGGCCGGCCCGCGGCCCGCCGGCGCCGGCCGCGGGCCCCGCCCAGGTCCCCCCACCCAGTCCCCGCCCCTCCTCCGCAGCGGAGTGCCGCCCCATGGCCGACAGCACCAGCACTTCCGGGACCCCCAGTTACGACCCGGACGACTACTTCGCCCAGGCCGTCACCGACTTCACCGGTTACACGATCCCGCCCCGGTCCACCCTGTTCGACAAGCTCAGCAGCTCGAACAGCGACGACTTCTCCGACCTCAAGCTGTTCCGGATGGACATCCAGGGCATCTCCATGCGGTCGGTGACCGCGGCCGACTACTCGGCGATCGGCGGCTGGCAGGTCAACAAGGGCGAGGACTACGACCTGGCCTTCTACGACGCCGGCGGGGACGGCGCGCACGACAGCGTGAGCATGAAGAAGGCCCGGATCGTGATGATCGGCGTCACCGTCGACGAGAACGGCCGGGCCACGCTCTGGAGCGGCGGGGAGGTCACCGGCGGCGGCGCGTTCGAGGGCTCGTACTCCCATGTCCAGTGGGACTCGGGGCCGATGGCGCAGTACATCTCGGGCAGCAAGCTGGTCCTCGACCATCTGCTGTCGTCGCCGTACTCGACGCAGGGCTTCTCGTACAGCGGACTGTCGGTCATCGACGACAACGCCGTCGACCTGCTCTCCTTCGAGACCACCGGGCAGTCCTTCGACCGGGTGGTGCAGTTCTTCAAGGACCACTCGGACATCGTCAACCAGTGGATGACCTCGCTCGGTGAGGACCAGGCGTCCTGGAAGGGGAAGGCGGCCAGCCTCTTCTGGCATCTGCTGGACGAGCTGAAGACCAACTACGACGGCTACGTCTCCCAGTTGGGCGGCCGCGACTACACGGCGACCAACACCACCCTCGGCGGCACCGTCCCGAAGTCGAAGCTGAGCGATGCGCTGGCCGCGGCCCAGCTCGCGCTGAAGGACGCGGTCACCGCCCTCCAGACCGCGTGGACCGACTGGGCCTCGGACGGCCAGCACGACCCCCACTACCACGTGAAGAAGATCCTCGACGAGATCAGTCAGTGGGTCATCAACAACAACATCAACCACGTGCTGTCGTCGACGCAGTCCACCTACAGCGAGTACGGCGGCGGCACCTACACCTCCTACTCCACCGATGCCGGGTTCAAGCAGTCCGTCCCCGAGTACGGCGACCTCACCCAGCACACCACCTGGCAGAAGGTCGCCGACGCCGCCGTAAAGAGCTGGTCGGACCACGCGGACAGCAAGCTCAAGCAGCCGGCCATCGACGCGCTCAGCGCCGTGAAGAACGCCTGGGCGGACGTGCAGGACGCCTTCGACGACGAGGTCACGAACAAGAACACCGAGACGCTCGCCGAGGTCCTCCAGGAGGAGGAGAGCGACATCGCCGAGGAGGAGGCGAAGAACAACAACGACCAGCTCAACGAGAACCTTGACAACCTCAACAAGGATCTCAACGACATGGGCGACAACTTCAACAATCTCAACGACAACCTGAACGACAGCCTCAACAACATCGGCGACAACTTCAACAACCTCAACGACGACCTGAACGACAGTCTCAACAACCTCAATGACGGTCTCGGGGACAATCTCAACAACCTCGGCAACAACCTGAATTCGAACCTCGACAACCTCAACGAGGATCTCGGCAACAGCCTGAACAACGTGGGCAACGGGCTCGACGACCTCAGCAACCTCAACAGCGACAGCCTGTTGAACGGCGACAGCTCGTCCAACGACCCCAACAGCCTCGTCAACAGCGCGCTGAACTCCCTCGGCCCGTCGCTCCTGAACAACAACACGGACAAGAACGGCTCGACCACGCTGAACTCCCCGACTGGGGGCACCACCCAGCTCAACGGCGACGGCAGCCTCACCACGACGTTCCCGGACGGTTCCACCCAGACCATCGACCCGTCGACCGGCCTGGTCACCACCACCAACCCGGACGGCACCACCTCGGTCTCCCAGCTCAACCCGGGCAGCACCATCACCAACCCGGACGGCTCGACCACCACCCTGAACGACGACGGCACCCTCACCACGAAGTTCCCCGACGGCACGAGCCAGACCCTCGACCCGACCACGGGTCAGGTCAGCACCGTCAACCCGGACGGCACCGTGAGCACGTCCACGCTCAACCCGACCGCCGGCTCCTTCACCACCCCGGACGGCTCGACGGCCCAGCTCAACTCCGACGGCTCGCTGACCACCCACTTCCCGGACGGCTCCACCGAGACCCTCGACCCGGACACCGGTCAGGTCACGGTCACCGACCCCTCGGGCAACGTCACCACCACGCATCTCAACCCGGGCGACACGTTCACCAACCCGGACGGCTCGACCACCACGCTCAACGACAACGGCACGCTGACCACCCACTTCCCGGACGGCTCCACCCAGACCCTCAACCCGGACACCGGCCAGCTCACCACCACCGACCCCTCGGGCCACACGACCTCCACGGACATCGACGGCACCGGCCTGCCCTCGTCCTCGATCGACACCAGCGGGCTCAACGGCAACGGCATCGACACGAGCGGCATCGACACCAGTGGCCTCGACGGCAACGGCATCGACACCAGTGGCCTGAACACGACCGGGCTCGACAACGGTGGACTCGGCAGCGACGGCCTGAACACCTCCGGCGGCGCGGACTCCGGTCTCGACAGCGGCTACGACGACTACGACAGCACCCCCTACACCGGCGGCGCGCTGCGCTCCGACGCCCTCGACGGGACCGCCCTCGCCGCCTCCGCCGGCACCCAGAGCGCGTCAGGCGGTACCCCGCTCAACCCGATGGGGATGGGCGGCATGGGAGGCATGGGCGGTGGCATGGGCGGCGCCGGCGGCGGGCAGGGCGGCAACAGCGAGCGCACCCGTGCCGTACTCACCGACCCCGCGGGCGGCGCCACCCGGCGCGGCCGGACCAACCGGGCGACCTCCGTGGACGAGGACGAGGACGTCGTGTACACCCGGCCCACCACGTCCAGCGCCCCGTACCCGGTGGGCGGGCCCGGCAGCAACGGCGCCGGGCAGAACGGCCGCTCCACGGAGAGCGGCGACCGGGCCCGCGAGGCGTGGCTCACCGAGGACGAGGACGTCTGGGGCACGGACGAGGGCGGTTCGCCGGCGGTGATCGGCCGATGAACAGCGAGTCGATCGAGCAGCGGCTGGCCAAGGCGATGGCCGAACTGGAGGCCACCGAGGCCGCGGTGGCGCGAGCGGAGGGCGAACTCGCCCACGCGGAGAGCACGGTGCGCTCGGCGGACCGCGCGGTCGAGGCGACCGTGACGGCGCAGGGCGACCTGATCGCGCTGACCTTCCTGGACGACAAGTACCGCACGATGCCCGCCGGTCAGCTCGCCGCGAGCGTGCTGGAGGCGGTGCAGGAGGCACGGGCCCGGATGGCCCGGCACGTCATGGCGACCTTCGAGCCGTTCACCAGGGCCAATCCCGAGGCACCCGAGATCACCGGCTTCGACGTGGACTGGAACAAGATCTTCGGGCCCGGTGTGCTGGAGGGCCCCAAGGGCGGCCGGCGGCGCGGGGCCGGCCGGCTCCGCGACGAGATCAACGAAGACCCGGAGGACTGAGGACACGATGTCGGAGAACGCCTACTTCGCAAGCCCCCCGGCGCTCATCGCCGGCACCCGGCAGATCGAGCAGATCAGCCGGCTGGCCACGGAAATGATCAACGAGTTCATCACCGACGTGTCGGCCACCTCCGGCTGGCCGGGGCAGGACGACAGTTACGCCAAGCAGATGCTGCCGCAGGAGAAGCAGCAGCGGGAGGGCTCGGTGAAGACCGGCTCGTCCCTGTCCGAGGCGATCGTCGGCGTCGGCGACGGCACCCTCGCCAACCTGAAGAGCGTGCTGGGCACCCAGAGCGGCGTACTCGACGCCATCCACGACTCCAGCATCAACACGGGCGACACCAGCGGTGGTTCGCACGGCGGAAAGCACTGACGTACCGGACCATCCCTGATGACCATCCATGCGTCGCCCCAGCTGAACAACCTGTTGTTCGTGCTCATCGGCGAGAAGATGCTCCAGGCCGACGAGGACATGGCCTACGCCAACGGCAAGCCGTACGAGCGGCTCGGCCGGCGTATCCGTGATCTCTCGGACCTGATCGAGCAGACCGCCGGTGGGGTCGGGCGCGCGCTGCCGCCGCAGGTCGGGAACAACTATGTGCGGGCGATGCACATGTTTCTCGACAGCGGCGGTGTCAACTACCTGAAGGAGTTCGCCGACCAGCTCGACAGCATCGGACAGTCCCGCACCAAGTCCTCCATGGACATCATGGAGTCCAAGTGGCAGATCATCGCCGAGCTGATCCGGCTGCTGATCGAGCTGATGATCATCGCGGTGCTGTCCGCATTCACCGGCGGTTCCGCCTCCAGTCAGGCCGCGGTGGCGAAGGCCCGCAGCCGGGTCGCCATTCTCACGCTGCTCGAATGGCTGATGAAGAAGACGCATCTGATGCCGAGCCTCACCGAGGCGATCGAGGAGGCGTTCACCACCTTCGCGGTACGGCTGGCCATGATGCTGGGTGCGCCCAAGGGCCGCCGCCCCGACGGGTTCGACTGGTCGCAGATCATCCAGGACGGTGTCTTCGGCGCGTTCACCGGCCTGTTCCACGGTCTGCTCTCGGACCTCGGCAAGGGCCTGAAGAACAAGTTCAAGAACATCTTCGACTCGCACAACCCGTTCAAGGACATCAGCGGCAACGGCAACAAGTTCAACCACAAGTTCGACAACCCCGACCTGCACAACAAGCCCAACGCGAAGCCGACCCCGACGCCCAACCCGAAGACCACACCGACGCCGACGCCGACCCCGACTCCCACGCCCGAGCCGAAGAGCCTGGGCGACAAGGTGAAGCACGAGATCGGCGAGGACATCGAGCACTTCCTCACCGAGGGTGGTGCGGAGACACTCGGCGAGATCGCCACGGCGTCCATCTTCGGCTTCCCCATCGACCCCCTGAACACCTTCCTCGGCAGCGGGCTCAGCTCGATGAGCGAACGCCATCTCGGCCAGGGCGCGGGCGCGTTGGGCAACAAGTTCAACTTCACCACCCCGCCGCCGGTGAACACCCTGAGCACCACGGACAACCCGGACGACGACACGTCCTCGACGAACGACCCGTCCCACTCGTCGCCGACCGGCGACAACACGACCACCACGGGCCCCGGCCCCGTCAACACCGTCTCGAACAACGGCAGTTCCTCGACGAACTCCACCACCCCGCCGACCCGGTCCACCGGCGCCGACGACGTGCAGGTCGACGAGGGAGACCTCCAGAGCAACGTCCCGCACGGCACGACGACCGGGAGCGGCTCGTCGTCGAGCACGCCCACGAGGACACCGGACCGGACCGGCACGGACGACGACCTGCGACCCCAGCAGCCGGAGCAGACCTCGCAGGGCGACTCCGGCACCCCGACACCGGTCCGTACCGTCCAGCAGCAGCCGCGCAGCTCAGGTGACGGGGAGAGTACGGAGGAGTCCGGGCAGGAAAGCGGACAGCCGGACGGCATCCCGGACGGCACAAGCCCCGCGCCCGCATCGAGCATCCCGGTCACGGGCGCCCCTGACTCCACCGTCGTACCGCCGAGCGGGCCGAGTACCGTCAGTCCCGCGTCGGGTTCCGGCTCACCCTCGAACACCGGGCCGGCGCCGGTCCGTACGCAGCAGCAGAGCTCCGGTGGCGGGGAGAGCACGGAGGAGTCCGGGCAGGGGAGCGGGCAGCCGGACGGCATCCCGGACGGCTCAAGTCCCGTGCCCGTGTCGGGCATCCCGGTCACGGGCACCCCTGACACCACCGTCGTACCGCCGGGCACGGCCGGGTCCGGTGCCGGCTCGGCTTCGGCCGCTGGTGGCAACCCGCGCGCCACCGCGTCGGGGCATCCGCAGGGCGCGACATCCGACAGCCGTGGCACCGACGGCACGGACACCACGCAGATCACGGACATCACGCAGACCACGGACGTGGAGGGCGGCGGCTTCCGGCCCGAGTCCGGGGCGGACACCGGTTCCGACCGGGTATCGACGCCTGCCGACAGCGATCTGCCGGCCCCGGTCGCCACCACCGGCAACAGCGTGCCTCCTACGACGAGTTCGGCGCCGGGGCCTTACCCTGGCTCGCCCGCTCCGGAAACGGCGTCCGTGGTGCTCACGCCGTCCGTCACGCCGGAGTCCGGAGGTTTCGCGGAGACGCGGGCCGGGGTGACGGCTTCGGAGCGCAGTACCACCTGGGTGGATCCGGTGTCCCGGCCGCTCGGGGCGGACGGCAGGCCCACCCAGTACGTGGTGCGGGCCGGTTTCGCCGTACGGCGATTCACGCACGACGGTGTGCCGGTCACCGATCTCACCGTCACCTACCGGCTCACCGGCAGCCCGCACCTCGGGCCGCAGGCCGACGGCGTGCACCAGCGTCTGACGGACGGTGTGCGGCGGGTCTTCAACACCCCGGGCCACCGGCTGCGGGACGGGAGTCTGCTGCACGTCACCGTCGTGCCCGCCGCCCCCGGTGAGACACCGCACCTCGACGTCACCCTCACCGACCCGGCGGACGGCATCAGAGCCACCCACCACTCGTGGCCGGCCGACATCTCCGACTCCGACCTGGCCCACGAGATCGGCCACCAGCTCGGCCTGCGCGACGAGAGCGGCCTCGACCCCGCCGCCCCGCACCGCGGCGGCACGGCCGGCCTGATGGGTGACCCCACCCGGCCCGCGCCCCCGACGGAGCCGACCGATCCGTCGTACCAGCCGGGCGGGTTGAGGCCTCGTCACCTCGATCTCATCGGCGGCATCGTCGACACTCCGGCGGTCGTCGGCCGGGGGTCCGGCCCCGCGGGACCAGGGGCGGACCCGCCCGCCCCGCCGGTGACCGAGACGGAGACGGAGACCGTCCCCGCGGTGGTGCCGGTCGTCCCCGTCCTCACGGTGACCTCCCCGGAGGGCCACACCACTCCGCCGCCCGAGGCGGAGAGCGACGGCGGACGCCGCACCTCCTACCTCGGCGGCTACGGACGGCGGCACGACGGCCAGGTGGGTCTGGTGCACGTGGAGCCGTTCCCGCCGGACGTGGTCGACGGGGTGCACCGGCAGGTGCTCGCCGCCCTGGGCCGGCCCACCCCGCGCCCCGACGACCCGGCGCACGCGCAGCTGCGGGACGTGCTGTCCGCGGAGCAGATGGTGATGAACCTGCCGTATCTGCGCAGTCGCGGCGGTCACCGGATCACCCTGGACGTCGACGGCGTCCAGCGGCACGTGGACGTACGGCTGACGCTCGACGACGCGCGGCCGTCCGCACGTCAGGGCGACATCGACACGAGCGACCCCGACAAGCACGTGGAGCGGCGCGGGCAGGGCACCCGGGAGATCGTCTCCGCGCAGCCTTCCGGCACGTTCTCGACCATTCCGGTGCCGTGGACCGGCACGATACCGATCGCGGCGGGGGGCCCGGTCCGCGGCGTGGACCTCGGTCTGTCCGCGACCCTCACCCACAACCAGGCGGACGGCTCGACCACCGTCACCCAGGTCGTGCAGACCACCAGCGCCCAGCGCAGCAACGAGCCCTCCCGCGCCTACGACTTCACCGGCAACTGGGAGGTGCGCCTGGACGCGCCGGCCCCGGGCCAGGCCACCGCACCGGCCGCCGGCACGGACGTAGCGGATACGGCGATCGCCACCACGACCTCCGATCCCGCAGTCGACTGGCGGCCGGCTCAGCCGCACGGGCCCGTCACCATCTGGTTCCCGCAGCACCTCGTCGACGCCGACGCCGATCCCGGGCAGGAGCTGCCCACGCCCGCCCGTCTCGACGACCTCCCGGTCTACGGCGTCGACTCGGTACTGAACCCCCGGCGGCTCTACGAGGGTGCCGCCGACCACTTCAGCGCCGATCTGGACGCCACCTCGTCGGCGCAACTCGCCGACTTCCTCGCCGAACCGATCCTGCGGGGCACCCTGCCGATGCAGCGCGAGGGCGGCCTGTACTCACCGGTGCTCACCGACGCGCACGGGCGGGCGGTCGGCATCATGCGGCTGGACGCGCAGGTCACCCCGACCACCCCGGTGGCCAAGAGCATCGACAAGAAGATCAACCTGGAGAGCCATCTCGTCAACTCGGTGAAGAACGACCAGAACACCTCGTTCAACAGCGGGGTGACCTTCTCCGGCAGCGTCGGCCCGGCCTTCACCCACGACCAGCGGCCGGGGCACCCGGACGCCTCCCACACCGTCGGCGGCACCATCACCGGCAAGGGGACCGCGAGCCTCGCGGCGCAGAACGTGTTCGGCACCAGCTCCGCCGCGGGCACCATGCACGCGGTCCGCACCAACCGCAGCCACCTGCTGACCGAGGCGGACGTCACCTACACCCTCACCCTGACCCGGCCCGACGGCAGCACCGAGACCTACGCGCCCGGCACCTGGCGGCACGGGCTCGACCTGCGGATGCTCAGCGCCGAGGACGCGCGCGGCCATGTACCGGCCGAGGACGAGATCCGCGCCCTGCCGCACGAGCTGGCGACGCTGGAGTCGGTCGGGCAGTCCACCGCGCCGCTCGGCGTGGACGGCGCCGACCCGCTGTTCAGGGAGGCGGAGACCTGGCTGCGGGACCACGGCTTCCTGCCCCCGCCGGCCGACGCCCCGCGCCGGAGCCGACTGCCCGACGAGACGCTGGTGCAGGCCCAGTTGAACAACCTGCGGCGGCTGCACGAGCTGCGCTCCCAGCTCGGGCTGCGGGCCGCGACGGACTCCATGGTGGACGGCGGCCACTCGCTGTACCTGGAGATCCCCTCGGTGACCGGGCGGCGCCGGGTTCGGCTGGAACTCGGCGCGCAGCGGGACGCCGGCCTGCCGGTCCAGCACCTCAGGGTGCTGCCCGACATCCAGGTCATGGGCCTCGCGCAGGCGGCGGGCGGCGGCACCGGCCGGCTCGGCAACACCTACGGTCTGGGCGCCGGGTTCGGCGGCGGGTTCAGCGTGCCGACCCCGCACGGCGCGTGGACCCTGAACGCCACCGGCGACTACCAGTACGTCGGCCAGGCCGCGCTCGGCAACACCACCGCCACCACGCTCGGCCACGACCAGTTCTTCATAGGCACCGGGCAGAACACCGAGGAGTTCGGGGTACCGGCCCGCCTCACCCTCGACCTGTACGAGGGCTCTGGTCCGGAACCGCTGGTCCGGTTCGGCGAGCCGCAGCCCGAGCCGCGCGCCGAGGACGATCTGGAGGCCGGGCCGCCGGTCATCGGCCCGCGGGGTGTTCCGGGGACGGTCCGGCTGGCCGTACCGCACGAGCGGACCCTGGCCGACGAGGAGCCCGCGCCCGAGGGCGAGCCGTACACCGTGCGGCAGGTCGCGCCGCTGGACACCGAGCGGCTGGCCATGACGGACCCCGCCACCGGCGAGCCGCACCCGGACGTGGTCCGCGTTCCGGACGACGCCCTCATCGACGTGATGCGCGGATCGGCGGCGCTCCAGGACGCCTTCCGCCGGATCGTCACCGGCGCCGGGGCCGGTGACGACACCGGCACCCCCGTCGAGACCGCCGAGGACGCCTCCGCCACCGCCACCCCTGCCCCGCCCGGACGATTCTCCCGGCTGCTGGGCGGAGTAACCGGATTCCTGAGCAGTTCGCTGGTCGGCAGCCCGTCCGCCGACACCACCACGGTGAGCGCGGAGGCCCGGATCACGGCGCTCTCGCCCGGCTCGCTCGTCGGCCGGGGACACCAGATCCTCGGCGGCACCTACGTGGTGGAGGGACTGACCCTGCCCGGGCTCGGTGCCGACGGCCAGCTCGCGATCGAGATCCAGGCCGTCGCCCACACGCCCCGGCTGACGCACAGCGTGAACCAGTACCTGGAGACCGGCACCTCCGTCGCCGACTCGGCGCAACAGCTCAAGGGCCTCGGAAAGACGCACCAGTTCGGCCTGGCGGGCTCGGCGACCCAGAACAACCCGCCGACCCCCACCGCCGTGAGCGGGCAGCCGGCCGGCTCCCCGCCACCGACCCCGTCCCGTTTCAACCCCTCCGGGCGCTACCAGTACGACCGCAAGAGCGACAAGTCCGACACCCTCACCGCCATCACCGCGACCAACCGGGTGCCCACCCAGTCCGGCCTCCAGCACCGGATCACGGCCGACGTCACATACCTCGTCACCGTGCGGTCCGGCCACCGCAACGTGCTCGCCAACTCCTTCGGGTTCGGGCCCGCGGAGACCGTCACGCTCGCCGTGGACGTGCCGCGCGGACTCCAGTTCCTGATGACGGACAGTCAACTGCGGCGCGAGGGGCGGTGGATGGGCGCCGTGGCCGACCGCCCGGACGACCCGTCGACGACCGGTCTGGAGAGCCCGCCGCTGCCCAGCCGGTACGTGCGGGACGGCACCCTCGGCCTGGCCGCGGTCAACTCGGTCACCGAACTCGCCGGGCTCGGCAACGGCACCGGCACCGGCTCCGCCACCGGTTCGGCCCCGCCCCAGATCGAGCAGCGGGGTCGACTCCACGACGAGGTACGGCAGTTGGTGGACCGGTACGCCCCCGGCGTCACCACTCCCGGCCACGCCTCCTACCTGCCCGGAGTCGCCGCGCTGATCGCCGACAGCACCGGCGTCGCCGGGAAGCGGGCACTGATCGGGCGCGGCGGGGGACAGACCCGGTTCAGTTTCCGGCACCACCGGTTCGGCGGGGCGGCCCTGGTCGAGGTGACGTTCTCGGCCCGCCCCACGACCACCGCCGCGAGCCGGGGCGCGCGGCGGGGCACCGCGGTGCCGGGCGACAAGTCCGGTATCGAACAATGGGGTTCGCACACGGCGGAGGGCCGCTCGGACTCCTCCTCGACCGGCCGCCGGCACCGGCTCACCGTCAACCCGATGGCCCGCTTCAGCCGCCCCGACACCGACGACCGTACGGACCGCACCGGTCCCTCCCTCCAACTGGTCTCCTCCACCAGCAAGGTCGACAAGAAGGGGCGCACCGCCGAGGACCGGTTCTGGCTGCGCACCGACAGCGCCGCCGACTTCGACGGGCTCGAGTACGAACTGGTCGCCACGGTCCGCTCCACCCTGGTCGCCGACTGGCCGCCCAACGTGGTGGGCGCCCTGGTGCAGCGCGGGGTCATCGCCTGGGACGACGCCGACGCGCCCACCCGCTCCTGGCTGAGCCGCACCCTCTCCGGCGAACTCGGCGGCCAGGCACGGGTACCCGCCCTGGTGAGCCTGCGCTTCACCGGCAGCGAGACGGACACCCCCGGCGACGGGCTGCCCCAGCCGGCGCCGTCCGTCTCCGGGGTGGACCCCCGCACGCTGACCACCGGCCCGTCCGTACTGCGGGACACCGACCTGTTCCACCCGACGGGCAACGCCCCGGTGTACGGCTTCAACGCCTGGGACGAGCTCTACACGGCTCTCGACCAGGTGGCCCCGGCCACCGGCAGCGGCTGGCGCTCCCAGCCGGCCTCGCCCTCCGACGAGCACGCCTCGGTACGGCTCGGCGAACTCATCCAGGCCGGCACGATCTCGCTGGACACACCCCGTCAGGTCGGCGGCATGCTGCCGACGATGCCGGGCGCGTTCCCGTTGCAGGGCGCACCGGACCAACGGCCCACCCTGACGGTGTCGTTGTACCGGCCGAGGGCGGTCACCGACGGCGGCGACGTGGCCATGGACCGGCTACGGATCACCTCCGACAGCAGCAGCACGGTCTCCGGCGGCGACACCACCACCGGGCTGTCGCTGCCGTTCGTGCTGAGCGCCGACGACCCCGACCGCAACCTGCTCGGCGCGATCCCGCCGCTGCTGCAACGGCCGGTCGACGCGAGCAACTTCGGCAGCGGTGTCTCCGGCGGCCGCCGCGACTGGCTCAAGACGGGCAGCACCAGCATGCCCGCCGAGGGCCGCGGCACCCGCAGCTACGAGATCCAGGCCGACGTGCACATCGCGGTCTCCGGCCCCGAGGGCGTACGCCATGTCACCGGTACCGCCACGGTCCGCGTCGAGGAGCGCGACGCGCTCGGCCACGGCATCACCGAGCCCCGCCCGGTGCCCCGCGTCTACGACCTCCCGGCGCTGCTGGCCGAACAGACCGGCGCCGCACCGGCGGACTGGGCGACGACGCCGCTGCGCGAGATACCGGCCGCCCTGACCGCGGGCGTCGACCCCGAGGACGACGGATACCAGTTCTGGGTGGCCACCGGACCCGACCCGGACGGCTCCCGTCTGTCCCTCGCCCTTTACGGCGCCTCCCGGACGGCACGCGCACAGGGCCGCCCGGTGGAACTTGTCACGCGGGGCCCGGAGGGTCTGCGGGTGTGGTCGTTCGACCCGGACGGCACGCTCACCTCGCCCCCCGCGTCCGGCTCCACCAGCGGCGATCCGGCCCTGGAGCGGGCATGGGCGGACTTCGAGACCACCGCCGCCGAGTTCGACCGGGCCGAGGCCGACCACACCGAGGCGCTCGTCGACGAACACGGGCTGCGGGACCTGCGGCCCGACGCCCAGGACTCGGTGGACCGGGCGGCCGCCGCGCTCGCGGACGCGACGGCCGAGGCCCACCGCACCGACACGGCCGCCACCACCGCCGAGCAGGCGGCGGACCGGGCCGAGGCGGACGTCCGCGCCCTCACCGAGCGCGTCGACACCCTGGTGGGCGGGATCTCCGCGACCCGCCGCACCATCGGCCCGCTCACCGACGCGATCGCCGAGGGCGAGCGCCAGGAGATACGCCTCAGCGCCCGGACCAAGGAAGCCCGGCGCCACCTCACCGAACTCACCGACCAGGCAGCGGCAGCCGCCGCGCGGCCCTCCGGCTCCGGCGACATGACGAGCGCCCCGGCACCGGGGACGAGCGACACGGACGCCGCGACGACGGGCGGAACCGCGGCTCCCGCCCCCGCCGCCGCCGAGGACACCGCCCCCGCGGTCGACCCCGTTCTCGCTCGGCGGATCGAGGAGACCACCGCCGAGATCAGCAGGCTGGAGGCCGAACTCACCGAGGTGCGCGCGGACTTGGCGCGGGACCGTACGGCTCTCCAGGACACCCGAGGCGGCCTCGCCCGTGACGAGGCGGCCCTGGACGAGGCGCGGGCGCAGCTCCCTGGCGTACGGGACACGGCAGGCAACCGGCGTGCGGAAGCCGAAACGGCACGCGGGCACGCCGAGGACGCGGCCCTGACCCGCGACGACGCCCGCGAGACCCACGAGCGGGCGGAGCAGCGACTCGGCGACATCGACACCGCGCTCGGCAACGCCCTCGGCCGGCGTGACGACGCGGCGGCGCGCCGCGCGGCGGCGGAGACCGCGCTGCCCGGGGAGGTCGGCCCGGTGCTGGCCGCCGCCCCCTCGCCGCTGCCCACGTCACGCACCACACTCGCCGCCGTCACCCCGCGTTGGCCCGGCTCGGGCCGCCCCCGCACGGCGGGTCCCTCCACCGGCAACACACCGTCCCCCGACGACACTTCGACGAGCGACGACGACTCCACCACCGGGGACGAGGACTCGGACGGCGACGACCACTCGGACGCGGACACCGAACTGACGACCCCCGACCCGTTGTCGACCACCCCGGCGAAGGACGCCCCGCCGCCCGGCGACGAAGACACCGCGGGCGGCGACAAGGGCAGCACGTCCGGGAACCTCGGCGGGACCTCGGGCGAGGGCGACGGGAGCACCTCCGACGACGCCGGCGGCACCGTCCCGGCACATGGCCAGGACACCGCACCGGCGGACACGGACACCCACACCAAGGACGAGACCGAGGCCAAGCCCGACGACAAGGCGAAGAGCGAGACCGAGTCCGGCGCTGACGACAAGGCGACGGCCAAGCCCGACGACGAGGGCAAGGGCAAGGATGCTGCCCAGGACGACACCGCGAACACTCCGCCCCAGCCCGTGCACTTCCAGGTGCGGGCACCGCGCGGCAGCACCGTCCGGACCCGCGGCGACGGCCAGTGCCTGCTCTACACCTTCATCGGCACCGACCCGGAACGCGTCCGGGACCGGCTCCCCGGACTGTCGGCCGAGGACCCGGACCTCCACACCTGGCTGAGCGACCCGGGCCAGGTGCGCACCGCCCTGGCCCGGTTCGCCGGCCGGTCCCCCAACTCCCGGCCGACCGCGGCGGACGAGCGCCTGAAGGCCGCGGCGGAACGGCTGCGCACCCTCGCAGAGGACCGGCTGCTCACCGCGCGCAGCGGCCGCCCGCTGCCGCACGACGCGGTGGGCCAGGTACGGCAGACGCTCGCGCGGTGGTTCGAGCAGCAGACGGCGACCATGGACCGGCCCACGCTCCTGGCGACCCTCCAGGAGTACGGCATCACCGGCGTCACGGAGCCGGCCGAACTGGGCGACCTCGACACGCGTTACACCGAGGCGCTGTCCGAGGACGGCACGACCGGCCCGGACGACCCCGGCGTCCTGCACATGTTCGGGTACCTGCGCGACACCGGCCGGCTGCCCACGCTGGACCAGCTCTCCGACGCACAGCTGCGCAGGGTGCTCGGGCACGGATACACCGGGAGTGCCGCGCAGTTCACCGACGCGGAGCTGGCCCACGCGCTCGACGCCGTCCAGAACTGGTCGCGCTCGTGGGAGAGCAACCAGGGCGAGCTGTTCCTCCCGCTGCTCGCGGACACGCTGGACGTGGCCGTGGAGGTACTCCGGCCGAACGCGACGACCGGCCTCGGCACGGTGACCCGAGTCGGCTCACCCACCGCCGCCCGGGTCCTGGAGGTCCACTACACGGGCCTGAACCACTACAGCGCCACCGACGCCGGTCCCTTGACCGCTGCGGTGGCGATGACGCCGTCGTCGGCTCCTCGGGGTCCGGGGGACGTCGACAGCCGTCTGCCGTCGGGTCGTCGTCGTCCGGCGCCTGCGCGTAGCGGTGTTGATGAGCGTCCGGCGTCGCGGGTGGCCGATCCTGTGCCGAAGGATTCCTGGTATGGGTTGCGTCGCCATGCTCGTGCGGCGGTTCATGCCACGGAGCGTTTCGATCCGCACGCGGATCAGTCCGGTCCGCCGCGTCCGGGGACGCTCAGTGGTGCGACGACGCTGGTGCGCACCCACATCCGTCGTATCCAGGCGCCGGGCGACCGGTGGGTCCGCGACTACACGCTCAACCTCCCGGTCGCCACGACGGATCCGTCGCTCATCCGGCAGCTCGGCGACCGTATCTCCGGGTTGCTGGACACGCACCTCAACTCCGGTCTGGCGCTGCCCGGTTCAGGCGATCAGCTGCACATCACCGTGAACCTGATCGACGACCCCGCCCATCCCGAGGCGATCACCCTCACCAGCACTGCGGACCCGGCCCGCGCCGACCAGCTCCACCTGGACGCGCACCATTCCGACGCGGATCTGCTGCACGAGGTCCTGCACTACCTCGGTCTGCCGGACGAGCAGCGTGACAACGACTTCCTGCTGCGCAACCACCCGCACAGCACCACGGTCCGTACCACCGGCCTCATGGCCGACACCCACGCGCCCATCCACATCCCGAACCGCTACCTCCGCATCATCGAGAACGTCACCAACGCCGGCCCGCGCCTTCACGACCACACGGGCCAGGACACGACCACCCCCGCCCTCGACCCCGACACGACTCCCATCCCTGCCCAGTCCGCCCCCACCTGGCCCACCTCGAACGCACCGACCGCTCAACCCCAGCCACCGGCCCAACTCCCGTCGAGCTACGTGAACTCGTACGGCGCGCTCCCGGACGGCACGGTCGGCCTGGTGTACGCGGAGCCGTTCTCCGACGAGGTGATGGACGGGCTGCACGGCCAGGTCTACGAGGCGCTCGGTCTGGATCCCGACGACCCGCCCGAGTCGGTGCGCGAGCAGGTGCGGGACGCGCTGAGCCGCGAGAACCTCGCGCTCCACCTGCCGTATCTGCGTTCCAACGGCGGTCACCGCATCACCGTCCGGGTCGACGGACGGGATCACACCGTCGACGTACAGCTGACTCTTTCCGAGGCGCGGGCCTCGCTGCGGCAGGGGCGTTTCGACCGGCGTGACCCGGACAAGCACGTCGAGCGGCGCGGGTTCGGTACCCGGGAGAACTTCTCCAGCCAGCCGTCCGGCACTTACCGTACGTTCCAGGTGCCGTGGACCGGTTCCTGGCCGATCGCGGCGCCGACCGCGGTGCGGGCGGTGGACGGATCGCTGACCGTGGCCGTCACCCACAACCAGGCGAGCGACGCCACCACCGTCACCCAGGCCGTCCAGACCACCTCCGCCCAGCGCTCCAACGAGCCCTCGGATCCGGTGGAGTTCACGACCCGATGGCGGGTGCGCGTCGACGCCCCCGCCGTCACCCCGGCGGCTCCGGCGGCCACGGCGCCCGTGCCGGACGGGTGGGGCACGTCGCAGGCGCACGGTCCCACCACCATCTGGTTCCCGCGCCACCTCACGACCGCCGACCCGGCGCCGAACTCGCTGCCCGCACCGGCACGGCCGGCCGATCTCCCGCTCTACGGCGTCGACTCCGTGATCGACCCCAGGGCGCTGTACGAACACGTCCACCAGACGTTCCACGCCGACCTCGACACCGTCGCCGCCGGGCAGGTCTCGGACTTCCTCTCCGAGCAGGTGCTGCGGGGCACGCTGCCCATGCAGATCGACGGAGGTATCTACTCGCCCGTCCTCACCGACGCCTCCGGCAACGCGGTCGGCATGCTGCACCTGGTCACCGTGCCCACGGTCGGCACCCTGCAGCGGCAGAGCATCCCGGGCAAGATCAACCTCGAAAGCCACCTGGTCAACACCGCGAAGGTCGACCTCTCCTCGAAGTACACGAGCGGGATCGGGATCAGCGGCAGTGGTGCCGCCGCCCTCACCGGCGACCACGCGCAGGGACACCCGGACGCCGCCGGCACCGTCGGCGGCAGTCTCGGCCTGCGCGGGCAGACCCAGGCGACCGTCACCAACACGTACAGCGCGAGCAGTTCCGCCGGCACGATGCACGCCATCCGCACCAACCAGAGCCATCTGCTCACCCCCTCCGGCGTCACCTACCGGGTCACGCTGATCCGGCCGGACGGCACCGAGACACCGGCGCCGCCGCTGACCCTGGCACACGGCATGGACCTGCGGGTCCTGAGCCGGACGGACGCCGTCGGCCATCAGCCCTCCGCGGCCGAACTGCGGGAACTCCCGGACGCGTTGGAGCGACTGGACGCCATCGGGCTGAGCACGGCCCCGCTCGACGTCACCGGAACGGACGCCCTGTTCACGGAGGCCGAGGCGTGGCTGCGCCGCGAGGGCTTCCTGCCGCCCGCCGCCCCCGGGCCCACCGGCATCGTCCCGCGCCTGAGGCGGGCGGCGCAGAACATGGAGCCCGAGCACCAGATCCGGCTGCATGCCCAGCTCAACAACCTGCGGCGGCTGCGCGAGGCCCGCTCCCGCACCGGGCTGCGCGCCGCCACCGACGCCATGGTCGACGGCGGACACGCCCTGCACTTCGAGGTGCCGAACAGCACCGGCACCGGCGTCCGCCGGGTCCGGCTGCTCCTCACCGCCGTCCGCGACACCGCGACTCCCAGCAGCCACCTGCGGGTCCTGCCGGGCATCCAGGTCATGGGCCTGGCCCAGTCGGCGGGCAGCGACTCCGAGCAGCGCGGTGAGTCGTACGGCGGTGCGCTCGGACCGATGGGCAGTGTCAGCGGGCCGCTGGGCGCCTGGGGGTCCATCGGGTTCGGGGCCGACTACCAGTACGGCCACCAGGTCACCCACGGCGACACCGTGGGCGGCGCCACCGGGCACGACCAGTTCTTCATCGCCACCGGCCAGGACAGCCACGAGTTCGAGGTGCCGGTGCGGTTGGCCCTCGACCTGTACGCGGGGGAGGACGACCGGCCCACCGAGCGGTTCGGACAGAACGTCAACCAGGCGCTCGCTCCCGTCCCGGCCCCGATCGTCGCGCCAACGGCCCCCGGTGTGCCGCCCGTTGCCGCGCCGCCACCTGCTGTCGTGCTGCCGACGGTCACCGGTTCGCTGCGGCTGGCGGTGCCGGCCGGCCGTACCCACGCGCCGACGGCGCCCGCCGCGTCGCCCCCCGCACGTGCCGACGGGGCGCCGCGCCTGCCCGACGCGACCGACCGGGCCCGGCTCGACGCGACCGACGCCCACGGCGTCCCGCGCCCGGAGCTGGTGCGGGTACCCGACGACGCCCTGATCGACACCGTGCGTGGCGCCGCGGCCATCGAGTCGGCGTTCCGGCGGGCGGCCGCGCAGATCCGCCGCGACGCGCAGCCCGCGCCGCCCGCCACCGCCACCGCCACCGGCCCGATCCTCCCGGTCACCGCCCCCGGCGTGCCGCCCGCCCCACCGGCCACCGGCGCGGCCCCCGCGCGCGACGGTGTCTCGCCGCTCGCCGGGCACGGGCTGACGGACAGCAGGACGCGTGCCGCCGAGACCCGGCACGCGGCGATCACCCCGGGCAGCCTCGTCGCGAACGGCCACCAGATCTTCAAGAACTCCTATGTCGTGGAGGGCCTGAGCCTGCCGGGGACGATCGCGGACGGCCAGTACTCCCTGGAGATCCAGGCCGTCGCGCACCGCCCCCGGCTGCTGGACACCACCGCGCAGTACCTGGAGACGGGCGTCTCCGCCACCGACAGCGCCCAACAGCTCAAGTCCCTCGGAAAGTCACACCAGTTCGGCGGCAGCGGGGTGCTCACCCAGAACCCGCCCACGCGCCCCCCGGGCCCGGAGAACGCGGCCGGGCAGGGCGACACCGGTCCTGAGTCGGACGGCTCGATCTCCACCAGCCAGAGCAGCGGCAAGCCGTACAAGGGCCTGTTCAACCCGTCGGCACGGCTCGGCCAGGTGTCCCGCACCGACACCGCCGACACGCTCGCCGCGAGCACGGGCGTCAACCGAACCCCCACCGAGAGCGGCACCCTGCACCGGGTGGTCGCCGACGTCACCTATCTCGTCACGGTCCGCGCCGGCTCCCGTACCCTGCTGGGCGGTGTCCGCGAGAGCGGCACGATCGACCCCGTCACCTTCGCGGTCGACGTCCCGGACGGCCTCCAGTTCCTTCTGACACAAGGCCAACTCACCCGCGACGCACGGTGGATGGGCGCGGTGGCGGGGCTCGTCCCGACACCCGTCCCGGCCACGGCACCGCTGCCGGCCTCGTACGTCCGCACCCGGGAACTGGGCCTCGGCGGTGTTCTCTCGGTCATCGAGTACGACACCCCCGTCGCCGCTCCCGTGCCCGCCACCGGTGCGATCCCGCTGGTGCCGGTCAATCCGAGGGAGCGACGCGGCCAGGTCCGACGCGAACTGATGGATCTGGTGGAGAGAGAGGCACCCGGAGTGTTCACCCCGGGGCACTCCGGCTACCAGCCCGGTGTGCACAGCCGGATCGCGCAGCTCACCTCGACCGCCGGACTGCGCTCGCTGCCCGGACGCGGCCCGAACCTCACTCCGGGCCAGGCCCCCACCACCCGCTTCCACTTCCGCCACCACGGCTTCGGCGGCGAGCGGCTGGTCGAGGTCTCCCTCAAGGCGGTGCCCCGGCAGACCCAGAACCTGAACCATGTCCGGGGTACCTCGACCCCCGGCTCGGGCCTGGAACAGTGGCAGTCGCACACCGCCGCCGGCCGCACCACCACCCGGGCCTCGGTACGGCAGCGGCAGCTCCCGGTCACACTGACCACCCGCTATCTCCGCCCGAACCAGGGCCCCGACCCCACGAGGACGGACCGCGCGGCGCCCGTGTTCACCCCGCAGTCGGCCACCAGCAGGTCCGTCCGGCGGGCGACCACCGCCGACAACCGGTTCTGGCTGCGCACCGACAACGGTGCCGACTTCGACGGTCTCCGGTACGACTACGTCCTGTCCGTCCGCTCCGCGCTGGTCGCGGACTGGCCGCCCAATGTGGTCGGCGGCCTCGTCCAGGACGGCGTCATCGCCTGGGCCGAAGCGGGCGGCGACGTACGCCGGTGGATGAACGCGATGCTGGCCACGGACAATGCCCGCACCCGTACCGTCGAGGTGCGGCTGGCCCTGAGGTTCACCGGCACCGAGACCAGCGCCCCCGTGGCGGCGGCCACGGTGACGGCCCCGTCCGTCGTCTCCGGCGCCGACCCGCGCAACACCGTGCTGCCCGGTCCGCCGCCCGTCCCGTATCTCGCCGACGCGCAGATGTTCCACCCGGTGGGGCCGACTCCGGCGTTCGCCTTCGACGGGTGGGCGCATCTGGAGACGGCGCTGAACGAGGTGGCCCCGCGCGGCGGCCGCGGCTGGCACGCGCAGATCACCTCCGTCTCGGTGGAGGGGCAGGCGGTCCGGCTCGGCCAGCTCATCCAGGCCGGGCGGGTCACCCTCGACCGCCCCCGGCTGGCCGCCGACCTCACCCGCAGGATGCCCGGCACCGCACCCTTCGAGGGAGCACCGGGCCGGTCCCCGTCGATCGCGGTGACGCTCTACAACCCGCGCCGCTCCACCCACGCCGACGACGTCACCCTCGACCAGCTCCACAACACCACCGACACGGTGAGCACCGCCGCCGGCGCCGACCACTCCCTCGCGACCGGGTTCACGGAACTCCTCAGCGGCGACGACGAGAACCACCAGATCGGCGGGCTCGGTGTGCCGCTCGCCCAACGGCAGACCCAGCCCTCCGGTTTCGGCGGCACGACCACCGGCAGCCGCCGCGACTGGCTCAAGTCGGGCAGCACCTCGGCGCCCGCCGACGGGACGCGTGGCACCCGCAGTTACGCCATCGACACCGACGCCCACCTGCTCGTGGAAGGACCGGAGGGCACCCGCCACGTCACCGGCACCGTCACCCTCCGCGTCGAGGAACGCGACCTCCTCGGCCACGGGCTCATCACCCCGGCCGAGTCCCCGACGGACGTGCACGACCTGCCCGCGCTGGTCCCCGACTGGGCCACCGCAGCCCCGCACACCCTGCCCGAACGCCTCAACTCCGCGATCCCCGCGGGCAGTCACGGGGCCCAGTTCTGGGTGGCCCTCGGCGCCGACCCGCAGGGCATCCGCCTCGGCCAGGCCCTCTACGCCGCCTCCCGCGCGGCCGTACTCGGCAACCGGCCGCTGGAACTGATGACCCGCGACCCACAGGGCGTCCGCCGCTGGGAGTTCACCCCCGAGGGCGCCCTCGTCACCGCCGACCGCGACCTCACCACCGCGTGGACCGCCTTCCACACCCAGGCCGAACTCCTGCACTCCGCCACGGACACGCTCACCGACACCCCGCAGCGGCTGAACCGGCTCACCTTCTCCCTCCAGCACGCCAACAGGGCGCACACGGACGCCACGGCCGCCCACCAGCGGGCGAGGCACGCGGTCACGGTCGCGGGCACCGCCCACACCCGGGCGATCGCCACGTCCACCGCCTCCGCCCAGGCCGCACGCGCCGCCGAGGCCAAGGTCGCGCGGATGAAGCGGGACCTCGCGAACGCCCGACGGACCGTCACCACCCTGCCCGCGGAGATCGCACGGCACGAGCGGGACGAGACCCAGGGCCAACGCGACCTCCGCACGGCACTGGCCCGGCTGACCCGGGCCGAGGACACCGTGCGCGCCGAACGCGCCGCCGCCCAACAGGCCGCGCAGGGCGGGCAGTCGACCACCGCTCCGGCACCCGCACCGGCCCCGTCGACCCCCGGCACCCGGCGCTCCAACCGCCCCGCCGCCGATGTCGCGGACGATCCCCGGGTGCAGGCCATGGTCCCCGCGATCACCGCCGCCGAGGACGCGATCCAGCAGGCCACCGACCGACTCGCCACCGACCGGGCCAGGCTGAAGGAGGCGCAGCGCATCGTCAGGCTCGGACCGGACCGCGTCAGGGAGGAGGAAGAGAACCACGAGGAGGCCGTGGAGCAGGCGCGGCGGGACGCGCGGGCCGTGACCCGCCGGGCCGAGAACCTCCGGGTGGCCACGTTCCGCGAAACCCGCGCCGGCCGCCGCGCGACCCGGGCCGTGGCCAAGGTCACCCGCCGCAACGGGCAGCTCGCCACCACGGTCACCGCGCAACTGCAGGCCGCCGCAGACCAGTTGTCGGCCACGACCGCGCTGCCGGGCCTGTCCGCCGCCGTCCGGGACAGCGCCCCGCCCCCCGAACAGGCACTGCGAACCACCTTCGCCACCACCCCGCCCCGCTGGCCCGACCCCGACGGCCGAGCCACCCCGCTCCCGGCCGGCGGCCAGACCCACACCCCGGCCCCCGCCACCACCACGGCCCCGACCACGGCGACCACGGGGACGACCCCGACCACGTCCACGACGACCCCGAAGCAGCCACCGAAGAAGCAGCCACCGAAGAAGCAGCCGCCCAAGAAGACCGGGCCCGCCACGCCCGGCACGAGCAGCGGCAAGAACGACAAGGGCAAGAAGCCGGCCGGTACCAAGAGCACGGGCAAGAGCACGGCCGTGGACAAGGGCAAGGCACCGCTCGCCCCGCCGCCCGGCACGACCACGACAGCCACGGCCCCGCCCCCCGCCGTCCCGCCGTCCCCGTACGTCACCCCCACCGGAAGCGCCGTCCCGACCCCCGGCGACGGCTTCTGCCTCCTGTACGCCGTCATCGGCAGCGCCCCGGAACTGGTCCGCACCCGACTGGGGCAGGGCGCCCCGGCCCTGGACGCGGGCACCGACGGCTGGCTCCGGCAGCCTCACCTCGTACGCCGGACCCTCGCCACTCTGGCGCAGAACCCGGCCACCGCGGACCAGGGAACCGGTCATCTGCGGGCCGCGCGACGGGGGTTGCAGAACCTGGTGCTGACCCGGCTGGCGGCGGCACGCGACGGCAGCCGGCCGCTCCCGCCCCAGGTGCTCGGCCAGCTCCGCGGCGTCCTCGTCCGCAGGTTCGGGACGGTGGTGCAGGGCATGCCCAGTGCCGTGGTCGACAGCGAACTGGCCCGGTACGGCATCCAGGGCGTGACCCGTGCCGAGGACCTGGACCCCGTTGACCTCCAGACCCGCTACCTCCAGGCCGTCTCGGCGCCGGGCGCGCCGCCCGGGCCGGCCGGCAGCCCGCCGAGCAACCGGCGGATGTTCGCCTATCTGCGTGCGGTGAACGCGCTCCCGACACCCGCCACCATGACCCTGGACGAGCGCCGGGCGCTGCTGATCGCCGGCTACCACCAGAGCACGGCCGCACTCACCGCGCCCGAGGCGACCGAACTCGAACGCGTGGTGCGCAATTGGTCGAACGAGTGGGCGAACCGGATCGGCGACACCTTCCTGCCGCTGCTCGCCGACACCCTCGGCGTCCCGATCCACGTCTTCCAGCCGGTGGCCCCCGCGCTCGCCGGCACCACCGCGACCGGCGGACCCCGGGGCATCGTCCTGCCCTACGGCCCGACCACCAACACCCCCGCGCTGGAGGTCCACTACACGGGCCGAAACCACTACAGCGCGAGCGACGCCGGTCCTCTGAGTACTCCGGCGGTGATCACGCCGTCGTCGGCGCCCCGGGGTCCGGGGGAGTCCGGGAGTGTTCTGCCGTCGGGTCGTTACCGTCCCGCGCCCGCCCGCGGCGGTGTTGATGAGCGTCCGGCGTCGCGGGTGGCCGATCCCGTGCCGAAGGATGCCTGGTACGGATTGCGTGCTCATGCTCGTGCGGCGGTTCATGCCACGGAGCGTTTCGATCCGCACGCGGATCAGTCCGGTCCGCCGCGTCCGGGGACGCTCAGTGGTGCGACGACGCTGGTGCGCGCGCACATCCGGCGGATCCAGGCGCCGGGCGGCCGGTGGGTCCGCGACTACACGCTCAACCTCCCGGTCGCCACGACGGATCCGTCGCTCATCCGGCAGCTCGGCGACCGTATCTCCGGGTTGCTGGACACGCACCTCAACTCCGGTCTGGCGCTGCCCGGTTCGGGTGATCAGCTGCACATCACCGTGAACCTGATCGACGACCCCGCGCATCCCGAGGCGATCACCCTCACGAGCACGGCGGATCCGGCCCGCGCCGACCAGCTCCACCTGGATGCGCACCATTCCGATGCGGATCTGCTGCACGAGGTCCTGCACTACCTGGGTCTGCCGGACGAGCAGCGTGACAACGACTTCCTGTTGCGCAACCACCCGCACAGCACCACGGTCCGTACCAGCGGTCTCATGGCCGACACCCACGCGCCCATCCACATCCCGAACCGCTACCTCCGCATCATCGAGAGCGTCACCGATGCGGGCCCCCGACTTCACGACCACACGGGCCAGGACACGACCACCCCCGCCCTCGACCCCGACACCACTCCCGTCCCCGCCCAGTCCGCCCCCACCTGGCCCACCTCGAGCGCACCGGCTCAGGCGCCCTCCTCGACGTACGTCCTCGCGTACGGGGCCCAGCAGGACGGCAACGTGGGGCTGGTGTTCCTCGAACCGCTGGCGGCCGCGGTCGTCGACGGGCTGCACCGGCAGGTCATGACGGCGCTCGGGCTGCCGGACACGCACCCGGTGCGGGAGCAGCTGCGGACGGTGGCGAGCGCCGAGCAGCTGGTGATCAACCTGCCGTATCTGCGCGGCAGTCTGGGATACCGGATCACGCTGCGGGTGGACGGCCGGGACCGGACGGTCGACCTGCGGATGCGGCTCTCGCACCCGGTGGCGGCCGCCCGGTACGGGCAGGCCGAGGGCGCCGAGCGTGACGTGCGGGTGGAGCGGCGTGGCATCGGCAGCCAGGAGTCGGTGTCCTCGGAGGTGTCCGGCAACGTCCGTACCCTGCTGCTGCCGTGGACCGGGCTCTTTCCGGTGAGCAGGGCGATCCCGGTGCGTGGTGTCGACGTGGCGCTGACACTCGCGCTGACCCTCAACCAGCTCTCGTCGAGCGCGTCGGTGACGACAGCGGTGCAGTCCACGACGGCACAGCGCAGCAACGAGCCCTCGGAGCCGTACGACTTCACCGCCGAGTGGGACGTACGGATCGACACCCCGCCGCTGGCCCCGCCCGTCACCTGGGGGGCGTGGCAGGCGCACGGGCCGGTCACCTTCTGGTTCCCGCAGCATCTGGCGCGGGACGAGGAGGGGGAGTTGCCCGCGGCGGCGCACCTGGACGCCCTTCCGGTGTGGGGTGTCGACACGGTGGCGGACCCGGGCCTGCTGCTCGCGGAGGCGTTGCAGCACTACAGGGTGCGGCTGGCGGCGCTGGACGCGGACTCCCTGGCGGAGCTGGAGACGTTCCTCTCGGAGCCGATGCTGCGAGGCACTCTTCCGATGCAGCGGGACGGGGGCGTCTACTCGCCGGTGCTGCTCGACACCTCGGGGCGCGCGGTCGGCATGCTCCAGTTGCGGACCGACGTGGAGGTGGGGGCGCCGCTGCGGCGGACCGTCCCCGGGAAGATCAATCTGGAGAGCCATCTCATGCAGGTGGTGAAGATCGAGGCACAGTCCAGGTTCAGCAGTGGCGTCTCCCTGTCCGGGAGCGCCGGCCCGGCGCTCACCGGCGACCACAGCGAGGGGCATCCGGACGCTTCACGGCGGGTCGGCGGTGGAGTGCTGGGACGGGTCTCGGCCCAGGCGGGGACGAACAGCGCGCTGACGCAGAGCGGCAGTGCGGCACTGATGCACGCGGTGCGCACCAACCGCAGCCATCTGCTGGCCCCGGCCACGGTGCGGCACAGGCTGGTGCTGCATCTGCCGGGCGGCGGACAGGAGCCCTTCGCGCCCGAGGAACGCAGGCGCGGGATGCACCTGCGGCTGCTGACCGCCGAGGACGCCCGAGGACACGTCCCGACGCCGGCGGAACTGCGCCGGCTGCCCGCGGAGTTGGAGCATCTGCGGTCGATCGGTACCACGGCGACGCCGCTGCACGTGGACGGCGCCGAACCCCTCTTCCTGAACGCCGAGAACTGGCTGCGTCGCGAGGGCTTCCTGCCCGGCGACACCACCGTGCGCAGTCGGGTGCTGCCCGACGAGGCACTGGTGCAGGCCCAGTTGAACAATCTGCGCCGGTTCGAGCAGACCCGGTCGCAGATCGGGCAGCGGGCCGCGACGGACGCCATGGTGGACGGCGGCCATTCGCTCTTCCTGGAGATCCCGACGGTGGGCGGCGCCCGCCGGGTGCGCCTGGTGCTCAGCGCGGTGCGCGGCCCCGGCGCCAGCACGCACACCCGGGTGCTGCCCGATGTGCAGGGCATGGGTCTGGCGTCGCTGACGACGGCCGCGGGCGACCAGAACGGGTCGCAGTACGGGGCGTCGTACGGCGCCGGAGGCTCGTTCGGGGTGCCGGTACGGGGCGGCGCGTGGACTCTCGGCGGCACCGGCGACCTTGTGCGATCCCACCAGGTGCAGCACGACAACAACGTCCAACTGTCCGTCGGGCACGATCAGTTCTTCATCGGCAGCGGGGACGGACAGCGCAGCGAGGTGTTCGAGGTGCCGGCCGAGCTGGCGCTCGATCTGTACGAGGGTCCGGGGGACGAGCCGAGGGTGCGGTTCGCGCACGAGACGCCGGCGCAGCCCTACGTCCCGCACGGCGCCCCGTCGGCCGCACCGCAGCCTCCGCCACCGGACCGGGTGCCGGGGACGATCAGGCTGTCGGTGCCGACGCACCGTACGCTGCCCGCCGCCACACCCGTCCCGGCGGTGCCCCCGGCACACCCGGTGCGGGCCGCCACCGCCGCCCACCACGCCCTGCTGGACCTGACCGACGCGACCGGCACCCCGCTGCCGGATTCGGTGCCGCTGCCGGACGACGCGATGGTGGAGGTGTTCCGCGCGTCCGCCGTGCTGGACGAGGCGTTCCACGCGGTGCTCACCAACACGTACGAGGGACACCCGGCCCGCGGCCTGCTGGAGGGGGTCCTGGACAGGGTCGCGGACACGGTCGCGGATCACATCGCGGCTCCGGTGGCACGCGCCGGGCGGGCCGTCATCGGTTCGCTGGCCGGCGCCGCCGCGACCGACCCGACCACGGTGGCCGCCGAGCTGCTGTCCGCCGCCCGCAGCCCCGCGGCCCTGCTGGCCCGCGCCCACCAGGTGTTCAAGGGCGCCTATGTGGTCGAAGGACTCACGCTGCCCGGGCTCGCCGCCGACGAGGTGCTCTCCGTGGAGATCCGGGGCGCGCTGCGCTCACCGCGTGCGGCGGGGGACGTCTCGCAGTACTTCGAGACCGGGCTCGGCGCGGGCGACGGCGCCGGGCAGCAGCGCGGGGTGTCCCACGGCACGCAGTGGGCGGGCGGCTTCACCGCGGTCCGCAACAGTTCGTCGGCCCAGACCCCGGGCGCCGACCAGGCCGCGGGCAACGACGGCGACGCCGGCGGCATCGACGACGGCAGCACGCTGCACACCCGCGCGGACGACCCGGAACAGCAACAGGGCGGCGCCACGACGGGTACCGCGCCCCGGCAGCCGAGCCTCAACCCCGCGGCCCGCTACAGCCGTACCGCCCGGCGCGACCAGGGCCGGGCCCTCGCCTCCTCCACGGCGGTCAACCGCACCGCCACCGAGAGCGGCGCCCAGCACCGCATCGCGGCCGACGCGCTCCTGTTGGTGACGTTCCGCCGAGGCCGCCGCAACGCCGTCGGCAACGCGATCGGGCAGGGCGAGGGCCGTGCCGTGACGGTCGCCGTCGAACTGCCGGACGCCGTACGGTTCCTGGCCACCCCGGCACAGATCCGGCGCTACGCGGCCTGGTTCGGACCGGTGGCCGGCCTCACCGTGCCCGCGCCGCTGCCGGGGTCCGTGGCGCCGCCGCGCCGGTTCGCCGCCTCCGGCGAAGTGGGCCTCGGCAGTGTCCAGGCGATGGACCAGTTCACCGACGGCACCCGATCCGTGCGGCGCCGCGACGCACTGGGCCAGGAACTCCTCGCCCTCGTCGAGTACGAGGCACCCGGCACCACCCGCCCCGGGCACGCGTCGTACCTCCCCGGCGTGGCCACCCGGATCGCGGACCTCACCTCCACGGCGGGCCTGCGCACCCTGGCCGGCCGCGGCCCCGGCCGCGTGCAGCGCTTCAGCTTCCGGCACGTCGGCTACGGCGGCGCCCGCCTCGTCGAGGTCACCCTGACCACCCGGCCGGACGCCGACGAGCACACGCTGCGACTGCTGCGCGGACACCAGGCGGCGACCGGCTCCGGCATCGAGCAGTACCACGGCCACACCCCGTCCTCGGTGACCGACCGGACCGCCCGCGGCGTCCGGCACTCGGGCTTCGTCCAGCTCCAGGCCCGCATCCCGAGGCCGACCGGCGGCCCCCGCACCGACCGGGCGGGCGCGCTGCTCAGTGCCGACACGGTGCGCGGCAACTCGGCTCGGGTCACCCAGGCCGCCGAGGACCGCTACTGGCTGCGCACCGACAACGCCGCCGACTTCGAGAACGTCCCGTACCTGATCATCGCCACCGTGCTCTCCAGCCCGACCGCGGACTGGCTGGTGGACCTGCCGGGCAGCCTGTTCCAGCACGGCGTGCTGAGCCTGACCGACGCGGACGCCTCGCTCGTCGCCCGGATCAAGCACCTGTTCTTCGGCCGGCAGACGAGGACGGCCACCGTCCACGCCGCCGCCGCGCTGCGTTTCACCGGCAGCGAGACCGCCGAACCCGCCACCCCCGAACCGCGGGTGACGGTGGGCCGGGCGGAGGTGCGGCCGACGGTGACCGGACGCCGGTTCACACCGGGCGGCCCCGCACCGGTCTTCGGCTTCGACGCGGGCACCGAACTCGCCGCCGCGCTCACCGAGGTGGCCCCGGCCCTGACCCGCTCCTGGCGCTCGCTGGCCGCCTCCGACTCCGCGGACGCCACCGCCGTACGGATCGGCGAACTCGTCCAGGCCGGCGCGATCTCGCTGGACCACCCGCGCGGCCCCGCGGGTCTCACCACCAGGATGCCGGGCGCCTACCCGTTCCAGGGTCCGCCGGGCACCCCGCCCCGGCTCACCCTGGAGCTGTACCGGCCGCGCCGGGTGACCGACACCGGCGACGTGACGGTGGACCGGGTGCGGATCAGCACGGTCAGCGCGGGCTCCGCCTCGCACGCGGGCCTCACCGGGAGCCTCTCGGCACAGGGCGGCTTCAGCGCCGACGCCGCCAATCGGCACCTGGCCGGCTTCACGCTGCCGGTACTGGCCCGCCAGCCGCAGGACCCGGGATCGGGTGCCGGTGTCGCCGGCACCCGCCGCGAGTGGCTCAAACACGGCAACACCAGTGCCCCGGCGGGCTCGCGCGGCACCCGCAGCCACGAGATCCTCGCCGACGCGCTGCTCACCGTGCACGGCCCGAACGGCGTCCGCCACGTGTCCGGCACCGTGCGGATGCGCCCCCTGGAACGCGACCTCCTCGGCCTCGGCGTCACCGACGGCCGCACCGATCCCGGGGTGTACGACGGTGCCTCCCTGACCCGTGAGGCCGCCGACGGACAGGCACGGAGCGACCGGGCCTCCCTGACCGGTGAGGCCGCCGACGCGCAGGCACCGGGCGACCGGGCCCCCGAGGTGCTCCGCGACTGGCGCACCGTGCCGCTGCGGGACCTGCCGACCCTGCTGGCGCGCGGCATCGAGGCGTACCCGCGCGCAGCCGACGAGGACATGGTGCAGCTCTGGCTCGCCGTCGACGGCAGCCCGGCTCAGACGGCCCGCGCCATTTACGCGGCCTCGGGCACCGCTCTCCTTCTGGGCCGCCCCGTCGAACTCGCCCTCCGCGACGGCGAGGGCGTGCGGTTCCGGCGGTTCGGGGCGGACGGGGACCCGAAGGCGACGCCGGGCGACGCGGACCAGGACGGTGCGGCCCACGACGACTGGACGGCCGTACGGCGATGGACGCGCGCACTGGAGGAGGCCGGGCGGGCGGAGGACACGGCGCACACGCGCGAGGTCCAGCTCCAGGAACAACTGGCGGCCGCCCGGGATGTGCTGGACGACACCCTGCCGCCGGTGACCCTGGCCGAACGGGAGATGGCCGACGCGCACGCGGCGGTCGGCAGGGCGGACACCGCGCGTGCCGCCGCCGACCGGGCGGTCGAGGCCGCCGAGTTCACCGACGAGGAACGACGCCTCGCCGTGACGGAGTTGACCACGGCCCTCCGGAACCAGAACGAGCGCACGAGGACCGCGGACCTGGCCGCCGAGGAGTCCCGCCAAGCGGTCCGGGCCGCTGAGGCCGACCTGCGGGACGCGGAGGAGGCCGTACGGCAGGCCACCGATTCGGGCGCGCCGGGCGGGAGTTCAGGTCCCGGTACGAGCGGTGGCCCCTCGGCCGGGTCCCTCGCCCGGCGTGAGTCGGCCCGGAACCGGGCGCGTACGGCACTGCACCGGGCGCGGGTGGCGGCCGAGGCGGCCGAACGCGCCGCCGAGACCGCCCAGCATGCCGCCGACGACCTCACGCGACGGCTCGCCCTGGCCCGCGGTGCGGCCCGCGACGCCGCCGAAGCCCTGGCCCGCGCCCGGAACACGGCCTCGGCGGCGGCCGAGGCGGAGCGTGACGCCGAGGCGGCGCTCACCGCGGCCACCGCGCACCACGACCAGACGGTCGCCGCGCGGGACGCCGCCCAGGAGACGGTGGACGACCTCGGGCAGAGGATCGCCGACACCCTCGCCGAGCAGGCCAGGCAGGCGGCCGGACAGCGCAGAGCGCAGCAGGGTCTAAGCGACGAGGTCGCCCTGCTGGAGACCCGGCGGGCGGCGGCGGGCGACGGCACGGTGCCCCTGCCGACAGGTTCCCTGGCCGCCGCTCCCGCAGCGTGGCCCTATCGCACTCCCCGCCCGGCACCGGCCCGCGACACCGAACCGGCGCAGGAGTCCGACTCCGAGTCCGACCCCGTCCCCGCGTGGGCCCGGGAACCCGACCCCCACGCCGCACTGCTCACCTGGGCCCAGGCCGACGTCGCGGCGCACGGCGTGCCCGACGGCGCGGAACTCCCGGCCCCGGACTCGACGGTGTCGACCGAGGAGCTGACCCGGATCGGAGCCCTCGGCGAGGAGGCGCGCGCCGTGGCCATCCTCCTGAACGGCACGCTGACCGTCGAGCAGGCCGGACTGGACGACGCGGCCCGCCTCGCCCTGCTGCTGAGCCGCCCCACAGCCCCCTCCTACGTGGTCACTCTCGCCGCACTGGTCGTACGGGACGTCGAGCGGCCGGTCCAGGTGCTCGGCCCGGACGACCGGGTTCGACGGTTCGGCCCGGCCGACGGCGACCCGCTGACCCTCTACTTCGACGGCGACCGGTTCTCGGCCGACCCGCCGGCCCCGGACGACGACTGACAGTTCGTCCCCCGATCACTTCTTCGTGGAAGGAACAGAATGTCCGGCAAGAACAGCCCGCAGCACCAGGCAGCGACGGGCGAGACGGAGTCCGCCCCGGCTCCGGACACCACTGCGGGCGGCGCCCCCGAGGCCGCGGCGGCACCCCCGCCCACCAGCGGGGAGACGGCCGCCGCCGCGACGGCGGAAGCGGCTCCTGAAACCCCGTCACCGCCGAAAGCCGCGGCCGCGGCCACGAGCGCCGGTGCGGCCACGGCCCCGGAAGCGGAACCGGACGGCCACGCCGACACCGAGGCCGACGCCGGTGCCGAGGCCCTGGTCGGAGCCGGAGGCGGGGAGGACACCGCGGCGGCGTCCTCCGCCCCCGCCTTCGGGCGTCCCTCACGGGGCCTGCTGGCCGGAGCCGCGATCGCGGGCGCGCTGCTGGTCGGGGTGCCGTTCCTGGTGTCCGGCATGCTGGGCAGGTCGAGTTCGGACGCGAAGCCGTCGGACCGGGTGGCCGACGCCGGCACCGTACTGAACGGGGCGACGACGGACAGCGGCGCGGGCGCCTACGGTTCGGCCACACCGGACCCGACGTCCCCCTCGCCGACGACGTCGCCCGGCAAGGGCGGCGGCAGGAAGAACACGGTGAAGACCGGCGGCGGAGCCGCGGCGGCCGGCGCGGGCGCCGGAGTCGTCGCGGGCAGTTCCGCGGAGGCCCCCAAGAAGGCGTCGTCCGGCGGGAGTTCGCAGAAGAAGACCACCACGACCAAGGCCACCAAGACGGTGACCAGCGCGCCCGGCACCACGATCTACAGCCACGCGTCCAACAAGTGCATCGAGATGGTCGGACACAAGGGCGCCGACGGCTCGCCGCTGGAGATCTGGAGCTGCAACAGCAACAACTGGCAGAAGTGGGACTTCCGTTCGGACGGCACGATCCGCTCGATGGGCCTGTGCATGGACGTCGCCTGGGGCTCTTCGGCGAACGGCGCGGTGATCCAGCTCGCGGTCTGCAGCGGCAACCCGGCCCAGCAGTTCCGCCTCAACTCCAGCAACGACCTGGTCAATCCGCAGGCCAACAAGTGCGTGGACGTCAAGGACGAGAAGACGGGCAACGGCACTCGGCTCCAACTCTGGGACTGCAACGGCCAGGACAACCAGAAGTGGAGCACCCGCTGACCTCGGCGGCGCGGGTTGTCGTCGCCCGTCTCAAGGAGGCTCAGATGTCCCGGAAGATCTCGATCTGCGCCCCGATCGTGTTGAGGCGCTCGGCGAGGTCCTCGTAACCCCGGTTGATGACGTACACGTTGCGCAGGACCGACGTGCCCTCGGCCGCCATCATCGCCAGCAGGACGACGACGGCGGGGCGCAGGGCCGGCGGGCACATCATCTCCGCGGCGCGCCAGCGGGTCGGGCCCTCGACCAGGACGCGGTGCGGGTCCAGCAACTGCAGCCGGCCGCCGAGGCGGTTGAGGTCGGTGAGGTAGATCGCTCGGTTGTCGTAGACCCAGTCGTGGATCAGGGTCTTGCCCTGCGCGACCGCCGCGATCGCCGCGAAGAAGGGGACGTTGTCGATGTTCAGGCCCGGGAAGGGCATGGGGTGGATCTTGTCGATCGGGGCTTCGAGCTTGGAGGGGCGGACGGTCAGGTCCACGAGGCGGGTACGGCCGTTGTCCGCGAAGTACTCCGGTGTGCGGTCGTGGTCGAGGCCCATCTCCTCCAGGACCGCCAGCTCGATCTCCAGGAACTCGATCGGCACCCGGCGCACGGTCAGCTCCGACTCCGTGACGACCGCCGCGGCCAGCAGGCTCATCGCCTCGACCGGGTCCTCGGAGGGGGAGTAGTCCACGTCGGCGTCGATGTCCGGGACACCGTGCACGGTGAGGGTCGTGGTGCCGATGCCCTCGACCCGGACGCCGAGCGCCTCCAGGAAGAAGCACAGGTCCTGGACCATGTAGTTGGAGGACGCGTTGCGGATGACGGTGACGCCGTCGTGGCGGGCCGCGGCCAGCAGCGCGTTCTCGGTGACGGTGTCCCCGCGCTCGGTCAGCACGATCGGACGGTCGGGACGGACACCCCGGTCGACCCGGGCGTGGTACTGCCCCTCGGTCGCCGCGATGTCCAGCCCGAAGCGCCGCAGCGCGATCATGTGCGGCTCGATGGTCCTGGTGCCGAGGTCGCAGCCGCCGGCGTACGGCAGCTTGAAGCGGTCCATACGGTGCAGCAGCGGGCCCAGGAACATGATGATGGAGCGGGTGCGGACGGCCGCGTCGGCGTCGATGGCGCCCATGTCCAGCTCGGCCGGGGGCACGATCTCCAGGTCCACGCCCTCGTTCACCCACCGGGTGCGCACACCGATGGAGCCCAGCACCTCCAGGAGCCGGTAGACCTCCTCGATGCGCGCCACCCGGCGCAGCACGGTCCGCCCCTTGTTGAGCAGGGACGCGCACAGCAGTGCCACGCACGCGTTCTTGCTGGTCTTGACGTCGATGGCCCCGGACAGCCGACGGCCGCCCACGACACGCAGATGCATCGGTCCCGCATAGCCCAGAGAGACGATTTCGCTCTCCAGCGCTTCACCGATTCGAGCGATCATCTCAAGGCTGATGTTTTGGTTGCCGCGCTCGATGCGGTTGACAGCGCTCTGGCTGGTGCCGAGCGCCTCCGCGAGCTGCGCCTGTGTCCAGCCACGGTGTTGCCGGGCATCACGGATGAGCTTGCCGATGCGTACGAGGTAATCGTCTGCCATGGGGTTGAGGCTATCTCAGATATGAGATGGGGCATCTCAAGGGGGCCGTTCGGGTGACGGTCCGTCAACGCCGCCGTTCCGTACGGGTCCGACGCCACCCGAAAGGTCCGGGCAAATCCATCGATGTCGTACGACGTCCGGAACTGCTGTGGGTGTGTCGCGGCCCGTGTCGGCCGCCGGTGGTGATGGACCAGGAGTGCCGATTGATGTTCAGTCGCACTCCGGGAAGGATCCGGAAACTCTTGCGGAACGTGAGGGGCATCGAGCCTCCTTCCGAGAGGTACTGGTTTCCCGGTCGGATACCCCGTTCGTGGAAGACGTCACAAACGGAGGCCGGACATGACCAGTCCGCCCCCGTGTACTAGAGTTATCTCGACATCGAGATATCTGCCGAGGCGCACCGCGGTCGCCACTCTAGTTAGGGTTACCTAACTTAGCCTTACCTTAGCGGATCGGCCAAGTCGTCGTGGCGGCAGGATGCGGTGGGAACGCGCACATCAATGAAGGAGACTGTCGTGTCGGCGAACAGCTTCGACGCCCGCAGCACGCTGCAGGTGGGCGACGAGTCGTACGAGATCTTCCGGCTGGACAAGGTGGAAGGCTCGGCTCGCCTTCCGTACAGCCTCAAGGTTCTGCTGGAGAACCTGCTCCGTACCGAGGACGGCGCGAACATCACCGCCGACCACATCCGTGCCCTCGGCAACTGGGACTCCCAGGCCCAGCCGTCGCAGGAGATCCAGTTCACGCCCGCCCGCGTGATCATGCAGGACTTCACCGGCGTGCCCTGTGTCGTCGACCTCGCCACCATGCGTGAGGCCGTCAAGGCCCTCGGCGGCGACCCGGCCAAGGTCAACCCGCTCTCCCCGGCCGAGATGGTCATCGACCACTCCGTCATCGCCGACAAGTTCGGCACGAACGACGCGTTCAAGCAGAACGTCGACCTGGAGTACGGCCGCAACAAGGAGCGCTACCAGTTCCTGCGCTGGGGCCAGACCGCCTTCGACGACTTCAAGGTCGTCCCCCCGGGCACCGGCATCGTGCACCAGGTCAACATCGAGCACCTGGCCCGGACGGTCATGGTCCGAGGCGGCCAGGCCTACCCCGACACCCTCGTCGGCACCGACTCGCACACCACCATGGTCAACGGCCTCGGTGTCCTGGGCTGGGGCGTCGGCGGCATCGAGGCCGAGGCAGCGATGCTCGGCCAGCCGGTCTCGATGCTCATCCCGCGCGTCGTCGGCTTCAAGCTGACCGGTGAGCTCACCCCGGGCACCACCGCCACCGACCTCGTGCTCACCATCACCGAGATGCTCCGCAAGCACGGTGTGGTCGGCAAGTTCGTCGAGTTCTACGGCGAGGGCGTCGCCGCCACCTCCCTCGCGAACCGCGCCACCATCGGCAACATGTCGCCGGAGTTCGGTTCGACCGCCGCGATCTTCCCGATCGACGCCGAGACCATCAACTACCTGAAGCTGACCGGCCGCTCCGAGCAGCAGCTCGCGCTCGTCGAGGCGTACGCCAAGGAGCAGGGCCTCTGGCTGGACCCGGCCGCCGAGCCCGACTTCTCCGAGAAGCTGGAGCTCGACCTCTCCACGGTCGTCCCCTCCATCGCCGGCCCGAAGCGCCCGCAGGACCGTATCGTCCTCGCCAACGCCGCCGAGCAGTTCAAGCTGGACGTCCGCAACTACGTCGACGTCGTCGACGAGGCCGGCCAGGAGTCCTTCCCGGCCTCCGACGCCCCGGCCGTCGCCCCGAACGGCGCCCCGTCCAACCCGGTCACCGTGACCGCCCCCGACGGTTCGACGTACGAGATCGACCACGGTGCGGTGACGGTCGCGGCCATCACCTCCTGCACCAACACGTCCAACCCGTACGTCATGGTCGCCGCCGCGCTCGTCGCGAAGAAGGCCGTGGAGAAGGGCCTGACCCGCAAGCCGTGGGTCAAGACCACCCTCGCCCCGGGCTCCAAGGTCGTCACCGACTACTTCGACAAGGCGGGGCTCACCCCCTACCTCGACAAGGTCGGCTTCAACCTCGTCGGCTACGGCTGCACCACCTGCATCGGCAACTCCGGCCCGCTGCCGGAGGAGGTCTCCAAGGCCGTCAACGACCACGACCTCGCGGTCACCTCGGTCCTCTCCGGCAACCGGAACTTCGAGGGCCGGATCAACCCCGACGTCAAGATGAACTACCTGGCCTCCCCGCCGCTGGTCGTCGCGTACGCCCTCGCGGGCTCCATGAAGGTGGACATCACGCGCGACGCGCTGGGTGTGGACCAGGAGGGCAAGCCGGTCTTCCTGGCCGACATCTGGCCCTCCGAGGCCGAGGTCAACGACGTCGTGGCGAACGCCATCGGCGAGGACATGTTCAACAAGTCCTACCAGGACGTCTTCGCGGGCGACGCCCAGTGGCAGGCCCTGTCGATCCCGACCGGCGACACCTTCGAGTGGGACCCGGAGTCGACGTACGTCCGCAAGCCCCCGTACTTCGAGGGCATGACGATGGAGACCACCCCGGTCTCCGACATCACGGGCGCCCGCGTCCTCGCCAAGCTGGGCGACTCGGTGACCACCGACCACATCTCCCCGGCCGGCGCCATCAAGGCCGACACCCCGGCCGGCAAGTACCTCACGGAGCACGGTGTCGAGCGCCGCGACTTCAACAGCTACGGCTCCCGCCGCGGCAACCACGAGGTCATGATCCGCGGTACGTTCGCCAACATCCGCCTGCGCAACCAGATCGCGCCGGGCACCGAGGGCGGCTACACCCGCGACTTCACGCAGGACGGCGCGCCGGTGTCGTTCATCTACGACGCCTCGCAGAACTACCAGGCCGCGGGCATCCCGCTGGTCATCCTGGGCGGCAAGGAGTACGGCTCCGGCTCGTCCCGCGACTGGGCCGCCAAGGGCACCGCTCTCCTCGGCGTCAAGGCCGTCATCACCGAGTCGTACGAGCGCATCCACCGCTCTAACCTCATCGGCATGGGCGTCCTCCCGCTCCAGTTCCCGGCCGGCCAGAACGCCGACTCCCTCGGCCTGACCGGCGAGGAGACCTTCTCCATCACCGGCGTGACCGAGCTGAACGACGGCACCACCCCGAGCACGGTCAAGGTCACCACCGACACGGGCGTCGAGTTCGACGCGGTTGTCCGCATCGACACCCCCGGTGAGGCCGACTACTACCGCAACGGCGGCATCATGCAGTACGTGCTGCGCAGCCTGATCCGCAAGTAAGCGGCAGCGCACAGCAGTCGAGGGCCGCATCCCTGGTACGCCGGGGGTGCGGCCCCGTGCCGTCGCGCTACAGCCAGCCGCGCTGGGCGACCCGCAGCCCGAGCTGGAACCGGCTCGCCGCCCCGAGCCGTTCCTGGAGGTCGCTCACCCGCCGCCGCAGCGTGCGCAGACTCACCCCCAGATGGCGGGCCACCGCCTCGTCCTTCATCCCGGCCGCCAGCAGCCGCGTCAACGTCTGCTCGTCCTCGGTGAGTTCACCGTTCCCCTCGGGCCGGCCGAGCGGGGTCGCCTGCTGCCAGGCCAGCTCGAAGAGCTTCTGCAGGGCCTCGGTGACCGCCGAGTGCCAGACGACGACGGCGCAGTAGCCGCCCGCCTCGGACGAGGTCAGCGGGAGCATCGCCCGGCGGCCGTCGACCACCAGCAGCTTGAGGGGCACGGACGGCAACACCCGGGCCTGCTCGCCGAGTTCGACCATCTTCCAGGTGCGGGACAGGACGTCCGGATCCTCCAGGCCGCTCGCCGCGTAGATACCGCGGGAGACGATCCCGCGCCTGAGCAGATCGGCCTGGGAGTGCAACTGCGATGCGGGCGGGGCGAGATAGGGCGGGGTGTCGAACAGGCACACCTCGTGCTCGGCGCGGGCGTACATCTCCTCCAGCCGGGCCGCGATGGCGCCCTCCCCGGAGGCCACCTCGATCAGCCGGGACGGCTCCTCGCGCAGCAGCCCGGCCTCGTACGCGGTGGCCATCTCCTCGGCGGTGGCGGCGAGCAGCTCGGACTCCGTCTCGCGCCGCCGGATCAGCGCGCGGATCGCCACCCGCGGATCGACCGCCCGTAACCCGCCCATGGAGTCCGGCGGTTGGAGCAGTCCGAGGGTGAGCAACCGGTCACAGGCCTCGCGCAGCCGGGCCGGGGTCGCCCCGGTCAGCAGCGCCCAGCCGGCCGCGCCGGCGTCGGGCTGATGGAGAACGGACCGGTACACCAGCTCGTCGAAGGCGGAGACCCCCACCGCGGCCCAGGGGCTCGCAGCAGGGGTCTGTTGTGCAGGATCTTGTGCCGTGTTCACCATGGCTCGCCACGGTAGAGGTTCTTTGTTAAGAACCCTTACAACTCCTGCGGATCTTCGCTCACTTCAGGCCGAACGCCCGCAGTACGGTCTGGTCGATCCCGTCGTCGGCCCGGTCGGTGGCCCGCACGCGCAGCGACACGGTCCGCGCGCCCTTCGCCGGCTTGAACCGCGCCTCGCCGTGAGCGACCGGCACTTCCTTCCACGAGGTGCCCTCGTCGTAGGAGACCCAGGCCTTCAGACCGGCCGCCTTGACGCTCCCCGACTGATCCGCGACCGACAGCCCGACCTCCAACTCCCGTTTGCCGTCGGCCCGGTTGAGGAGATCGAGTCCCTTCGGGGCGATGCCGAGGCTGAGCAGCGGCAGTGGCGTCGCGGCGTTGGTGTGCGCCGAGCCGAAGGTCCACTCGGTGTGCGTGCTCGTCGAGTACGCGGCCGGGTCGGCGGTGCGCTGCGCGTCCAGGACGAAGCGGTACGACGCCTGGTCCGCCGGTACGGTGAAGGTGCCGTAGCCGCCG
This sequence comes from Streptomyces sp. NPDC047081, assembly GCF_040643775.1. Classification (NCBI taxonomy): domain Bacteria; kingdom Bacillati; phylum Actinomycetota; class Actinomycetes; order Kitasatosporales; family Streptomycetaceae; genus Streptomyces; species Streptomyces sp. NPDC047081. Next base: position 141,534 of record NZ_JBEYUY010000014.1, on the reverse strand, counting down.
AGCGCGGAGGGGCCGACCAGTTGCCCGTCCCGGTACAGCGCGCCCTGCGCGGTGCTCCGGAGGCCGTCGACGGAGCCGTAGTGGCCCGGCATCGCGTCGTTCAACTCCGGTATCAGGAAGGTGAGTTTGTCGCCGGTGCGCTGGGAGAGCCCGTACGCCGCGCTGCTGCCGGGGCGGACGACCTGGCGCAGCCAGTCCTCGGAGGGCTGGACGCCGGCCTTGTCGTAGGTCCGCAGCGGGCTCCACTCGCCCTTGAGCGCCGCCGCGTCGGGATAGACGGTGTGCCAGGTGCGGGTGTCCGGGTCGGCGTAGTAGTACTCGGTGCGCTGGGTGCCGAGCGGAACGTCGTCGGGGACCTCGATGCTGAAGATCTGCCAGGGGCGGTACGTGTACAGGGAGTCCATGCCGTACGCGCCGGACGTGGCCCCGTAGTAACGGGCGGTCAGCTTCGCCGTGTCGGAGCCGTCCAGGCGGTACGTCTGGTCCGCCGAGATGGAACCGCTCTGCGCCGCGAGCAGGTTGTAGACGTAGGGACTGACCGCTGTGCCGCCCAGCTTCAGCGTGACCTTCTTGCCGGTCTTCAGCAGGGCGGCGAGCTCGGCGCCCTGCTCGCCGGTGGCGATCATCACCGGAACCGTGGTCGCGTGGTCCACGGCCTCGATCCAGAAACCGGGGGTCTTGCGGTACACGATGAGGTACCCCGCGCCGGCCTTGGTCGCGTTGTCCAGGGCCTCCTGCGCCCGGTCCGTCGCTCCGACCCCGACCACCGCGACCTTGCCCCGGACGTCGAGCCCCGCGAAGTCGGCAGCGGTACCGCCGCCCGCGTCCACCGCCTGCACGGTGTGCTCACCACTGATCTTCAGCGGGAGGCCGTCGTAGGTCTGCGAGTAGTACAAGGACGACAGCGAGATCTTCTGCGGGCTCGTGACGCTTGCCGTCAGCTCCTTCGCGTACAGGCGGAACTTGGCGGAGAACTCCAGGGTCCCCTGGGTCACCTTCTGGGTCGGCGCCACATAGATGTGGTCGGTCCAGAAACCCTGACTGTACGTCAGCCCCCAGGTGCTGCCCGGCCCTTCGCGATGCCAGCTCGTGGTGAAGCCCTGGAACTCGGAGTCCTCCTTCGTCTTCGGCTTGATCTCCACGGCCTTGCGGGCGTCGAGCACGACCTCGGTGTCCCCGTCGACCTTGATCTCGGGGTTGCCGACCACCGAGGTGCCGACGGCCAGCCCGCCCGCGTCGAGGTCCGGGATCCAGGACGCGAGGGAGTAGGTGCCGGCGGGCACCTGGAAGGTCCAGCCGGAGCCCAGATAGCCGTACGTGTTGGGGTAGGCGCCGCCCAGTTCCTGGAGGCTGAAGAGCGAGGCCCCGGTGGACGGCCCGCCCTCCCGGTTCACCAGCGACACCTTCAGGTCGTACATCTTCGGCGTCTTCTCGAAGCCGACGCCCGTGGTGGTCTGGACGCCGTCGGCGGTCGCGGTGACGTAACCCGTGTAGCTGCCGGAGGCCAGTGCCGCCGGGTCCACACTGACCGGAAGCGTGGCGGTGCCCTGCGCGGGCACGGTCACGGTACCGGCGCCGAGTGTGAGGTCCGCGAGGCTCGACGAGACCTTCAACTCCACCGCCTTGTCGGTGGTGTTGGTGTACGTGATGTCCTTGGTGACGACACCGTTGTCACCGTCCTCGTACTTGCCGAAGCTCAGCGTCGGGGTCGCGAACACGCCCTGCTCCACCGCCCGTACGGCGTCGACCCTGCCGTCGCCCTGCTGGAAGGGCGTGGCGGCGGTCATCGTCTTCGCCGTGCTCGCCAGGTCCGCCTTGATCTGCGCGCCCGTCCAGTCCGGGTGCGCCTCGGCGACCAGCGCTGCCGCGCCCGCGACATGCGGGGTCGCCATCGACGTACCGCTCGCCGTCGTGTAGTGGTCGTCGACCGGGGTGCCCATGGTGGTGCCGGCCGCGCGGGCCGCCGTGATGTTCACGCCCGGCGCGGTGATCTCCGGCTTGACCCCGTAGTCGCCCAGGCGTGGGCCGCGGCTGGAGAACGAGGCCAGGTTGTCGGACTTGTCGACCGCGCCGACGGTCAGGGCCGAGTCCGCGATGCCCGGCGTGCCGATGGTCTCGTTGAACGGGCCCGAGTTGCCCGCCGCGATCACGAAGAGGGTGCCCGTGTCGGCGGACAGCTCGTCGACGGTCTCGCTCAGCGCGTCCGAGGGACCCGTGGCCGTACCGCCCAGGGACATGGAGACGATCTTCGCGCCCGAGTTCGCCGCCCACTCCATGCCGGAGATGATCCAGGACTCCTGGCCCTGACCGGTGTTGTCGAGGACCTTGCCGACCAGCAGCTGCGCGCCCGGCGCCACGCCCTTGTACTTGCCGTCCGAGGCCGCGCCCGAACCGACGATCGTGTCGGCCACATGGGTGCCGTGGCCGTGGCCGTCCTGCACGGTCTGGTCCGGCACGAAACTCTGCGAGTCCGCGATCTTCCCGGCGAGGTCCGGATGGTTCAGGTCCACGCCCGTGTCCAGGACCGCGACCTTGACGCCGGTGCCGTCGTAGCCCGCCTGCCACACCTCGGGGGCGCCGATCTGCGGCACGCTCTGGTCGAGCGACACCTTCACCTTGGCGTCGAGCCAGACCTTCTCGATACCGTCGCCCAGCTGCTTCGCGGCCTTCGTGGTGGGTGCGGTGCCCACGGGCGGCGCGATGTCCGCCCAGAAGGCGGTCGACTTCCTCGCGGTCAGCGCGGCGCCGTCGATCCCCGGCAACGCGAGCGTCCGGCGCGCGCCTTCGGGGGTCTCGCTGCCCTTCTCGTACGTCGCGATCACCGGGGTGCTGCCGGTCTTCGCGTCCGCGTAGCCCTGCTTCACCAGCTCACTGACGTTGAACAGGGCCGGGTCGAGGCGGCCCGCCTGGAGCAGCGGGATCGCGTCCGAGGGGATGACGCTGACCTCGCCGTTCTGCTCGCTGGACAGGAACGTGACGGCCTCGCGGCCGTCCCCGCGCCGGACGTCGACGGCGTTCTTGCCGTCCGCCCCGGTGGTGAGTGCGACGGTGTCGCCGGTGATGAGGGTGACGGTCTGCGTGTGCGTCGGGCCGGCCGCCGCGGTCGCGGCGCCCGTCGCGCCGACACTCTGTGCGCTCGTGGCGCCCTGCCCGCCGGCCGCGGACGCGGGACCGGCCGCAGCGGGCACGACCGCGCCCGCGAGCAGCCCGGCCGCCCCTGCCACGGCACAGAGGACATGGAGTCTTCGCATGAGTGGAGTTCCTCCCCTGAACGCTGAGGACGCTTCCGGCCCCTGTGAGCGGAAGCCTGTGATCAGGGTGAGTGCCGCGCGGAAAGCGGCTCAAGGGATTCCTGTGGCCGGGGCGTGCCAATGCCCCCTTCGGCCAGGGCGGTTGGCGGACCCCACACCCCGTCGGCAGGATGCCGACGGACAGCAGATGCCAGGTCACACGGCTGCGGCTCAGGTGGAACACAGGGTTCCCCCAGGCAACCGGGACAGTATCGAGACATGTCTGGCACCTCCGTGTCCCGCGGCGACCGAGTCCGCGTGCTCATCGTCGACGACGAGCCCGCGCTCACCGAGCTGCTCTCCGTCGCCGTCACCGAGGCGGGCTGGCGGCCCTACCCGGCCGCCGACGGCCACAGCGCGCTGCGCATCGCCCGCGGCTGCGCCCCGCACGCGGTCGTGCTCGACGGCATGCTGCCCGACCTGGACGGCATCCAGGTACTGCGCCGGCTGCGGTACGAGAACCCGAAGCTGCCGGTCCTCATGCTCACCGCCCGCGACGCCCTGGAACACCGCATCGACGGCCTCGACAACGGCGCCGACGACTACGTCACCAAGCCCTTCTCCCTGGAGGAGGTCGTGCTGCGGCTGCGCGCACTGCTGCGCCGGGCCGGCACCGAGAAGAGGCGGGCCGAGGAGTCCGTACACGTCCTCGGCGACCTCGTACTGACCGAGGAGACCCGCGAGGTGCACCGCGCCGGTACGCCGGTCCAGCTCACCGCCAAGGAGTTCGACCTGCTCAGCCTGCTCCTGCACCACCCGCGCCAGGTGCTGAGCAAGGCCCAGATCCTCGACCACGTCTGGTCCAGCTCCTTCGACGGCGGCGGCAACCTCGTCGAGGTCTACATCTCCAGCCTGCGCCGCAAGATCGACCGCGGCCGGGCGCCGATGATCCACACCGTGCGCGGCATGGGCTACGCCATCAGACCGACGGGGGACGGCAGATGAGCCCCCGGATGGGCGGACGCTCCCTGCGCACCCGCCTGTTGCTCTTCGTCGGCGTCACGCTCGCCGTCGTCTGCGCGACGATGGCCGGTGTCACCGGAGTGGTCCAACGCGCCTATCTGATGGGCGACCTGGACGGCAGGGTCGCCAACGCGAGCCAGCGCAGCCTGGGCGGAGCCGGCCTCCACCCCGACGACACGGCCAACCTGTCCTTCCTCATGGAGACCGGCCAGCCGGTCGGCCTGCTCGCCGCCCGCCTCGGCGAGGACGGCTCGGTCGTCTCCGCGGCGGTGGTCAGCGAGGACGCCCCGCCGCAGAACCTGACCACCGCCCAGCGCGCCCCCCTCAAGGGCATCGCGACCGACGGGTCCAAGCACACGGTCACCGTCCCCGACCTCGGCACCTACCGCGTCACCGCCCTCGACTCCAACGGCATCCGCGTCCTGACCGGCCTCCCGATGGACGACGTCCAGCGCATGATCAGCGGCCTGGCCATGGTGGAGGCGGGCGTGGCGCTGGCCGGCCTGACGATCGCGGGTGTCGTCTGCGCCGTGGTGATACGACGGCAGCTGCGCCCCCTCGGCCGGGTCGCCGCCACCGCGGTCGAGGTCTCCCGGGCCCCGCTGGACCGCGGCGAGGTCACCGGCCTCACCCGCGTCCCCGCGCGGGACACCGACCCCGGCAGCGAGGCCGGGCAGGTGGGCGCCGCGCTGAACCGGATGATCGACCACGTGGAGTCCGCGCTCGCGGAACGCCAGCGCAGCGAGGAGCAGGTGCGCCACAGCGAGGAACGCATGCGCCGCTTCCTGGCGGACGCGAGCCACGAACTGCGCACCCCGCTCGCCTCGATCGCGGGCTACGCGGAACTCATGAACCGCGGCACCGACCGCATCGAACCGGTCCTGGCCTGGCGCCGCGTCTCGGCTGAGTCGGCCCGTATGACGGGCCTGGTGGAGGACCTGCTCCTGCTGGCCCGCCTGGACGAGGGCCGCCCGCTGGACTCCGGCGAGGTCGACCTCGCGGCGGTGGTCGCCGAGGCGGTCTGGGACGCCCGGGCGGCGGGCGGCGGCCACGAATGGCACCTGGCCCTGCACCTGGACGACACCCCTGCCCTGGTCACCGGCGACGAGTCCCGCCTCCACCAGGTGGTGGCCAACCTGCTGGCCAACGCACGCATGCACACGCCTGCCGGCACGAAGGTGGTGGCCGAGGTGGAGACGACGGGGGAGCGCTGCGTGGTCCGGGTCCGGGACGACGGGCCGGGCATCCCGGGGGAGTTGCTGCCGAAGGTCTTCGAACGCTTCACCCGCGCGGACGCCTCCCGGGCCCGGACGGCCGGCAGCGAGGGCGGCTCGGGGCTGGGGCTGGCGATCGTGGCGGCGATCGTCGGGGCACACGGCGGCCGGATCGACGTACAGAGCGAACCGGGGCGCACGGAGTTCACCGTCGAACTGCCTGCGGCGCAGGACACCCCGGTGCTGCCGCCCGTGAGCCCGATGGTGGAGACGTCGGCGTCACCCAGGGCCGCCATTCTCTGAGCGGCGAAGCGGGGTCCGCCCGTGAATCATCGTGATCGGACCCCGCGTCGGCTCAGCCGAGGGCGCGCAGGATGCGGCCGTTGACCGGTTCCACGGGAACGCTCCGATTGGCCAGGGCCACGTGGACCCGCCGGTCGCGGACACGCAGGACCAGCGAGGCCGAGGCGCCGGGGAGATGCCCCTCGTGCCCCGCGATGTCTCCGGTCCGGTCCAGCAGCCAGCCGAGGCCCGCATGGCTGCCGCCGGGAAGGTCCGCCTGCGGGGTGAGCGCCTGCCGGGCCAGCTCGTCGGGGAGGAGGGCGTGCCAGCCGAGTCCGAAACGGGCCAGGTCGGACGCCGTCGTCCACAGACCGCTCGCGGCGGGCACGGTGCTCACCCGTTCCGGCCAGGAACGGAGGCTGCCGTCGTCCCCCGAGGCGACGTACCCGGTGACCACGGCCTCCGCGCCGAAAGCGGAGGGCCGCTCGGTGGGGACGAACGAGTCGTCCATGCCCAACGGACGCAGCACGAGGTCGGCGACCGCCTGCGGACAGGGCGACCCGGTCAGGTTCTCGACGAGCAGTCCGAGAGCGACGTACCCCCAGTCACTGTGGACGTGACGCCCGCGCTGCCCGGCGCAGGGGATGACGGGCCCGAACAGGTCGCGGGGGTCCGGTACGGAGTCGGCCTCGCGGTCGGTCGGCGGCCGGTCCGGCATGACCACACCACCGGTGTGGCTGAGCAACTCCCGGACGGTGACGGCGGAATCGGCGAGTCGGACGGTGCTCAGATGCCGGTTGGCGGGGTCGTCGAGGCCGACCCGGCCGTCGGCGACCAGACGCAGCACCGCGGTCGCCGTCACCAGCGTGGTGACGGAGCCGGCCGGGAAACGGTGCCGGTTCGTCAGCGGTACGAGCGGTTCGAGGGCGGCCCAGCCGCGCGCGAGGGCCCAGACTCCGTCCCGGGCGTCGGCTCCCGCCAAGGCCAGCCCGGGCAGCCCGAGTTCGGCGAAGGCGCGGGCGGCCAGCTCCGAGGCGACCGCGGGCACCCGGCCCTCGGTTCGGTTGGCCGGTGCGGTCAGCCGCGGATCCTCGACCTTCGCCGTGGGGTATACGCGCAGCCCCACCAGCCGGTGCGGCGGGACGGGTTCGACGACCGCCTGCAGCTGGGCGACCGCGCCCAGATCCTCGGATTCGAGCCGGGCCAGGGCATGGGTGGCCGTGTCCTCGACGAGAACGGGGCCGCGGTGCAGACGCGGCGCGAGGGACCTGAGCCTCGGCAGCAGCTCATCCGGCGGCATCGCTTCGAGGAGCTGCTCGTGGAAGTGCTCACGCAGCTCGCTCTCGGAGGGCGCGTGCCAGGTGGGTGCGCCGGCGTCCGCGAACCGTGCGGCGATCCAGCGCAACTGCCGGCTCGCGTGCCGCTGCGGGGGGTTGGTGCTCTCGACGACGCGCTTGAGCGCCGCCCAGCTGGGGTGCCCGTGCTCGCGGGCGATCGCCAGCTGTGCCTCGTCCAGGGAGCCGAACTCGCCTGTGCGCAGGCGGCGTTTGGCCTCGATCTTCAGATACCGGAGGCTGGGGTGGTCGGGCAGGGAACGGGAGTGATCGGACACCGTAGTCCTTCCTCACGCCCGCGGGTCCGCGACGTCGGGCAGGAAAGACCGTTGGCCGATCGCATCGCCGTACACCGATGAGCTTGCAGCCCTGCCCGCGGACCCGGAGGCGGCCGGAACCACCGCGTTCAGGGTACTCCTTGGATGGGTGCGGGAGGGGTGCCCCTCAACCGCCCTACCCTGACCCCGTGACGACCCCCGACCCCCTCCACCGCGCCCTCCACGACCCCTGCGCCCCGCCCCTCCGCCCCCTCCCCACCCAAGTCGCCCGCCTCCTCCGTGACTTGGAGGCTCCACCCCGCCTGGCGGCCCACCTCCGCCTGGTCCACGACGTGGCGCAGCAGCTGCTGGACTGGATGACACACGAGCACCCGTCACTCCAACTCGACCACGACGCCGTACTGTTCGGCGCCGCCACGCACGACATCGGCAAGACGGCCCACCCCGCCGAACTCTCCGGCCCCGGCTCAGCCCATGAACCCGCCGGCCGCGACCTGCTGCTGGCCCGGGGCATCGCCCCCGAGCTGGCCCGCTTCGCCGCGACCCACGCGGAGTGGACCCACCCGGACAACGGCCTCGAAGACCTCCTCGTCTCCGTCGCCGACAAGATCTGGAAGGGCAAACGGGTCCAGGAACTGGAGGACCTGGTGGTCGCACGGCTCGCGACGGCGACCGGAAGGACGGCCTGGGAGGAGTTCCTGACCTTCGACGACCTGCTCACGACCATCGCCGACGACGCGGAGAAGAGGCTGGCCTTTCAGGCGACGTATCCGGTGGACCGGGGAGTTTACAAGTGACCCTCATGCCGCTACCTTCCGCAGAAGGCAGGGTGGGAGCGCTCCCATAAGGAGCGGCGGACCGGAACCCGCCGCCCCCTCACGGCACTCCCGCCCCGCCCACATCCGCACCCCGAACCTGAATCCACAACCGCACACACAAGCACCCGCACCTTCACCCGCATCCGCACGGCCGTACCGAAGGAATCCATCTGTCATGGTCCTGACACGCACGCGCCGACCGGCGCGCCGATTAACCACCAGAACCCTCTTCCTCGTCCTGGTCTCGCTCCTCGCCACCATCCCCGCCTTCGCCCTCGTCGTCACGGCGGGCGCCAAGGCGGAAGCCCACGGCACCCCGATGAAGCCCGGCAGCCGCACCTTCCTCTGCTGGCAGGACGGGCTCACCGACACCGGCGAGATCAAACCCGTCAACCCCGCCTGCAAGGCGGCCCAACAGGTCAGCGGCACAACGCCGTTCTACAACTGGTTCTCCGTACTGCGCTCCGACGGCGCCGGCCGCACCCGCGGCTTCGTCCCCGACGGCGAACTCTGCAGCGGCGGCAACCCCAACTTCACCGGCTTCAACCTCCCCCGCAACGACTGGCCGTTGACCCACCTCACCTCGGGTGCGACCGTCGACTTCTCCTACAACGCCTGGGCCGCGCACCCGGGTTGGTTCTACGTCTACATCACCAAGGACGGCTTCGACCCGACCAAGACCCTCACCTGGGACGACATGGAGGACACTCCGTTCCTCACGGTCGACCACCCGCCGCTCAACGGCACCCCGGGCACGGTCGAGGCCAACTACTCCTGGACCGGCAAGCTCCCGGCCGACAAGTCGGGGCGCCACATCATCTACATGGTCTGGCAGCGCTCGGACAGCGCCGAGACCTTCTACTCCTGCTCCGACGTCGTGTTCGACGGCGGCAACGGTGAAGTGACGGGCATCCACGACCCGGGCAACCCCACCGACCCCGTCCCGGGCACCTGCTCCGCCACCCGTAAGACCACGGGCAGTTGGACCGGCGGCTACCAGTCCGAGGTGACCGTCACCAACACCGGCGACGTCCCCATGCTCGGCTGGATGGTCGACTGGACCCTGCCCACCGGCCAGAAGGTCAACAGCCTCTGGAACGGCAACCCCACCTACAACGGCCAGGACGTCATGGTCCACAACGCCGACTGGAACGGCTCACTGAGCCCCGGCCAGAGCACGACGTTCGGATACGTCGTCTCGGGCGACGGCGGTGACACGGCAACGACCCTGCCCTGCCAGGTCGGCTGACCGCCGCTCAGGGCGGACCCGGTGGTGGTGTGCAGTCCACCGGGTCCGCGAGCCGGGCAGGCCGGGGGAGTACCTGTCCGGATGGTGCGGGCTTGTGGCGACGCTGTGGTGCGACAACGTTGTCGAATTGGTCTACACATGACTCTACCGCCTCAACGGACAACGATGTCAATCCAGTTGGCCTGCACGATCCGTTTCGGCCACGCAATGCCCAGCGGTATCGGCCCGTGCCGACCCGTCCGGGTGGCCGCCCCGCGCGCCCCCACCCCCGTACGCACCCTTCCGTGGTACCGCTGACACACGCTACTGTCCCTGCGGCTTGTGCGACCTGTGGTGCGCGACCCGTCCGAAGGAGGAGGGGCCGCGTCATGCGTTTCCGTCCTACATCCCTGCTGCTTGCCGCCGCTCTCGCGGTCGGCGGCGCCACCCCCGCCCTCGCGGCGACGACCGCACCTCCCGAGCTGGTCAAGGACCCGACGTCGTACGTCGACCCGCTCATCGGCACCAAGAACGGCGGCAATGTCTTCCCGGGCGCCGTGACCCCCTTCGGCATGCTCTCCTGGAGCCCGGAGAACACCAGAGGCGACGCCACCCGCACCGCCGCGCCCGGCGGTTATCTGTACGACGCCACCCGCATCCGCGGCTTCAGCCTCACCCACATGTCCGGCACCGGTTGCGCGGGCGGCAGTGGCGACATCCCGTTCTTCCCGTACGCCGGTGAGGTCACCTCCTCGCCCGCGAGCGACACCAAGGACGCCGTCTACGCCTCCGACTTCAGCCACGCCGACGAGACCGCCGAGCCCGGCCACTACAAGGTCGGCCTCGCGTCCGGGGTGACCGCGGATCTCACCGCGACGCCCCGTACCGGTTCCGCCCGCTTCACCTACCCGGCCGACAAGCCCGCCTCCCTCCTCATCCGCACCGCCAACTCCGAGGTGGGCTCGGCCGATTCGACCGTCGCCATCGATCCGGCGACGCGGACCGTCTCGGGGTCTGTCACGTCCGGCGACTTCTGCGGATACCTGGACCCCGAGGGCCAACGCCCCTACTACACCGTCTACTTCACCGCCCGTTTCGACCGCGCCTTCAAGTCCATCGGCACCTGGCAGGACGACAAGCTGAGCCCCGGGTCGAAGGAAGCCTCCGGCGGCACGGGTGGCTTCTCCAGCGGCGGGCGGCCCGTCGCAGGCAAGGGCGCCGGCGGCTACGTCGAGTTCGCGCCCGGCGACGGCCCGGTCAACGTCAAGGTCGGTATCTCGTACGTCAGTCAGGCCGGCGCCGCCGCCAACCTCGCGGCCGAGAACCCGTCGTCCCGCTCCTTCGACGCCGTGCGAGAGGCCGCCGGGCGGGCCTGGCGCGACCGGCTCGGCGCCATCCGTGTCGGCGGCGGCACCGACGCCGAGCGCACCACCTTCTACACCGCGCTGTACCACTCCCTCCTGCACCCGAACGTCATCAGCGACGTCGACCGCAGATACCGCGGCAGCGACGGCAAGGTCCACTCGGTCGCGCGCGGCCACCAGGCCCAGTACGGGACCTTCTCCGGCTGGGACGTCTACCGGGACCAGGTGCAGCTGCTGACCCTGCTCAACCCGCGCACCGGGTCCGACATCGCCCAGTCCCTGTACGAACTCGCCCAGCAGAACGGCGGGATCTGGGACCGCTGGCTGCACGGTGCGAGCGGCACCCACGTCATGAACGGCGACCCGTCGCCGACCGCCCTGGCCGGCATCCGCGCCTTCGGCGGCACGGACTTCGATCTGCACGGCGCACTGGACTCGCTCGTCAAGGCGGCCAACGTGCCCACGGCCCAGGACCTGTCCTCCGCCGGCAAGCCGGTGCTCTCCGTCGGTCAACGGCCTTCCCTCGACAAGTACTTGAAGCTCCACTACATGCCGTCCGTCTCCAACGCCTGGGGCGGCGCGGCCGAGACCCTGGAGATGTCCGGCGCCGACTTCTCCCTCTCCCAACTCGCCACCGCGGCAGGGGAGAAGGACACCGCGGCGACCTTCGCCAAGCGCGCCCAGTGGTGGCAGAACAACTTCAACATCGCCGCCGACCCCACCGGCGGCTACATCGCCAACCGCAAGGCCGACGGCAGCTGGGTCACCGGCTTCACCCCGGCCACGGGCAACGGATTCGTCGAGGGTACGGCCGCCCAGTACACCTGGATGGTCCAGCACAACCCGGCCGGACTCTTCGCCGCGATGGGCGGCACGGACAAGGCACTCACCCGCCTCGACTCCTTCTTCCACGACGCCGACGGGAGCTGGGCCTTCACCGGCAGCGGCGGTGACAAGTCCGAGCTGGACAACGAGCCCTCGATCAACGTGCCCTACCTGTACGACTACGCGGGCGCCCCCTACAAGGCGCAGGAGACCGTCCGGGCCGCCATGAAGCAGCTCTGGTCGACCGAGCCCGGTGGCATCCCCGGCAACGACGACCTCGGCGCGATGTCCTCCTGGTACGTCTTCTCCTCCCTCGGCATGTACCCGCAGGTCCCCTCCCGCGCCGAACTCGCCCTCGCCTCACCGCTGTTCCCGCGCATCGAGATCGACCGCCCGAACGGCAACGACATCTCCATCCACGCGACCGGTGCCGCCGCCGACGCCCCGTACATCACCTCCCTGAAGGTCAACGGCCGTACCAGCGCCCGCCCTTGGCTGCCGGCATCCCTCGTGCGGGACGGCGGCCGCCTCGACTACACGCTCTCCGCTACGCCCGACAAGACCTGGGGCAGCGACCCCGCCGACGCCCCGCCCTCCTTCCGCCAGGGCGAGCAGCCGTACCAGATCGGTGTCGGGCCGACCACGGCGACCATCGAGCCCGGCGCGAGCACGAAGGTGGGCATCCGCGCGCTGTCGATGAGCGGCGGAGCCGGGCCCGAGGTCCGCTTCAAGGTCGAGACGCCGGACGGCGTCACCCCAACTCCCGCCGAAGGGACGGTGGTTGACGGCTCGCAGGAGATCACACTCAGCGCGGCCAAGGACGTCAAGCAGGGGTTCTACGACGCGAAGGTCACGGTGACCTCCGGTGACACCTCCTACGAGCAGCCCGTCGCCCTGACCGTCGCCGCCCCCGGCACCCTCCTCGCCGCCTACAACAACACCGGCGTCTCGGACGACCAGGGCGAGCACGACGAGGCCGACTACGACGGCGGCGGCTGGAGCTACTCCCGTCAGGCCCTCGCCGCCGCCGGTCTCACCCCGGGCGGCCAGGGCACGGTCGACGGGCTGAGCTTCAGCTGGCCCGACTCGCCGAGCGGCCGCCCCGACAACGTCTCGGCCGACGGGCAGACCGTCCAACTCGTTTCTCCCGCAGGCAAGTTGTCCTTCATCGGCAGCGCCGTCAACGGCAACCAGCAGACCAACGCCACCGTCACCTACACCGACGGCAGCACCGACACGATCGACCTCTCCTTCACCGACTGGACCGTCGGCGGAGGCGGCGGCACCGTCCAGTACGGCAACGAGGTCGTCGCCAAGACCGCGTACCGGAACGTCGCCGGGGCGGACAAGGACCCGGTGGCCACGTACGTCTTCGCTACCAAGCCCTTCGCCGCACCGGACGGCAAGGTGATCGCGAGTCTGAAGCTGCCGCGGAACACGGACCTGCACGTGTTCACCCTCGCGACGGGCTGAGCTCCAACACCTCGGCCAGCCAGTCCAGTTGGCGGCGCACGTGCACCGCGTCGCCGCCCTCGTGGCCGTTGAAGGGGTAGGCGTGGATCTCCTTGCGGGGGTCCACGCCGCTCAGTTCCGCATAGCGGTTGCAGGCCGCGTACGCCCCGCTCGGCGGGCACACGGTGTCCCGCAGGCCCACCCCGAAGTGGACCGGGGCGGCGGCGCGCCGGGCGAAGGAGATGCCCTCCATGTACGACAGCGTGCGGTAGACGGCCGCCTCCTCGCCCCGGTGCACCGCGAGGTACGCGCTGATCTCGCCGTACGGGCTCGCATCCGTGAGGTCCAGGGCGCGCCGGATACCGCACAGGAAGGGCGCGGTGACCGCGGCCGCCGCCAGGTCCGGCACCAACCCCGCGACGGCCAGGGCGAGTCCGCCGCCCTGGCTGTTGCCGACGGCGGCGACGCGCTCCCCGTCCACGCCGGGCAGTGCGCGCACCGCCGTCACCGCGCGCACCGCGTCCGTGATCAAGCGCCGGAAGTGGTAGTCGCGGGGCGCCGGCAGGCCCCGTGCCGCGGGGCCCGGGCCGCCCGGCGCCGAGGCGTGCGGGTCGGGGGTCGCGCCGCCGTTGCCGTACTGGTCGCCCTGGCCGCGGTTGTCCATCAGCAGATGCGCGTACCCGGCGTTCACCCAGGTCAGCCGCTCGTGCGGAAGTCCGCGTCCGCGGCCGTAACCGGCGTACTCGACGACCGCGGGGAGCCGCTCGCGCACCCCGGCGGGCCTGCTGTACCAGGCGCGCACCGGATCTCCGGCGAAGCCGCGGAAGGTCACGTCCCAGGTGTCGGTCAGCCGTAGTCCGGTCCGCACCGGGGTCATCGCCGCCAACTCCTCAGCCTGCGCAGCCTCCTTGAGCGTGTCGCGCCAGAACTCGTCGAAGTCCGGGGGCTCCTGGACATCGGGCCGGTACTGCTCCAGCTCCCTGATCGGCAGGTCGAAGGCGGGCACAGGACACCTCGCATGAGTCGGTCGAAGCAGTGAAACTTGCGGAGTGGAGCGGGACTTGGTCCCCCGGTTCTACCCCACTCGCGCCTCAGGTATCTCCTGCGCGACCCATTGACAGCGCTTTCTCGCTGCCTCTAAGTTGCCGCGAAGTTACCGGTAAGCGCTCGAAAGTTTCGGCCACTTCTCCGCCCCCAGGGAGGACCGAGCATGAGCACCACCACCAGGTCGGCCCCTCCGCCCGGCACCCAGGACCCACCGCCGCCCCTCGCCCGTCCGGCCCCGCGCAGCGGCTGGCGGCGGACGCTGCGCAGGGACTGGCAGCTGTACTCGCTGGCCGTGCTGCCGCTGCTGTTCTTCCTGGTCTTCCGCTATCTGCCGATGATCGGCAATGTGATCGCCTTCCGCCGCTTCGAGCCGGGCGGCTCGATGTTCGGCGAGGAGTGGGTGGGCCTGCGCTATGTGCGCATGTTCCTCACCGACCCCACCTTCTGGCAGGTGTTCCGCAACACCCTCTGGCTCGGCGGGCTCACCCTCGTCTTCTGCTTCCCGATCCCGATCGTGCTCGCCCTGCTGCTCAACGAGGTGCGCCGGCGTTCGCTCAAGCGGTTCGTGCAGTCGGTGTCGTACCTTCCGCACTTCCTGTCGATCGTGATCGTCGCCGGCCTCACCCTGCAGATGCTCGCCACCGACGGCCCGGTCAACCACGCCCTCGGCTGGTTCGGGCACGACCCGATCCGCTTCATCCAGGAACCCGAGTGGTTCCGCACGATCTACGTCGGCTCCGAGATCTGGCAGACCGCGGGCTGGGGCACGATCCTCTACCTCGCCGCGCTCACCACGATCGACGAGGACCTGTACGAGGCCGCGCGCATCGACGGCGCGGGCCGCTGGCAGCAGATCTGGCACGTCACCCTGCCCGGCATCCGGCCCACCATGATCACGCTGCTGATCCTCAACGTCGGCACCTTCATGGCCGTCGGCTTCGAGAAGGTCCTGCTGCTCTACAACCCGCTGACCTATCCGACGGCTGACGTCATCTCAACTTACGTGTACCGGGCGGGAGTCGAGTCCAGCAGCTTCAGTTACGCCGCCGCCATCGGGCTGTTCGAGGCGGTCATCGGGCTGGTCCTGATCACCTCGGCCAACCAGCTCTCGCGCCGCACGGTGGGGACGAGCCTGTGGTGAGGCCGAGCCGCTCCTACCGGGTCTTCCAGGGCGTCAACGGGGTCGTCCTCACCCTCGTGGTGCTGGTGACGCTGTACCCGTTCGTCAACATCGTGGCGCGCTCCTTCAGCGGGGAGCGACAGGTGCGGGCCGGTGAAGTGACGCTGTGGCCCAAGGGGTTCAGCCTCACCACGTACGACATCGTCTTCCACGACTCGATGTTCTGGCGGAACTACGGCAACACCGTCTTCTACACCGTCGTATCGACCGCCGTGGCCATGGTTCTGACGACCTGTTACGCCTACGTCCTGTCGAAGAAGCACCTCAGGGGGCGCACCACGCTCATCGGCGTCGCCGTCTTCACCATGTTCTTCACCGGCGGACTGATCCCCAACTACGTCCTCGTCACCAGCCTCGGCCTGAAGAACACCGTGTGGGCGATCGCCCTCCCGAACGCCATCAGCGTCTTCAACCTGCTGGTGATGAAAGCCTTCTTCGAGAGCCTGCCGACCGAGCTGGAGGAGGCCGCGCAGATCGACGGCCTGAGCACGTACGGCATCCTGCTCAGGATCGTGCTGCCGCTGTCCAAGGCGGTCGTCGCGACGATGGTGCTCTTCTACTCGGTGTCCTTCTGGAACTCCTGGTTCAGCGCCTTCCTGTACATGGACAGCAGCGATCTGATGCCGGTCACGGTCTATCTGCGCAACCTCATCGCGGGCGCCACCGGCGGCGGAAACGCGGGCGCCACCACCGAGCAGCTCAGCCAGGTCGGGGCGACCATCCAGTCCGTCGCCATCGTCCTCACCGCCCTGCCGATCCTCTGCGTGTACCCGTTCGTCCAGCGCTACTTCGTCTCGGGCGTGATGCTCGGCGCGGTCAAGGGCTGATCCCAGCAACTCACCAGCAACTCACCTACGGAACAAGGGAGTTCCCGTGAAGAACGCAGGAGAGCTGTCACGGCGTCAGATCCTGGCCGCCGCCGGCTTCATCGGTCTCGCCACCCTCACCGGCTGCGGCAGCGGCGACGACGGAGGGGACGGCAAGGACCTCTCCAAGAAGCAGAACGGCGCGATGAAGGAGTACCGCGCCGGACAGCAGTTCAAGGCGACCAAGGCGCTGTCCTTCTCGATGCTCCACAACGACAACCCGGTCTACCCCCTGAAGACCGGCTGGCTGTTCTGGAAGGAGGTCACCAAGCGCACCGGCGTGACCATCAAGCCCGTCGACGTGCCCCTCGCCGACTACGAGAAGAAGCGCAGCGTCCTCATCGGCGCGGGCGACGCCCCCTTCCTGATCCCCAAGACGTACCACCCCTCCGAGGTCGCCTTCGTCTCCTCCGGCGCGATCCTCCCGGTCAGCGAGTACGTGCACCTGATGCCCAACTTCCAGGACAAGGTGAAGAGATGGAAGCTCGAACCCGAGCTCGACTCCATCCGCCAGTCCGACGGCAAGTACTACCTCCTGCCCGGCCTGCACGAGAAGCCCAGGTCCGGCTACTCGCTGTCCTTCCGCACCGACGTCCTCGACAAGCACGGGCTGAGCCTGCCGACCACCTGGGACGAGGTTCACGACGTCCTCACGGCCCTCAAGCAGGAGTACCCGGGCAAGTACCCCTGGACCGACCGCTGGAGCACCAACACCCCCTTCCCGTGCGGGGCGTTGTTCCAGTACCTCGGCCAGGCGTACGGCGTGAAGGCCGGCTGGGCCTACGACAACCTCAGCTTCGACACCCAGGCGAAGAAGTTCGTCTTCACCGCCACCCAGGACGCCTACCGGCAGATGATCGAGTACCTGCGCGGGCTCGTCGCCGAGAAACTCCTCGACCCCGAGAGCTTCACCCAGCAGGACGACCAGGCCGTGCAGAAGCTGCTCGCGGAGAAGTCGTACGTCATCAGCGCCAACCCGCAGGAGCTGGTGCAGAACTACCGCTACAACCTGAACAAGCAGGTCAAGGGCGCGACCATCGAGATGGTCCCGGTGCCGCTCGGCCCGGCGGGCCCGGTGCTGCTGAGTGGCATCCGGCTGGAGAACGGCGTCATGGTCTCCAGCAAGGCCCTCAAGAGTTCCGACTTCGTCGCGATGATGCAGTTCGTGGACTGGCTCTGGTACTCGGACGACGGTCAGAAGTTCTGCAAGTGGGGTGTGGAGGGCGTCACTTACACCGAGTCCGGCGGCAAGTACACGCTGAAGCCCGGGATCTCCCTCATGGGCTCCGACCCCGACGCCCCGAAGGACCTGCAGAAGGACTACGGCTTCTTCAACGGCGTCTTCACCTACGGCGGCAGCTGGGAGCTGGTCTCCTCCAACTTCAGCCCGGACGAGAAGAAGTTCCAGGACGCCATGTCCCAGCGCAAGGAACTGCCCGTCGACCCGGCCCACCCCCTCCAGTCCTCCGAACAGGAACAGGCGACCCTCTGGGACACCCCACTGAAGGACGCCGCCATCCAGAACACCCTCCAGTTCGTCCTCGGCAAGCGCCCTATGTCCGAATGGGACCAGCACGTCGCCGAGTTGAAGGCGAAGAACATGCAGCAACTCGTCGACCTGCACAACAAGGCGTACGAGCGCTTCAAGAAGGAGAACGGGTGAGTGCCGAGGGGGCGGGGAGCCGCTTCCCCGACGCCTGGCGCCACTGCGTCGGCACCGGCCGTGTCGAACTCGCCCTGCGCCGCGACTACCAGGACTCCCTCGCCCTGCTGCAACGCGAGATCGGGTTCCGCTACATCCGGGGGCACGGACTGCTCTGCGACGGCATGGGCGTGTACCGGCCGTACGAGTGGCGGGGCGAGCGCAGAGTCCGGCACTCCTTCACCTACGTAGACCAGGTCATCGACGCCTACCTGGAGCTCGGCATCCGGCCCTTCCTCGAACTCGGCTTCATGCCAGGCGAGTTGGCGTCGGGCGACCAGACCGTGTTCTGGTGGCGCGGCAACGTCACACCGCCCCGCTCGCACAAGGAGTGGGCCGAGCTGGTGCGGGCCACCGTCTCCCACCTGGTCGACCGCTACGGCCACGACG
Source organism: Streptomyces sp. NPDC047081 (assembly GCF_040643775.1). NCBI lineage: Bacteria > Bacillati > Actinomycetota > Actinomycetes > Kitasatosporales > Streptomycetaceae > Streptomyces > Streptomyces sp. NPDC047081. Next base: position 123,301 of record NZ_JBEYUY010000014.1, on the reverse strand, counting down.
AGGTGCGCACCTGGCCGATCGAGGTGTGGAACGAGCCCAACCTCCGCGACTTCTGGCAGGGCGCGGACGAGCCGGCGTACCACCGGCTGTACGAGGTGACCGCGCACGCCGTGAAGGAGGTCGACGCGGAGCTGCAGGTCGGCGGGCCGGCGATCTCGCCCGGTGCGGACGAGTGGCTGGACCGTTTCGCCGAGTTCGCGGACCGGCGTGACGTGCCGGTCGACTTCGTGTCCAAGCACGCGTACAGCTCGGGACCGGCCCAGCACGTCCCGTTCGGGGTCCGCCAGACGCTGGCGCCGGCGACGGATCTGCTGACCCAGTTCGCGTCGCCGCGAGAGCGGTTGAAGGGCACGCGGTTGGCCGAACTCCCTGTGCATATAACGGAGTTCAACTCCTCGTACCGGCCCGACAATCCCATCCATGACACGGCCTTCCATGCGGCCTACCTGGCGCCGGTGCTGGCCGCGGGCGGTGACCACGCCGACTCCTTCTCCTACTGGACCTTCAGCGACATGTTCGAGGAGGCGGGCGTGCCGACGTCGCTCTTCCACGGCGGCTTCGGGTTGCTCACGCATCGGCAGGTGAAGAAGCCGACGTATCACCTGTACGCGTTTCTGGCGCGGATGGGGGAGGAGCGGCTGGCGCGCGGCGACGATCATCTGGTGACGCGGCATCCGGATGGGCGGGTGACTGTGCTGGCCTGGGCGCCGGTCGACGCGAGCGGTGCGACGCCGGGGCCGGAAGGGCATGTGGTGCGGGTGTCCGTGCCGGTGCGGGCGGGGGAGGCCTTCGTTCGGCGGTCGACCGTGGACGAGGAGCACGGGAACGCACGTACGGCTTGGCGGCGGATGGGTAGCCCGCGGTCCCCGCGTCCGGGCCAGCTCGACGTACTGCATGAGGCGGCGGAGCCGGGGCGTCGGCATGAGCGGGTGCCCGTGGAGGGTGGGCGGGTCGTGCTGGATCTGACGCTGGCGAGGCATGAGGTGACGCTCGTCGAGGTCAGCGCGGTGGTGGAGGAGGCGCCGGAGTGGGCTGACGAGCGGCGGCTGTTGGGGGTGGTGCTGTGATGGATCGTTTGTCGAGTGCGGCGTCGTCGTGGCTGGTCGCGCCCCGCGGCGGAGCCGCATATCGACACAGCCCCGCGCCCCTTGGCGGCGTTGCTGGAACGGAGTTGCAATGAGCTCGCCCATGTCCTCGGCCCACTTCGGTGTCGGCCCCCTCTCCCGCGCCGCCGCCCTCGTCCATACCCTCCTCACCGTCGAAGCTCTCCTGCTGGCCGCCGCTTCCCCAGGGCTCGCGGCCCTCTTCCTCCTGGGCCCCGACCCCTCCAACCTCCCCCTCGCCGCCCTATGTCTGCTCCCCCTCGGCCCCGCCCTCTCCGCCGCGCTCTACGCCCTCCACCACCGCACCGCCGACCTCACCGACCTCCACCCGGCCCGCACCTACGCCCGAGGCTGGCGGCTCAACGCGCTCCCCGTCCTGAAGCTCTGGGCGCCCCTGCTCGGCTGGCTCACCCTCATCGGCTTCACACTCACCCACTTCTCCGCGACCGGTCTGCCCGGCTGGTGGGCGTTGCTGCTCGCGGTCATCGGGCTCGCCTCGCTCCTCTGGGGCGCCCACGCGCTCGTGCTCACGTCGCTCTTCACCTTCCGAGCCCGCGACACCGCCCGCCTCGCCGCGTACTTCCTCTTCCGGCACGGCCGGGCCACTCTCGCCGCGGCCTCGCTGCTCGTGCTGGCCGCCGGGCTCACCGCCCTGCGCACCGAGGCCCTGCCCGCCCTGCTAGCCGCCCCGCTGCTGCTGTCCCTGCTGCACGGCAGCCGGCCGGTGATCGCCGAGACCCAGGAGGACTTCACCGTATGACCCCGCGGACCCCCAAGATCCCGTACGGCGGCGACTACAACCCCGAGCAGTGGCCGGAGGAGGTCTGGGACGAGGATCACCGGCTGTTCACACGGGCCGGCATCGACACCCTCACCGTCGGCGTCTTCGCCTGGTCCCTTACCCAACCCGCCGAGGACACCTACGACTTCACCGTCCTCGACCGCATTCTCGACCGGGCCGCGGCCGAGGACAGGCGGGTCTGTCTGGCCACCGGCACGGCCGCCCTCCCGCCCTGGTTGGCCAAGACGTACCCAGAGGTCAACCGCACCGACTTCGAGGGCCGCCGGCACCGCTACGGCCAGCGCCACAACTTCTGCCCCAGCTCACCCGCGTACCGCCGCCTCTCCACCGCGATGGCCGAGCGCGTCGCCGAACGGTACGCCGAGCACCCGGCGTTGCTCGCCTGGCACATCAACAACGAGTACGGCGGCGCCTGTTACTGCGAGCTGTGCGCCGAGGCATTCCGGGACTGGCTGCGGCAGAAGTACGTCACCCTCGACGCCCTCAACGACGCCTGGTGGACAACGTTCTGGTCGCACCGCTACACCGACTGGGACCAGATCGAGCCCCCGAACGTCCTCACAGAACACTGGCGCGGCCCCGACCACACCGCCTTCCAGGGCCTCACCCTCGACTACTTCCGCTTCACCACCGACGCCCTGCTCGGCTGCTTCCTCGCCGAGAAGGAGGCGATCCGTCGATACGACGCGGACACGCCCGTCACCACCAACTTCATGGGCATGTTTCGCCCCCTCGACTACCACCGCTGGGCGCCCCACCTCGACTTCGCCTCCTGGGACAGCTACCCACCCCTCGACGCCCCGCCCACCTGGGCCGCCCTGGCCCACGACCTGATGAGGGGGCTGAAGGACGGCGCCCCTTTCTGGCTGATGGAACAGACCCCGTCGACCACGGCCTGCCGTGATGTCAACCCCCTGCGCAGGCCGGGGGAGTTGAGACTGGCCACGTTCCAGGCCATCGCCCACGGTGCCGACGCCGCCCTGTACTTCCAGATGCGTGCCTCGCGCGGTGCCTGCGAGAAGTACCACGGCGCGGTCATCGGGCACGCGGGCCGCGACGACACCCGCGTCTTCCGTGAAGTCGCCGACCTGGGAGGCGAGTTGGCCGCCCTCGGCGACGCGACCCTCGGCGCCCGCACCCCGGCCCGTACCGCCCTGCTCTTCGACTGGGACAGCTGGTGGGCCCTGGAGATCTCCGACGGCCCCTCCCGGCTGGTCAAGTACCAGGACGTCGTCCACGCCTACTACCGCGCCGCCCGCGAGGCCGGCGCCGACGTGGACGTGATCCCGCAGACCGCCGACCTCACCCCTTACGACGTCGTACTCGCCCCCGTCCTGCACATGGTCAAGGGCGACCTCGCCACCCGCCTCGAAGCCGTCGCGGCCCGCGGCGGCACCGTCCTGACCACCTTCCTCTCCGGCCGCGTCGACGAACACGACCGCGCCTTCCTCACCGACGTCCCCGGCCCGCTTGCCCCGCTCATGGGCGTCCGCGTCGACGAATGGGACGCGCGCGCACCGGAGTTCACCCAGACCGTCCCCGAACTCCCGGCCGAGGCGCACCTCGTCTTCGAGATCCTGCTCCCGCGCGGCGCCGAGCCGGTCGCCACGTACGGCAAGGACTTCTACGCCGGCACCCCCGCCGTGACCCGCCACGGCTTCGGCGAGAACGGGGGCGAGGCCTGGTACGTCGCCACAGCCCTCGGCCAGCCCGGCATCGACGAAATCACCCGCCGGATCCTCGCCCGCCACGGCCTGCTCGGCCCGTACGCCGACCACCCCACCGTCGAGACCGCGACCCGCGTCGCCCCAGACGGCACCCGCCTCCTCTTCCTCCTCAACCACGCCCAGGAACCAGCCCACTTGACGGCCCACACCACCGCCACGGACCTCCTGACCGGCAAAGGGACCGAGCCAGGCGCCCCCTTCACCCTCGACCCACTCGGAGTGGCCGTCCTGCGGCTTCAGGAACACCGTCAGTAGATGACCCGCCCCCGCTCGTCCGGCACCCCGGACTTCCGCAGGAAGTAACTGTTGATCTGATCGCGCCACTCACGGGCGCTCCGGAGCTGCTCCCCGAACAGCTCCGTCACCCGCGCGTGGCGCGCCGGCGTCAGCAGCCCCGCCAGCGACTCCCACACTCGCGCGGCCTCTTCCACCTCCTCGACACCCTCGAAGTGCGTGTCGTAGATGTGCTGGATCACGGTCTTCCCGCTCTTCAGCACCTGCCCGTACGGCACATGGTGGAAGAACAGCAGCAACTCGTCCGGGCAGGTCTCCACCGACTCGTACACCTCGGCCCACGGCTTCGCGTACTGCCCCGCGTATCCCGTCCCGCTCGCCACACTCCGGTCGACCCCGATGCCGTCCCGGTCGGCGAAGTGGTACGTCCCCCACGGGCTGTACTCGTACCCGTCCACGCTCGGCCCGTAGTGGTGCCCCGGCTGCACCATGAACCCGACCCCGAGTGGCGCGGTGTACTTCTCGTACGTCCGCCACGAGCCGTCAAGCACCGCGTGCAGCCCCGCCGCCGGCCCCGCCCCGAAGGTCAGGCCGATCCACTCGTCGAGGATCCCGACCGGATCGGCGTCCGGCTGCCAGGCGAGCCGGCCGAAGGTGTAGAGGTTGGCCTGGGCCAGCGGATGCCCCGTCCAGAAGGGGTCGTCGCCGACGTTGGACACGGCCACCAGCTCCTCGAAGCCCGGGCCCTCCTGACCCTCGACGAACCGGATGGCCTCGCTCCACATCGGCCCCAGCCAGCAGACATGCCGTTGCTGTCCGGTGTACTCCTGCGTGGCCTGGAGCTCCACCGCGAGAGTGGTATGTGACATAGCACTGATCAACGGCGACACCGGCTCCCGCACCTGGAAGTCCATCGGCCCGTGCTTCACCTGAAGCACCGCGTTCCCCGCGAACTCCCCGTCCAACGGCACGAAATGGTCGTACGCCGCCCGCGCCCGGTCCGTCGTCCGGTCCCGCCAGTCCTGCCGGTGGTCGTAGACGAAGGCCCGCCAGTGCACCGTGCCCCCGTACGGCTCCAGGGCCGCGGCCAGCATGTTCGCGCCGTCCGCATGCGTGCGCCCGTACGCGAACGGCCCCGGCTGCCCCTCCGAGTCGGCCTTGACCACGAACCCGCCGAAGTCCGGTATCGCCTCGTACGCCCGCGCGACCGCCCCGGCCCACCACTCCCGCACCCGCCCGTCCAGCGGATCGGCCGTCTCCAGTCCACCCAGCACGATTGGCGCGGCGAAGGTGACCGACAGATGCGTGCGGATCCCGTACGGCCTCAACGCCCGCGCGATGTCCGCCACTTCACCGATCCGGTCGGTGAGCAGCCGTGCCTCGGTCTCGTGGACGTTGACGTTGTTGACGGCCACGGCGTTGATCCCGCAGACCGCGAGCAGCCTGCCGTACGCCCGCACCCGCTCGAACTCCCCGCGAGCCCGTCCGTCGGCCCAGAACAGCGAACCGCCGGCGTACCCGCGCTCCACCTGCCCCATGACCGGGTGCACGGCCACGTTGTCCCAGTGGTCCAGCATGCGCACGCCCAACACCGGTGAGTGACGCGTCCGTTGGGTGTCCCCGCCGAACGCGTCCTCACCGAGCCGTACGACGTGGAAGAAGCCGTACAGCAGCCCCCGCTGCCCGGTCGCCGTCACCGTCGTACACCCGTCGGCGCGTTCGTACGCGAAGGCCTCCGACGAGTCGTCGCCGGTCAGCTCCAGCACCAGGTCGTACGGCCCGGGGGCCGCGTCGCGAACGACGCGGCCCCCGAACCTTGCGCAGGCCTCGGCCACTTCGCCGTGCACCGTCTCCACCAGTGGGCCCGATCCGCGGATCAGGGTCCGCCGGCTGCCGAGCGGCCGGAAGGCCGTGGGCGGCAGCCAGGCCGGGTCGACGCCCTCGGGCAGGACGGGCACGGGATGTGGCATGTGACCCCCAACTCGGCTGCTCAGGCGAGCAGTTCGACCTCCGACACCACCGCCTCACCGGTGAGGACGAGACGGTACTTCCCGTACGTACCCGGAGACCCCACGGTGAACGCCCGTGTCTGTCTGTCCCATGTGAAGGACTCGCCGGACCGCTGGTCCAGCGTCTTCCACGTGGTCCCGTCGTCCGAGCCCTGGAGCGTCCAGCCGGTCGGCGCCTTCGTGTGGTCCGTCGACGAAGTCACCGTGTACTGGAGGCCCTTGACCGGACCGGAGACCGGCAGGTCAACCGAGGTGACGGTCGCGTCCGTCGCCGAGGTGTTGTCGAACAGCGGCCCGTCGCCCTTCAGCACGTCCGCACGGGGCGTCGGCACCTTGTCGTCCTGGGTGATGGAGACCGGCGCCGCGTTCTTGCCGGAGCCCCACGCGGACGGCTTCGAGCCCATGTCGAAGTCGAGCACTCCGCCCTTCTCCAGGAGCGAGTGGGGCAGCGAAGTCGACGTCCAGGTACGGCCGTTGACCTTCAGGCCCTGCACGTAGACGTTCTTCGTGCTGTTCTTCGGCGCCTTGACGACCAGGTCCTGGCCGTTCTCCAGATGGACCGTCGCCTTCTTGAACAGGGGGGAGCCGATGGCGTACTCGCCGCTGCCCATCACCAGCGGGTAGAAGCCGAGCGCGGAGAAGAGGTACCAGGCCGACTGCTCGCCGTTGTCCTCGTCGCCGTGGTAGCCCTGCCCGATCTCGCTGCCGGTGTAGAGGCGGGAGAGCACCTCGCGGACGTTCTTCTGCGCCTTCCAGGGCTCGCCGGCCGCGTCGTACATGTAGTTGACGTGGTGGGCGACCTGGTTGGAGTGCCCGTACATGCCCAACCGGACGTCGCGGGCCTCGGTCATCTCGTGGATGACACCGCCGTACGAGCCGACGAAGTCGGGAGACGCGGTCTCCGGCGTGGCGAAGTACTCGTCGAGCTTGTCGCCGAGCGCCTTGCGGCCGCCGTAGAGGTTGGCGAGGCCGCGGCTGTCCTGCGGGGCGGTGAAGGCGTAGCCCCAGCCGTTGGTCTCCGTGTAGTCGTAACCCCACACGCGCGGGTCGTACTTGGCGGAGTCCACGCGCCAGTCGCCCTTGTCGTCCCTGCCCTGGAAGAACCCGGCCTTGGAGTCGAAGAGGTCGACGTAGTCCTGGGCGCGGTTGAGGAAGTACTCGGACTCCTCCTTGTAGCGCTTCTCGCCGGTCTTCTTGTAGAGCGCCTGGCCCATCCTGGCGATGCCGTAGTCGTTGACGTAGCCCTCCATCGCCCAGGAGAAGCCTTCGCCGGTGGACGTGGTGGTGTAGCCGAGGAACGGTGAGGTCGCCATGCCCTTGCGGCCCACGCCGGACTGCGGCGGCACGACGGTCGCGTTCTTCACGGCCGCGTCGTACGCCGCCTTCGCGTCGAACTTCACGCCCTTGACGTACGCGTCCGCGAACGCCACGTCCGAGGAGGTGCCGGTCATCAGGTCCGCGTAACCGGGGGAGGACCAGCGCGAGGTCCAGCCGCCGTCCTTGTACTGCTGCACGAACCCGTCGACCATCTCGCCCGCCTGAGAGGGCGTCAGGAAGGAGTACGCCGGCCAGGTGGTCCGATACGTGTCCCAGAAGCCGTTGTTGACGTACACCTTGCCGTCGACGATCTTCGCGCCGGTGTGGGTCGGGGTGTCCGGACCCGGCATCGGCGAGAACGGGGAGGCGTACTGGTACTTCGAACCGACCTTCTCGAAGCCGGAGTTGGGGTACAGGTACAGCCGGTACATGCTGGAGTACAGCGTGGTCAGCTGGTCCGGCGTCGCGCCCTCGACCTCGACCTTGCCGAGCAGTCTGTCCCAGGTGCGCTGGGCCTGCTTCTTGACCGTGTCGAAGGACGTGCCGTCCGGGATCTCCTGGCGGAGGTTGTCCTTGGCCTGGTCGACGCTGATGAGCGAGGTGGCCAGGCGCAGCGTGACGGTGTGGTCGGAGCCGGCGTCGAAGCGCAGATAGCCCTTGACCCCGCTGGAGGATCCGTCGGTCACCTTCTTGTCGAAGACGCCGTAGACGAAGAGCCGGGTGGCGCCCGTCGACAGCCCGGACTTCACGTCCGAGTAGCCGGTGACGATCCCGTTCTCCTTGTCGAGGGTGAGCCCGGCCTGCTCCGTCACGTTGTCGAACACGACACTCGCGTCGTCGCCGGGGTAGGTGAACCGGAGCGAGGCCGCGTGGTCGGTGGGCGCCATCTCGGCCTTGAGGCCGTTCTCGAACGTCACGCCGTAGTAGTACGGCCGCGCGGTCTCGTTCTCGTGCCGGAAGGCCAGCTCACGCGCCTCCCGCCCGGTGTCCGGCGCCCCCGCCGCGGCCGACGGCATCACCTGGAAGGTCTGCCGGTCGCCCATCCACGGGCTCGGCTCGTGGCTGGCGCTGAACGCCTGGATCGTCGGCAGGTTGTCGTCGTTGTTCGCGCGCGAGTAGTCGTACAGCCAGCTCAGCGAGCCGGCGTTGGTCACCGGCGTCCAGAAGTTGAAGCCGTGCGGTACGGCGGTCGCGGGGAAGTTGTTGCCGCGTGAGAAGGAGCCGCTGGAGTTGGTGCCGCGGGTCGTCAGCGCGTAGTCCGACAGATGGGCCTTCGGCTGTTCCGGCGCCACGCCCTTGATCGCGATGTCGTCCAGCCAGCCCCGGAACTTCGCCGGCCCCTTCGGGGAGTCGTACGCCACCAGGATCCGGTCGACGGTCTTGCCGGCCGCGACCGACCCGATCCGCGAGAGGACGTTGTTCCACTGGTTGACGTAGAGGATCTTCGCGGCCCCCTGCTCCTGCGGCGAAAGACCGAATCCGTGCTGGTCACTCGCGCCCAGGTCGCTGAGGTGGGTGCCGTCCGTGAAGGCCAGGTCCACCGACACGTTCGTGGCGTCGTAGTCACGGTCGCCGTCCGCCATCTGCGGATAGATCCGGTACGACAGCTGGGTGTCACGGCCGACGGCCACGTTCACGTCGAAGACCTTGTTGTACGAGTACGCCCGCCCGTCGGCGGTGTGCCGGCCGGCGTAACGCAGGGCACGCTTTCCGGTGAACCCGGCCGCCGCCTTGGCCGTGGGTGAGCCGCTCGGGCCGTGGTCGACCAGCGAGAGCATGTCCTGCGGGACCGGGCCGCCGCTGCCGCCCGTGGAGAACTGCACGTCGGCGATCTGCAGGATGTCCGAGGCGCCGTTGTTCTTCGTCACGTCCAGGCGGAAGTGCTGGTACTCGGCCGGTGCGGCGAGGTCGTACGACTTCGTCTGGAACCGTTCGGAGAAGGTCTCCCCGGAGCGGGTGTCGACGGTCTTCCAGTCCTTGCCGTCGGTGGAGCCCTGCAGGGTCCAGTCCTTGGGGTCGCGCTCCTCGAAGTCGTTCGCGGACGTGATCGCGTACGTCACGATCTTCATCGGCTTGTCGAGGTCGAACTCGACCCAGCCGGTGGGCTCGAAGGTCAGCCACTTGGTGCCCGACTCACCGTCGACGAGGTTCTCCTTGACCTCGCCGCCGCCCGTGTTCTCGCTGCTCGCCCTCAGGTCGGTGATGTGGTCGTTCACATTGCCCGGGATGCCGCTGCTGTAGCCGCCGTCGACGCCGGAGGCCCGCTTGCCGCCGTCGGCTCCCGTGTCGACCGTGTTCAGCCAGTCCGGCGCCGGATCACCCGACTCGAACGAGGACGAGAACTGCTCGTCGGCCCTGGCCGCGGCCGCCGGCAGGGCGACCGCCGCACCCTGCGTCCCCACCGCCATGACAAAGGCGGCCGTGAGCACGACCGCCGGACCCCATCTGTGCCGAGCTCTGTGTCGCATTGACCCGGACCCTCCCTGCAGCTCAATCGGACAACGTTGTCAACTTCGAGGTGCAGTGACCAGTAGTGGGTCAAGTGGTCAGTGATGTCAAGGGTGTTGAGTGTGGCATTCGGGGCCTATGTCGCGGATTTTTCCGGCAAGCGGTACACAGGGCGCTCATATTTCCGCGAGGTCTCAACTCGGAAAAGACCAACGACCAACCTTGCATTCGATCTTGCTCCGTTGGCGGGAAGTGGACTATACCTGTCGGCGATTCACACGATCTGTACGGCATGATTCGCACTTCCTGCACGACCCTGCTTGACCTGACCGCGGTGCCCGGGAGGATCCGGTTCACCGCCTGAGTCCTGGAGAAGGCGAGGACTTGAGCATGGGATCCACTTCCGCCGAGAACGACGGCACCGCCGGTGTCGGCCGCCGCGATCTGATCAAGCGTTCGGCCGCCCTCGGCCTGATCGCCGTACCCACGATGAGTTTCCTGTCGGCGTGTGCCAGCGGCGGCGGAGACGACAACTCCGGCGACAACAACCAGGGGAAGACCTCCAAGTCGAACCCCTTCGGTGTGGAGAAGGGCGGCAAGCTCGACGTCGTCGTCTTCAAGGGCGGATACGGCGACGACTACGCCAAGGCGTGGGAGGCCAGCTTCCAGAAGAAGTGGAACATCACTTCCACCCACACCGGCACCCAGGAGATCACCGGCAAGCTCCAGCCCCGCTTCAACGCGGGCAACCCGCCGGACATCGTCGACGACTCCGGCGCCCAGCAGATCAAGATCGACGTCCTGTACAAGAACGGCCAGCTGCTGGACCTGTCCTCGGTCCTGGACGCCCCGGCGATCGACGACCCGAGCAAGAAGGTCCGCGACCTCATCATCCCGGGCACGCTCGACGCGGGCATGCAGGAGGGCAAGACCGTAGCCCTCAACTACATCTACACGGTGTGGGGCCTGTGGTACTCCGGCAAGCTCTTCAAGGAGAAGGGCTGGGAGGAGCCCAAGACCTGGGCCGACTTCATCAAGGTCTGTCAGGCCGCGAAGAAGGAGGGCATCGGCGGTCTCGCCCACCAGGGCAAGTACCCGTACTACATCAACGTCGCCATCATGGACCTGATCGCCAAGACCGGTGGTCTGGACGCCATGAAGGCGATCGACAACCTCGACCCCAAGGCGTTCGTCGGCTCCGACGCGGCGCAGGCGGGCGTCGAGGCGATCTACGAGGTGGTGGAGAAGGGCCTGCTCATGCCGGGCACCAACGGCCTCACCCACACCGAGTCGCAGACCCGCTGGAACCAGTACAAGGCCGCCTTCATCACCTGCGGTTCCTGGCTGGAGAACGAGCAGCTCAAGCAGACGCCGTCCGACTTCGACATGAAGTTCATGCCGATGCCCCTGCTGCCGGACAGCAAGCTGCCCTTCGAGGCGATCCGGGCCGGCTCCGGCGAGCCCTTCATCATCCCGGCGAAGGCCAAGAACCTGCCCGCGGCCAAGGAGTTCATGCGCAGCATGCTCTCCAAGGAGTGGTCGACGCTGTTCGCCAAGGAGGCCAACTCCCTCACCATCCTCAAGGACGGCGTCGACCCCAGCGTCAAGCTGCGGCCCGGCACCCAGTCCACGGTCGAGGCGTCCAAGGCGGCCGGTGACAACACCTTCCGGTACCTCTACCTGGAGTGGTACAGCGAGATGGACACCGCCATCCAGGCGGCCTCCAACGAGCTGATGTCCAAGCGCATCCAGCCGAAGGAGTGGCTCAAGCGGTGCCAGGCCGCGGTCGACAAGCAGGCCAAGGACCCGGCCTCCAAGAAGAACCACCGGGACTGACCGCAACGCCGATTCCCGGGCCGGAGCGCTCCGGCCCGGGGGAGGACCCCAGGGGCAGGAAACGCCAATGCGCAAAGGGCAGTACAGGTTCGTCGCGGGATTTCTCTTCGTTCCCGTGGCGCTCTATCTGATCTTCGTGATCTGGCCGTACATCCAGACGTTCGGCTATTCGCTGACCGACTGGAAGGGACAGTCGCAGACCTTCAAGTTCGTCGGCCTGGACAACTACAAGGCGCTGTTCCAGGACGACGTCTTCATGGAGGCCATCTGGCACAACATCCTGTTCCTGATCTTCATCCCGGTGATCACCATCCTGCTCGCGCTGTTCTTCGCGTTCATGGTGAACGCGGGCGGGCGCAGCAAAGCCGGCGGAGTGCAGGGCGTCGCCGGATCGAAGTTCTACAAAATCATCTACTTCTTTCCGCAGGTGCTGTCCCTGGCGATTGTGGCGGTGCTGTTCAACGCGGTGTACCGCAGTGACGGCGGCGGTCTGCTGAACGGTTTCCTGATCAAACTGCACCTGGTCGACGCCAACAATCCCGTGGAATGGCTGAACGAGCCGAACATGGTGCTGTGGGCGCTGATGGCCGCCGTGGTCTGGCACGGCGTCGGCTTCTACCTGGTGCTGTTCTCGGCCGCGATGCAGTCCATCCCGAGGGACATCTACGAGGCCGCCCTCATCGACGGCGCCGGCCGCAACCAGTCCTTCTTCCGCATCACCCTGCCGCTGCTGTGGGACACCGTGCAGACCGCCTGGGTGTATCTCGGCATCGTCGCGATGGACATGTTCGTCCTGGTCTCCTCGATGACCGCGAGCATGGGCGCGTACGGCGGCGGCCCCGACCACCACAGCGACGTCATGTCGACGGTGATGATGCGCAACTTCCAGTACTTCGGCAAGAGCGGATACGCCTGCGCCATGGGCGTCGTCATGCTGCTGCTCACCCTGGTCCTGTCCGTGGTCATGCTGCGTGTCACCCGCCGCGACCGTGTCGAGTTCTGAGCGGGAGATACGACGATGAGCGCACCCCTCAAGGAGACCGCCGCCCAGGGCGGCACCATTCCGCCCCAGCCGAGCGTCACCAAGGCGCCGCCCCGCCCCGGCGACCGGCGCGGCGAGGGCGTCGTACTGAACGTCTTCTCGCACGGCTTCCTCGCCCTGTGGGCCCTGCTGATCGTGCTGCCGCTGCTGTGGCTGGTGATCAGCTCCTTCAAGACCGACGCCCAGATCGGCGGCTCCGCCTTCGGCTGGCCCGAGAACTGGACCTTCGACGTCTTCCACCGAGCCTGGAACAAGGGCATCGGCGACTACTTCCTGAACACCGTGATCGTCCTGGTGTTCTCGGTGCCGCTGACGATGCTGTTCGGCTCGATGGCCGCCTACGTGCTGGCCCGGTACCAGTTCTGGGGCAACCGGCTGCTGTACTACTTCTTCGTCGCCGGCGCGATGTTCCCGGTGTTCCTCGCCCTCGTCCCGCTGTTCTTCATGGTCAAGCGGCTGGACATGCTGAACACCTACCAGGGCCTGATCCTGGTCTACATCGCCTACTCGATGCCGTTCACGGTGTTCTTCATGCACGCCTTCTTCCGGACCCTGCCCACGGCGGTCTTCGAGGCGGCGGTCCTGGACGGCGCCTCGCACACCCGGACCTTCTTCCAGGTGATGCTGCCGATGGCGAAGCCGGGCCTGATCAGCGTCGGGATCTTCAACACGCTCGGTCAGTGGAACCAGTTCATCCTGCCCACGGTCCTGATGCAGCCGCAGAGCGGCGGCGATCCCGAGCGGTACGTCCTCACCCAGGGCCTCATCCAGCTGCAACAGCAGCAGGGCTACGCCTCCGACCTGCCGGTCCTCTTCGCCGGCGTGACCATCGCGATGATCCCGATGCTGGTGGTCTACCTGTCCTTCCAGCGCCAGGTGCAGGCGGGCCTGACCTCGGCGACCCTCAAGTAGCCGGGAGCCCGCCTTCGCGCGGCGCCCATGAGCGCGCCGTCCCCGGACCCGGGGGCGGCGCGCTCATATGTGCGTCCATCCACCCGGATACGGTTCAACCTCTTGACGGGAGGCAACCCGAACGGCTCAGCTTAGAGTTCACTAGTTGGACATAGACGGGGCCTCACCGATGCGGTCCCGTGCGCAGGAGGTCGTCGTGGAGACTCCGGGGTCGCAGTCGTCACTGCACCGAGCCAACCTGGAGCGGGTCGTACGGGCCGTCCGGCTGGCCGGGTCCCTCACGCAGGCGGAGATCGCGAGGACCACGGGGCTGTCCGCGGCGACGGTCTCCAACATCGTCCGCGAGCTCAAGGACGGCGGAACGGTTGAGGTCACGCCCACTTCGGCGGGCGGCCGCAGGGCCCGCAGCGTCTCGCTCAGCGGCGACGCGGGCATCGTCATCGGCGTCGACTTCGGGCACACCCACCTGCGCGTCGCGGTCGGCAACCTCGCCCACCAGGTGCTGGCCGAGGAGTCCGAGCCGCTGGACGTGGACGCCTCCTCGACGCAGGGCTTCGACCGGGCCGAGGAGCTGGTCAATCGCCTGATCAGCGCAACGGGCGTCGACCGGTCGAAGATCGCCGGAGTGGGCCTGGGCGTACCGGGTCCGATCGACGTGGAGTCCGGCACCCTGGGCTCGACCGCGATCCTGCCCGGCTGGACCGGCACCAGGCCCGCCGAGGAGCTGCGGGGGCGGCTCGGCGTGCCGGTGCACGTGGACAACGACGCCAACCTCGGCGCCCTCGGTGAGCTGGTGTGGGGCAGCGGCAGAGGCGTCCGTGATCTTGCTTACATCAAGGTGGCCAGCGGTGTCGGCGCCGGCCTGGTGATCGACGGGAAGATCTACCGCGGCCCAGGTGGCACAGCGGGAGAAATCGGTCATATTACTCTTGATGAATCCGGCCCCGTCTGCCGCTGTGGAAACCGGGGCTGCCTGGAGACCTTCGCGGCGGCGCGCTATGTGCTTCCGCTCCTCCAGTCCAGCCACGGCACCGACCTGACGATGGAAGGCGTCGTGCGGCTGGCCAGGGACGGAGACCCGGGCTGTCGTCGGGTGATCGCCGACGTCGGCCGACACATCGGCAGTGGAGTGGCCAATCTCTGCAATCTGCTGAACCCGAGCCGGGTGGTCCTGGGCGGTGATCTCGCCGAGGCCGGTGAGCTGGTGCTCGGGCCGATCAGGGAGTCCGTCGGCCGCTACGCCATCCCCAGCGCGGCGCGTCAACTCTCCGTTCTCCCGGGGGCACTTGGGGGCCGTGCGGAGGTGCTCGGAGCGCTCGCTCTCGCGTTGAGCGAGATGGGCGATTCGACCCTTTTGGACGGCACGCTGGCTACCGCCACCCCTGCCTTCACTTAGAGAACGGATGGCACCGTTGCCATCTCGTTAAGGATTTACTTCTTGACGTCGCACGTGTGGCCGAGTTGACTTCCAGCCACCTCGGCCGCAACGTCGCGGCCTCGTCAGGGAGGTTTCTGAAGTGAACACGCGTATGCGTCGTGCCGCGTTCGCCGTTGCCGCTGGTGCGATGGCTGTTTCCCTCGCCGCCTGTGGCTCCGCGAAGGAGTCCGGCGACAAGGCCGAGTCCTCCGGCTCCGCCGCGAAGGGCGACAACATCAAGGTCGGTCTGCTCCTGCCGGAGAACAAGACCGCGCGCTACGAGAAGTTCGACCGTCCGCTGATCGAGAAGAAGATCAAGGAACTGACGAACAACAAGGCGACGATCCAGTACAACAACGCTCGCCAGGACGCCAGCCTCCAGGCCCAGCAGGTCGACACGATGATCACCAACAAGGTGGACGTGCTCATCCTGGACGCCGTGGACGCCAAGGCCATCCAGAACTCGGTCCAGAAGGCCAAGGACGCCGGCATCAAGGTCGTCGCCTACGACCGCCTCGCCGAGGGCCCGATCAGCGCCTACACCTCCTTCGACAACGAGGAGGTCGGCAAGACGCAGGGTGAGGCCCTGCTGACAGCCCTGGGCTCGAAGGCCACCAAGTCCTCCAAGATCGTCATGATCAACGGCTCGGTCACCGACCCGAACGCCGCCCAGTTCAAGAAGGGCGCGCACTCCGTCCTCGACGGCAAGGTCACCATCGCCAAGGAGTACGACACCAAGGAGTGGTCGCCGGACAACGCCAACTCCGAGATGGAGGCCGCGATCTCCGCGGTCGGCGCCAAGAACATCGCGGGCGTCTACTCCGCCAACGACGGCATGGCCGGCGGTATCATCACCGCCCTCAAGGCGGCCGGCATCTCCGTCCCGGTCACCGGCCAGGACGCCGAGCTCGCCGGTGTGCAGCGCATCGTCGCCGGCACGCAGTACATGAGCGTCTACAAGCCGTACGCCCCGGAGGCCGACGCGGCCGCCGAGATGGCCGTGGCGCTCGCCAAGGGCACGAGCCTGGACTCCATCGCCAAGGACAAGGTCTCCAGCGGCTCCGCCACCGACGTCCCGTCCGTCCTGGTCCCGGTCCAGTCCCTGACCAAGGACAACATCAACGACACCGTCATCAAGGACGGCGTCTACACCGCTGCCGACATCTGCACCTCCGCCTACAAGGCGGCCTGCGACAAGCTCGGCATCAAGTAAGCAGCGACGCGTCCCTTCCCAGGTAGGGGAATTCGCCTTTGAATTCCCCTACGGGACGCCCGCTCCGAAGGCTCCTCCGGCGCCCCGCGCATCAAACAGCCCCGCAAGCTAGCTGCGGGGCGCCGGACGGAAACACCCCCCGATTCTTTTCTGCACTACCTTCCGCCGGGTCAGGCGGCGAAGGAGATGGTTCACGTGTCCGCTACGCCCGTGCTGGCGTTGCGCGGGGTCTCCAAGCGGTTCGGTGCCGTTCAGGCGCTCACCGACGTAGAGCTTGAGGTCCACGCCGGTGAAGTGGTCGCCCTGGTGGGCGACAACGGCGCCGGAAAGTCCACGCTGGTGAAGACGATCGCCGGCGTGCACCCCATCGATGAGGGCGTCATCGAATGGGACGGCAAGGCCGTCCAGATCAACCGGCCGCACGACGCCCAGGCCCTGGGCATCGCGACCGTCTACCAGGACCTCGCGCTGTGCGACAACATCGACGTCGTCGGCAACCTGTTCCTCGGCCGCGAACTGCGGAAGTGGGGCGTCCTCGACGAGGTCGAGATGGAGCGCCGCTCCCAGGAACTCCTGCGGACGCTGTCCATCCGCATCCCCAGCGTGCGCATCCCGATCGCCTCGCTCTCCGGCGGTCAGCGCCAGACCGTGGCCATCGCCCGCTCCATGCTCGGCGAGCCCAAGCTGGTCATCCTCGACGAGCCCACCGCCGCCCTCGGCGTCGAGCAGACCGCCCAGGTCCTCGACCTGGTCGAGCGGCTGCGCGAGCGCGGCCACGCGGTCATCCTCATCAGCCACAACATGGCCGACGTGAAGGCCGTGGCCGACAAGGTCGCGGTGCTGCGCCTGGGCCAGAACAACGGCGTCTTCGAGGTCAAGACGACCTCGCAGGAGGAGATCATCTCCGCCATCACCGGCGCCACCGACAACGCGGTCACCCGCCGTGCGGCCCGCACGACCAGCACGAACGGGGAGGTTTCCAAGTGAGCATCGACAAGACCTCCGCGACACCGCAGGACGAGCACGCCGTCGAGAACCCCGAGGCCGCCGCCGCCGCGGTGACCGCGGTCGACCCGCGCCTCCTCGTCCGCGAGCAGGGCCTCACGGGCTACATCGGCGAGTTCAAGCGCAAGATGAAGACCGGTGAACTGGGCTCCCTCCCGGTCATCATCGGCCTGATCGCCATCTGCGTGATCTTCCAGTCGCTGAACTCCAACTTCCTGTCCGCGCAGAACCTGAGCGACATCACCGTCACGATGGTCGGCACGGGCATGATCTCCGTCGGCATCGTCTTCGTGCTGCTGCTCGGCGAGATCGACCTGTCGGTCGGCTCCGTCAGCGGCGCGGCAAGTGCCCTGGCGGCCGTTCTCGCGGTCAACCAGGGCTGGCCCGAGTGGGCGGCCGTACTCGTCGCGATCGCCGCCGGTGCGGCCATCGGCGCGGCCCACGGCTTCTTCTTCGCGGTGCTCGGCGCCCCCGCCTTCGCCGTGACCCTGGCCGGTCTGCTCTTCTGGCTCGGCTTCATGCTCAAGGTGCTCGGCGAGAACGGCACGATCAACCTCGACAGCGACGGTCTGATCGGCAAGCTCACCACGTACTTCTTCGCGGACGTGGCCGTCGCCTACGGCCTCGCGGTCCTCGTCGTCGCGGTGTTCTTCATCAGCTCGTTCCTCGGCAACCGGCGCCGTGAGGCCGCGGGCGTCCCGTCCCGGCCGCTGAGCGACACCATCCTGCGTACGGTGCTGCTCGCCGTGGTCTCCTTCGCGGCGGCCGCGATGTACAACCAGTACAAGGGCCTGCCGCTGGCCACGGTGATCTTCCTCGTGTTCCTGATCGGCACGGACTTCCTGCTCCGCCGTACCTCCTACGGCCGCAAGATCTTCGCGCTCGGCGGCAGCGTCGAGGCCTCGCGCCGTGCGGGCATCAACGTCACCGCGGTCCGGATCTCGGTCTTCGCGATCTCCGGCGGCTTCGCGGCGATCGGCGGTCTGTTCCTGGCCTCGAAGATCGCCTCCGCCAACCAGAGCGCCGGTACCGGCGACCTGCTGATGAACGCGATCGCCGCGGCCGTCATCGGCGGTACCTCGCTGTTCGGTGGCCGCGGCCGCACCTGGAACGCCCTGCTGGGTGTCCTGGTGATCGTGTCCATCCAGTACGGCCTCCAGCTGGAGTCCATCGCCGAGCCGGTGAAGTACATGATCACCGCGGCGGTGCTGCTGACCACGGTGGTCATCGACTCCATCACCCGCAAGACGCAGAAGACGGCCGGACGCGCGTAACGGCCCGCGAAACCCTGTGCCCGGCACCAACGGCGGTGCCGGGCACAGTCATGTCATAGGCAGGGTCGATCATGGGTACAGCCGATCGCGTGACGTATCCCCCACCGCCCGGGCGCCGCGCGCAAAGGCGGAACATTAGACTCGACAAGCCCGGCAACAGCTCGATCAGCTCTACTGCAAGGAGGCACGGGTGCCGCTGCTGACCCGCATCAGGGGACCGCGCGATCTTGACCGGCTCAGCCCGGAGCAGCTGGACCAGCTGGCTCAGGAGATCCGGACCTTCCTCGTCGACGCGGTCTCCAAGACCGGCGGCCACCTCGGCCCGAACCTCGGTGTGGTCGAGCTGACCATCGCCCTGCACCGTGTCTTCGACTCCCCGAAGGACCGGGTCCTGTGGGACACCGGCCACCAGTCCTACGTGCACAAGCTGCTCACCGGCCGCCAGGACTTCTCCAAGCTGAAGCAGAAGGGCGGCCTGTCCGGCTACCCCTCGCAGGCCGAGTCCGAGCACGACGTCATCGAGAACAGCCACGCCTCCACGGTCCTCGGCTGGGCCGACGGCCTCGCGAAGGCCAACCAGATCCTCGAACGCGACGACCACGTGGTCGCCGTGATCGGTGACGGCGCCCTGACCGGCGGTATGGCCTGGGAGGCGCTGAACAACATCGCCGACGCCAAGGACCGCCCCCTCGTCATCGTCGTCAACGACAACGAGCGCTCGTACGCGCCGACCATCGGCGGCCTCGCGAACCACCTGGCGACCCTGCGCACCACCGACGGCTACGAGCGCTTCCTGGCCCGCGGCAAGGACCTCCTGGAGCGCACCCCGGTCGTCGGCAAGCCCCTCTACGAGACCCTCCACGGCGCCAAGAAGGGCCTCAAGGACTTCATCGCCCCGCAGGGCATGTTCGAGGACCTCGGCCTCAAGTACGTCGGCCCGATCGACGGCCACGACATCGAGGCCCTGGAGTCGGCGCTCGCCCGCGCCAAGCGCTTCGGCGGCCCGGTCATCGTGCACTGCCTCACCGAGAAGGGCCGCGGCTACCAGCCCGCCCTCCAGGACGAGGCCGACCGCTTCCACGGCATCGGTCCCATCCACCCCGACACCGGCCTGCCCATCAAGGCCTCCGGCGCCGACTGGACCTCCGTCTTCGGCGACGAGATGGTCCAGCTCGGCAAGGAGCGCGAGGACATCGTCGCCATCACGGCCGCGATGCTCCAGCCGGTCGGCCTGAAGAAGTTCGCCGACGCCTTCCCCGAGCGGATCTACGACGTCGGCATCGCCGAGCAGCACGGCGCCGTCTCCGCGGCCGGCCTCGCCACCGGCGGACTGCACCCCGTCTTCGCCGTCTACGCCACCTTCCTCAACCGCGCCTTCGACCAGGTCCTGATGGACGTGGCCCTGCACAAGTGCGGTGTCACCTTCGTCCTCGACCGGGCCGGCGTCACCGGCACCGACGGCGCCTCCCACAACGGCATGTGGGACATGTCGATCCTCCAGGTCGTCCCCGGCCTCAGACTCGCCGCCCCGCGCGACGCCGACCAGGTCCGCGCCCAGCTCCGCGAGGCCGTCCAGGTCAAGGACGCGCCGACCGTCGTCCGCTTCTCCAAGGGCGCCGTCGGCCCCGCCGTACCCGCCGTGGGCCGCGTCGGCGGCATGGACGTACTGCGCGAGCCCGGCACCGACACCCCGGACGTGCTCCTCGTCTCCGTCGGCGCCCTCGCCCCCATGTGCCTGGAGATCGCCGACCTCCTCGACAAGCAGGGCATCTCCACCACCGTCGTCGACCCGCGCTGGGTCAAGCCGGTCGACGAGGCCATGGCCCCCCTTGCGGAGCGGCACCGGGTGGTCGTCACCGTCGAGGACAACTCCCGCGTCGGCGGCGTCGGTTCGGCGATCGCCCAGGCCCTGCGCGACGCGGGCGTGGACGTACCGCTGCGCGACTTCGGCATCCCGCCGCGCTTCCTCGACCACGCCTCCCGCGCCGAGGTGATGGCGGAGATCGGGCTCACCGCCCCCGACATCGCCCGCCAGGTCACCGGCCTCGTCTCCAAGCTGGACGGCCGGTTCGACCGCGCCGCGGCCGAGGTCGAGCCCGCCCGGGACTGACACCGCCGAAAGGACCCCTTGAACCACCCGCCGTGGTGGTGAAAGGGGTCCTTTCGCGTGAATCCGCTCGCGCCGGGGCATACGCACTACGCCCCCTCTCGATCATGTCGAGGACGACACAGCGTGGGAGGTACGCCCGTGAGCAGCACACTCTTCAGGACGAAGAAGGTCGAGCAGTCCATCCTCGATACCGAGGAGCCGGAACACGCGCTCAAGAAATCCCTGTCCGCGCTCGATCTGACCGTCTTCGGCGTCGGCGTCATCATCGGCACCGGCATCTTCGTCCTCACCGGCACGGTGGCGAAGAACAACGCCGGACCCTCCGTCGCCCTCGCCTTCGTCGTGGCCGGCGTCGTCTGCGCGCTCGCCGCGCTCTGCTACGCCGAGTTCGCCTCCACCGTCCCGGTGGCCGGCTCGGCGTACACCTTCTCGTACGCCTCCCTGGGCGAACTGCCCGCCTGGATCATCGGCTGGGACCTGGTCCTGGAGTTCGCGCTCGGCACGGCGGTGGTCGCCGTCGGCTGGTCCGGCTACATCGCCTCGCTGCTGGACAACGCGGGCTGGCATCTGCCCGAGGCGCTCAGCGGGCGTGAGGGTGCGAGCGGGTTCGGCTTCGACATCCTCGCCGCCGCGCTCGTCCTCGTCCTCACCGGCATCCTCGTACTCGGCATGAAGCTCTCCGCGCGGATCACCTCGCTCGTCGTCGCCATCAAGGTGACCGTCGTCCTCATCGTGATCATCGCGGGCGCCTTCTTCATCAAGGCCGACAACTACAAGCCGTTCATCCCGAAGGCGCAGACGGTCGAGGCGGGCGGGAGCCTCAAGGCCCCGCTGATCCAGCTGATGTTCGGCTGGGCGCCGTCCAACTTCGGTGTGCTGGGCATCTTCACCGCCGCGTCCGTCGTCTTCTTCGCCTTCATCGGCTTCGACGTCGTGGCCACCGCCGCCGAGGAGACCAAGAACCCGCAGCGCGACATGCCCCGCGGCATCCTCGGCTCGCTCCTCATCTGCACCACGCTCTACGTCGCCGTGTCGATCGTCGTGACCGGCATGCAGAAGTACACCCAGCTCTCCGTGGACGCACCGCTCGCCGACGCGTTCAAGGCCATCGGACACCCCTGGTACGCGGGCGTGATCAGCTTCGGTGCCGCCGTCGGACTGACCACGGTCTGCATGATCCTGCTCCTCGGCCAGACCCGGGTCTTCTTCGCGATGAGCCGAGACGGCCTCCTCCCGCGCTTCTTCTCGCACGTCCACCCGCGCTTCAAGACCCCGCACCGCCCGACCATCCTGCTCGGCGTCATCATCGCGATCGTCGCGGGCTTCACCAGCCTCAGCGAACTCGCGGAACTCGTGAACATCGGCACGCTGTTCGCGTTCATCGTGGTCGCGCTCGGCGTGATCATCCTCCGCAACACCCGCCCCGACCTGCACCGCTCCTTCCGTACCCCGCTGGTGCCGTTCCTGCCGATCGTCTCGGTGCTGGCCTCCCTCTGGCTGATGCTCAACCTCCCCGCCGAGACCTGGCTGCGCTTCGGCATCTGGATGGTCATCGGCTTCGTCGTCTACTTCCTCTACGGCCGCACCCACAGCCGCCTCGCCCGCGGCGAAGAGACCCGCGTGGGCGAGGTCCTCAAGCCCCCGGGCCGCGACGAGCAGTAGCCGACTGCCTTGATACGACGGCCCCGTACTGTACGTGCGCCTAGGCGGGCCGGACCGAGCGCGGCCCGGTGACCTCCGCGCCCAACTCCGTGACCCTGCGCCGGAGTTCACGGTCCGCGGTCACCACGAGCACGGACCGGCCCGCCGCGCCCGCCACCAGCTCGACCATGTGGTCGTCCCCGCTGCCCGCCGCCGACTCCACCCGCACGCCGGGCACCGCTTCCACCCCGCGCGCCGCCCCCTCGACCACGAGCACGATCTCCACGGGCCCGGCATGCCCCGGCAGCCCGTCCGCCGCGAGCCGGTCACGAAGCCGCTCCGCGGCCCCCCGCCGATCCCGCCACCACCCGTCGGGCACCGACCCGACAACATTGGCACCGTCGACGATCACGAGCAGGGGGTCGCTCTCATTCATGCGGAAAGGTTCGCACAGCCGGCGACCCGCCTCCGCCGCCTCCCTCAGCCCGCCGGCTTCTCCTCGAAGCTCGCGAAGTACGCGGCGGCCATGTCCTCGGCCCCGTGTCCCTGTGCCGCCGCCCGTTCCAGGCGCTCCGCGCTCGCCTCCGCCACGTCCAGCCGTACGCCGTTCTCGCGCCCGGCCTCGACGATCAGGCGGGCGTCCTTCGCGGCCGTGGTCACCGCGAAGGACGCGGGGGAGAGGCGGCCGTCGAGGATCAGGCCCGCCTTGGCCTTGAGGTAGCCCATGTCGAGCGGGCCGCCGGCGATGAGGTCGAAGAAGTTCTGCGGGTCGACGTCGAGGGCCTTGGACAGGGCCAGGACCTCCCCGGTCGCGGCGGTCGCGGCGAGCACCCAGCTGTTGGCCACGAGCTTCAGCCGCGTCGCAGTCGCCGCGGCCCCGTCCTCGCCGGTCCACAGCGTCCGCGCGCCGACCGCGTCGAACACCGGCTCCACCGTCGCCCGCCCCTCGGCCGGCCCGGCGGCCAGCACCGTCAACTGCCCGGCCTCCGCGGGCTGCCGGGTACCGAGCACGGGGGCGTCGTAGAAGAGCAGCCCGTGCTCCTCGGCGAACGCGGCCAGTTCCGGGACCGCCTCGATGCCGGCGGTCGTGGACTGCACCCACGCGACCCCGGGACGCAGCGCGGAGGCGGCCTCGCGCATGACCTCCAGGGCGGCGGGACCGTCGTACAGGATGGTCAGGACGACGTCGGCGCCCCGGACGGCCTCGGCGGGGGTGTCGGTGACGTGGGCGCCGTCGGCGGTGAGCGGTTCGGCCTTGGCGCGGGTGCGGTTCCAAGCGCGGACGGTGTGTCCGGCGCGGGCGAGGTTACGGGCCATGGCGGCGCCCATGATGCCCGTGCCGAGGACGCTCACGGTGAGCTTGTCGGTCATGAGGTCGGCTTCCTTGTCGCTTCCGATGCGGTGGTTGCTGACCACCAGCCTGCCCCCTGCACACCCGCCCGCGCCCACCGGACCGCCCGATCACCCCGGCCCCCGCCCGCCGCGACCGATCCGCCCCGCTTAGAGTGAACTGGTGAACGGCGACTGGCTTCTCCGCGGGCGTGACGGCCGGCTCAGTGTCTACCTGCTGTCGGACGACGCCGTCCTGTGCCGTGCCGAACGGGCGCCCGGCGGCCCCTGGGCGGCCCCCCGCAGGACCGGCGGCGAACAGAAACTGCACGCCTCCGTCGCGATCGGACAGGGCGCCGACGGGTACGGCCATCTGATCGCCTGGCGCCCCACCGTCTCCGGCGAGTCCGGCCTCGTCCACTCGGTCCACTTCCGTTCCCACCTCGCCGCCCTCGACTGGGCCCCGATCGGCCACCCCGACAAGAAGGGCGAGCTCACCGGCCCGCCCGCCCTCGCGGTCGACGCCGAGGGCCGCGTCCATGTCTTCGTACGCAACAAGGCCGGCGGAGTGAGCATGGTCGCGCAGAAGGAGAAGGGCGGCTGGACCCCCTGGCGCGACCTCAAGGGGCGTGAGGTGGAAGGGGAGTTGGCGGCGGTGACCGGGGAGTCGGGGCGCGTGGAGCTGTACGCGGCCGTGCCCGGCGGGATCCTGTACTGGCGCCAGGAGGAGCCGGGCGCACAGCCCGTCCTGCAGGAGGCGATGGAGGCCCCGGTGCGGCCGGACACGCTGTACGCCCTCGCGACCTCGCCGGACGCCACCACGCTCTTCTACACCGACGACTCGGGCGACCTGTGCGCCTGGCGCCCCGGCGCCAAGCCCGTCACCCTGCTGCCCTCGGCCGGCCCCGGCCCGGTCAGCGCCGTCCGCTGCGAACTCGACGGCCACGACTGCACGTTGCTCGCCCAGCGCTCGGCGAGCGGCCGGGTCGCGTTCGCCGCGTACCCCACCGAACAGGAGTCCGCGGGCGCCTGGTGGACCGAGTCGGGCCCCGGGCTCCCGGCCGACGCCGTGGTGTCGCTGGCGGTGGACGAGGAGGACCGGGTGGTGGCCGCGACCCTGTCGCCGTCAACCGGGCAACTCCTCGTCACCCGGCGCAAGGACGAGCCGGTCCTGGCACTGGAGGCCTGGCGCGAGGTGTGACACCCCGCGCCCCTGCCGCCGGTACCGAAGGAAGGAGGGCCTCCGCCCGAAAGCGGAGGCCCTCTTCAAGCTCGTACGAGAAGCACTCGTACGGGAAACGCTCGTACGGGAAACACTTACGCCGGAACCGACGCCAGCCCCGGAGCCAGGAACTTCTTGCCGTTCACGCGCTCGGAGACACCCTCGCGGTCCAGGTACGGCGTGATGCCGCCCAGGTGGAAGGGCCAGCCGGCGCCCGTGATCAGGCAGAGGTCGATGTCCTGGGCCTCGGCGACGACGCCCTCGTCGAGCATGAGCCCGATCTCCTGGGCGACGGCGTCGAGGACGCGGTCGCGGACCTGCTCCTCGGTGAGGACGGAGTCGCCCTGCTTCAGCAGCGCGGCGACCTCCGGGTCCAGCTCCGGCTTCCCGCTGTCGTACACGTAGAAGCCGCGCTTGCCCGCCTTGACGACGGCCGCGAGGTTCGGGGAGACCGTGAAGCGGTCCGGGAAGGCCCGGTTGAGGGTCTCCGAGACGTGCAGGCCGATCGCGGGACCGACCAGCTCCAGGAGCACCAGCGGGGACATCGGCAGACCGAGCGGCTCGACGGCCTTCTCGGCGACCTCGACCGGCGTGCCCTCGTCGATGACGTTCTGGATCTCGCCCATGAAGCGGGTGAGGATGCGGTTGACGACGAACGCCGGGGCGTCCTTCACCAGCACCGCCGTCTTCTTCAGCTTCTTGGCGACGGCGAAGGCCGTGGCCAGCGAGGCGTCGTCGGTCTGCTCGCCGCGCACGATCTCAAGGAGCGGGAGGATCGCGACCGGGTTGAAGAAGTGGAAGCCCACGACCCGCTCGGGGTTCTTGAGCTTCGACGCCATCTCGGAGACGGACAGCGAGGAGGTGTTGGTGGCGAGGATCGCGTGCGCCGGGGCGACCGCCTCGACCTCCGCGAACACCTGCTGCTTGACGCCGATCTCCTCGAAGACGGCCTCGATGATGAAGTCGGCGTCGGAGAAGCCCTCCGCCTTGTCCAGCACACCGGTGACCAGGGCCTTGAGGCGGTTCGCCTTGTCCTGGTTGATACGGCCCTTGCCGAGCAGCTTCTCGATCTCGGCGTGGACGTAGCCCACACCCTTGTCGACGCGCTCCTGGTCGATGTCGGTCAGCACGACCGGCACCTCCAGGCGGCGCAGGAAGAGCAGCGCGAGCTGGGAGGCCATCAGACCGGCGCCGACGACACCGACCTTGGTGACCGGGCGGGCCAGGTTCTTGTCCGGGGCGCCCGCGGGACGCTTGCCGCGCTTCTGCACCAGGTTGAACGCGTAGATGCCGGCGCGCAGTTCGCCACCCATGATCAGGTCGGCGAGCGCCTTGTCCTCGGCGTCGTACCCCTGCTGGAGGTCGCCGTTCTTGGCGGCGGCGATGATGTCCAGGGCGCGGTAGGCGGCGGGAGCCGCACCGTGCACCTTGCTGTCGGCGATGAACCGGCCGCGCGCGACGGCCTGGTCCCAGGCCTCACCGCGGTCGATGACCGGACGCTCGACCTCGATGTCGCCCTTGAGGACGTTCGCGGTCCAGATCAGCGACTGCTCCAGGAAGTCCGCGCCCTCGAAGATCGCGTCCGCGATCCCCAGGTCGAAGACCTGCTGGCCCTTGAGCTGCTTGTTCTGGTTGAGGCTGTTCTCGATGATCACCGAGACGGCCTTGTCGGCACCGATCAGGTTCGGCAGGATCGTGCAGCCGCCCCAGCCGGGGACCAGACCGAGGAAGACCTCGGGGAGGGAGAAGGCCGGGAGGGCCTTCGAGACGGTCCGGTACTTGCAGTGCAGACCGACCTCGACGCCACCGCCCATCGCGGCACCGTTGTAGTACGCGAAGGTCGGGACCGCGAGGCCCGACAGGCGCTTGAAGACCTCGTGGCCGCCCTTGCCGATGGCCAGCGCGTCCTTGTGCTCCTTGAGCAGCTCGACGCCCTTGAGGTCGGCGCCGACCGCGAAGATGAACGGCTTGCCGGTGATGCCGACACCGACGATCTCGCCGGCCGCGGCCTCCTTCTCGACCTGGTCGACGGCGGTGTTGAGGTTCGCCAGCGAGGCCGGGCCGAAGGTGGTCGGCTTGGTGTGGTCGAAGCCGTTGTCCAGCGTGATCAGCGCGAAGCGCCCGGCGCCGAACGGCAGGTCGAGGTGGCGTACGTGCGCGGACGTCACGATCTCGTCGGGGAACAGCTCGGCCGCGCCCTTCAGGAGTTCGGTGGTGCTCACTTGTCGCCTCCGTCGAAGTGCGGGTTCTCCCAGATGACCGTCGCGCCCATGCCGAAGCCGACGCACATGGTGGTCAGGCCGTAGCGGACGTTCGGCTGCTCCTCGAACTGGCGGGCCAGCTGCGTCATCAGACGCACGCCGGAGGAGGCCAGCGGGTGACCGAAGGCGATGGCGCCGCCGTACTGGTTGACGCGCTCGTCGTCGTCCGCGATGCCGTAGTGGTCGAGGAAGGCCAGCACCTGGACGGCGAAGGCCTCGTTGATCTCGAAGAGGCCGATGTCCTCGATGGACAGCCCGGCCTGGGCGAGGGCCTTCTCGGTGGCCGGGATCGGGCCGTAGCCCATGACCTCCGGCTCGACGCCCGCGAAGGAGTACGCGACGAGGCGCATCTTCACCGGGAGGTTGTTCTCGCGGGCGAAGTCCTCGGAGGCGATCAGCGAGGCGGTGGCGCCGTCGTTCAGACCGGCCGCGTTACCGGCGGTGACCCGGCCGTGGACGCGGAACGGGGTCTTGAGGCCGGAGAGGTTCTCCAGGGTGGTCCCCGGGCGCATCGGCTCATCGGCCGTGACCAGACCCCAGCCCGTCTCACCGGCCTCGGGGTTGGTGCGGCGGACCGAGATCGGCACCAGGTCGGCCTGGATCTTGCCGTTGGCGTACGCCTTCGCGGCCTTCTCCTGCGAGCGTACGGCGTACTCGTCGGCGCGCAGCTTGGTGATCTGCGGGTAGCGGTCGTGCAGGTTCTCCGCGGTCATGCCCATGAACAGGGCGGACTCGTCGACCAGCTTCTCGCTCACGAACCGCGGGTTCGGGTCCACGCCCTCACCCATGGGGTGACGGCCCATGTGCTCGACACCGCCGGCGATGGCGATGTCGTACGCGCCGAAGGCCACCGAACCGGCGACCGTGGTGACGGCGGTCAGGGCGCCGGCGCACATGCGGTCGATGGAGTAGCCGGGGACGGACTGCGGCAGGCCGGCCAGGATTCCGGCGGTGCGGCCGATGGTCAGACCCTGGTCACCGATCTGCGTGGTCGCGGCGATGGCGACCTCGTCGATCTTCTTGGGGTCGAGACCGGGGTTGCGGCGCAGCAGCTCCCGGATCGCCTTCACGACGAGGTCGTCGGCCCGGGTCTCGTGGTAGATGCCCTTCGGGCCCGCCTTGCCGAACGGGGTGCGGACGCCGTCGACGAAGACGACGTCCCTGACGGTACGAGGCACGATGGCTCTCCTCCAGATGCGGGATCTGCACTGCTGCGGCCGCGCTGAGCGCGCGCTCAGCCCCATGCTACTTACGGGTAACGTAACTGCACACCCCTGACGGCGGGAGCGGCGAAGGTCACATCCGCGGAGGGGCCGTCGAGCCGCGCGGAGTGAGAACCGGAGTGGGTACGGGATGCGATCCCGGCCCGTCTCCCGTGATCACCCCGAACAGTGTCCGGGCCGCGTCCGCCCCGAATCCGTGCACGTCATGGCTCATCGCGGAGAGCGTCGGATGCGTCAGCCGGCACAGCTGGGAGTCGTCCCAGGCGAGCAGCGAGACGTCCCCGGGCACGCTCAGCCCCATCTCCGCGGCCACCGAAAGACCGGCCACCGCCATGATGTCGTTGTCGTAGACGATCGCCGTCGGCCGGTCCGCGGGCGCCGCGCTGAGCAGCGACCGGGTGGCCCGCGCCCCCGCCTCGCCGGAGTAGTCGGTGGTCACCTGCCACGCCCCGGCCAGCTCCAGGGCCCGCGCCGCCTCGTCGAAGGCGGCGGTGCGCATCGCCGTGTGCCCGAGCGCGGCGGCGCCTCCCACGCGCGCGATCCGCCGGTGCCCGAGCGCCGCGAGATACCGCACGGCCTCCGTCACGGCGGTCGCGTCGTCCGTCCACACGGAGGTGAGCGAGCCGGTCAGCGAGGGATGTCCGACGGCCACGACCGGCATCCCCAGCCGCTCGACTGCGCTCACACGGGGGTCGTCGGCCCGGAAGTCGACCAGGATCGATCCCCCGGTCTGTCGCCCCCGCCACCATGTCTCCTGCAGCCCGACCTCCTCCTCCACGTTCCGTACGAGCCGCAGCAGCAGCGAGCAGTTCCGCTCGATCAGCACGCTCTCCACGCCCGAGACGAACTCCATGTAGAAGGGCTCCAGGCCCAGCAGCCGGGCCGGCCGGCAGATCGCCAGCCCCACCACGTCCACCCGCGACCCGGCCAGCGTCCGCGCGGTGAGGTTCGGCGCCCAGCCCAGCTCCCGCGCCGCCTCGAAGATCCGGTCCCGGGTCGCCTCCGAGAGCCCCGGCTTGTGGTTGAAGGCGAGCGACACGGCACCCTTGGACACACCGGCACGCGCGGCGACGTCCTTGATGGTGACGCGGGAGGTGGTCATCGGCCGGTCTCCAGGCAGTACAGGGCGGCTCGGGCGGTGTCGGGATCGGGAGTCTTCCACCCACTGACCCCGATGGTCACCCGCTCCCCGGGCAACAGCGTCACCAGCCCCCGGTCGGCCCGTGCGTCAGGGTCGAGCCGGTCCGCCTGCAGCAGCAGATCCCGTACGAGGGTGTGGGCCGTCACCGTCACGGCACCCGGAGCCACGGAGACGTCGAACTCGGGCCGGGGGTACGGGATTTCACGGTCGGGGGAGGGGAAGTACAGGGCCCGCAGACCACTCGGCGTCGAGCTCGCGCCCGCGCCCGCTTCCCGCTCGGCGCCTGCCTTCCGCTCGGCGCCTGCCTTCCGCTCCGCGCCTGCTTCCCCCTCCGCGGCCGCATTCCGCTCCGCGCCTGCTTCCCCCTCCGCGGCCGCATTCCGCTCCGCGCCCGCTTCCCCCTCCGCGTCAGCCACCAGGAACTCCTTCGGCCCCACCGGCACCAGCTCCGGCGGCACCCCCACCTCGGCAACGGCCCGCCGTTCCGCCCGGAAGTCCACCTCGGCCTCGCCGATCACCCCGCCGTCCACCGACATCCGCCGCAGCCGCACCCTCCCCGCCCAGGCCTCCGCCGCCTGGTTGACGACCGCCAACACCAGCCCCCGACCCCGCACTTGAGCCGTCAGCAGCCGGTCCGCGTACAGCCGCCGCAGCTCGTGGTACAGCGGCTTCTCCCGCCCGTCCCCGTCGACCGCCGCCCAACTCGTCACGGGCCAGCAGTCGTTGAGCTGCCACACGACCGTCCCCGCACACACCGGCCAGTTGGCCCGCCAGTGCTCGATCCCGGCGGCGACCGCACGCGCCTGGTTCACCTGCGTCAGATAGTGCCAGCGGTCGAAGTCCCCCTCGGGAAAGGCGAAATGCCGCTCAAGACCCCGCCGCAGCTTCCCGTTCCCGTCGTCGGCCTTCTGATGGTGCAGCACGCCGGGAGAGTCCGCGGCGAGCTCCTCACCCGGCAGCGCCCGCCGCAGCGTGGCGTACGCGGGCGGCGCCTGCCACCCGAACTCGGCCACGAACCGCGGGACTTGATCCCGGTACTCCCCGTAGCCGGTCCGGTTCCACACCTCCCACGAGTGATGCGTCCCGTGCGCCGGATCGTTCGGGTGCCGCTCCCACGACCCGGACCACGGACTGCCCGCCGTGTACACCCGCGTCGGATCCAACTCGGCCACCACCCGCGGCAGTACGCCCAGGTAGTACCCCTCGCCCCAGGAGTCCCCGGCGAGCCGCTCCTCCCAGCCCCAGTCCCGGAACCCCCACAGGTTCTCGTTGTTGCCGTTCCACAGCACCAGCGAGGGGTGCGGCATCAGCCGTACGACGTTCTCCCGCGCCTCGGCCTCCACCTCCCCGCGCAGCGGCTGCTCCTCCGGGTACGCGGCGCAGGCGAAGGGGAAGTCCTGCCAGACCAGCAGCCCCAGTTCGTCGCAGGCATCGTAGAAGTCCTCGCTCTCGTAGATACCGCCGCCCCACACCCGCACCAGATCCACGTTCGCGTCGGCCGCCTGCCCGAGCCGCTCCCGGTAGCGCTCGCGGGTGACGCGCGAGGGGAACACGTCGTCCGGGATCCAGTTGACCCCGCGCGCGAAGAGCCGCTCGCCATTGACGACCAGCGTGAACCCGGTGCCGTGCGCATCCGGCGAGGTGTCCAGCTCGACGGTCCGGAACCCGACCCGCCGCCGCCACACGTCCAGCGCCTCGCCACCGCCCAGCAACGTCAACTCGACGTCGTACAAGGGCTGTTCGCCGTACCCCCGCGGCCACCACAACCGCACGTCCGGCACCCGAAGCCGAACGACCCCCTCGGTCCCGTCGATGTCGGCCCGTGCCCGCACCCCGCCCACCGTGGCCTCGACGGCCAGCGGCGCCTCCACGCGGGACCGCTCCACCTCGAAGCGCAACTCGACCACGCCCAGGCCGTCTTCGACGGTCACCAGCGGCCGCACCCGGGTGATCCGGGCCGTCGACCAGTGCTCAAGTCGCACCGGCCGCCAGATTCCGGCCGTCACCAGCGTCGGCCCCCAGTCCCAGCCGAAGGAGCAGGCCATCTTGCGGATGTACTGGTACGGCTCGGCGTAGGCGGCCGGCCGCTCGCCGACCCGCCCGCGCACGGCCTCCGCCTCGGCGTACGCGGACACGAACCGCACCGAGAGCCGCCCCGACATCCCGGTCACGTCGAAGCGGTAGGACCGGTGCATGTTCCTTGTCCGGCCCAGGAGTTGACCGTCGACCATGACCTCGGCGGCGGTGTCGAGCCCGTCGAGGACGAGGTCGGTCTGCTCGTGCCCGGACCCGGTCCGCAGCTCGGTCTCGTACGTCCACTCGCGCCGCCCCACCCACGCGACCTCGGCTTCGTCGCGCCCGAGGAAAGGGTCCGGGATCACCCCCGCCGCCAGCAGATCGGTGTGCACACAGCCCGGCACCGCGGCCGGAAGTCCCTCCCCTTCGTGCCGCAGGACCCATCCCTCGGTGAGCGGTGTCGCCTCCAGCATGCACACTCCCTGAACCGTTCGGACTAAACCGTTTGAGACCAGTGCTCGGAAAACTTTCGGCAGCCTTGGCGGAATAGGGACTTTACCGGTTAAGAAAACGTTGTCAGAGTTCCGAACCAGCCAACCCGCTCGTGCTCGTCCGTCCCATGAACGTGAACCATGAACGGAGCTGATGCACATGTCCCGCCGTACATCCCGCCGTACAGTCCTCGCCGTCGCCGCCGGAGCCGCTCTCGTCCTCACGGCCTGTACCGGTACAGGAGGCACGTCGAAGGGCGCGGAGGCGAAGGCCCCTGACGATCCGTCAAAGGTGTCCGGAACCATCAAGGTCCTGACCCAGCGCACCGACCTCGTGCAGGACGGCACGATGAAGAAGTACGCCGCCGCGTTCAACAAGACGTACCCGAAGGTCAAGGTCGAGTTCGAGGCCCTCACGAACTACGAGGCCGAGGTCAAGATCCGGATGAACACGGAGAACTACGGGGACGTCCTGCTGATCCCGGGTGTCGTGAAGAAGAGCGACTACCCTCGCTTCTTCGCGTCCCTCGGCACCCAGGCCGAGCGCAGCAAGAAGTACCGCTTCACCGACTTCACCACGGTCGACGGCAAGGTCTACGGCCAGAGCCCGATCGGCGTGAGCCCCGGCTTCGTCTACAACAAGAAGGTCTGGCGGGAGGCCGGCGTCACCAAGTGGCCCACCACACCGGCCGAGTTCCTCACCGACCTGAAGGCGATCAAGTCCAGGACGGACGCGACCCCGTACTACACCAACTTCGCCGCCCAATGGCCCCTGACGTCCTGGACCTTCGTCAACGGCTCGCCCAGCTGCGACACCCAGGCCACGACCAAACTGGCCGAGGGCGATCCCTGGACCAAGGGCAGCGACCTGCGCATCGGGGACACCCTGCTGTACGACATCGTCCACGAGGGCCTGGCCGAGAAGGACCCGACCACCACCAACTGGGAGCTATCGAAACCCCAGTTGGCGAAGGGGAGGATCGCCACGCAGTGGCTCGGCACCTGGGCGATCGTCCAGTTCCAGGACGCGGCGAAGAAGGCCGGGTTGAGCGCCGACGACATCGGCTTCATGCCCTTCCCGGCTCAGGTGGACGGCAAGTTCTGCGCGGTCATCGGCCCGGACTACAACCAGGCCGTCAACGTCCACTCCAAGCACAAGGAGGCGGCCCGCGCCTGGATCGACTGGTTCACCGACAAGTCCGGCTACGACAAGGACAACCTGGCGATCTCCCCGCTCAAGAACGCCGCTCTGCCCGACGTACTGAAGCCGTACGAGGACGAGGGCGTGAAGTTCATCGAGCTCGACGACACCGAGGGCGCCCGGGTGAAGGCCATCGACGACCAGTCCGAGGTCGGCATCAACAAGCCCGACTACCGCCAGGACCTGGTCGACCTCGCGCGCGGCGCCCGCAAGGGCAGCCTGGACGACTTCCTCGCCGGCCTCGGCAAGAAGTGGACCGAGGCGCAGAAGACCGTGGGGTCCTGATGACGGACACCACCCACAAGTCGGTCGTACGGAAGGCCACTTCGGGCCCGTCGCCCATCCCGCTCCCGGCCCCCGCCCCACGCGGCACCCGCGTGTGGCGGGGCCTCACGCCCTGGCTCTTCCTCCTCGCCCCGCTCGCCTTCCTGATCACCTTCACGTACGCGCCGATCGCCAACATGCTGGCGTACAGCTTCACCGACTGGGACGGCGTCAGCCCCGAGCTGCACTACACGGGCGTCGGCAACTACACCGAACTCTTCACCCGCCCCGACCTGTTCGAGGTCTTCTGGGTCAGCGGCTACTACCTGGCCGCGTCCGTCGTCCAGATCGTCGCGGCCCTCTACTTCGCGACGGTCCTCAGCTTCGACGTCCGCTTCCGGAACTTCTTCAAGGGCCTGCTCTTCTTCCCGTACTTGATCAACGGTGTCGCGATCGGCTTCGTCTTCCTGTACTTCTTCCAGGACGGCGGCACCCTCGACTCGGTCCTCGCCCTCTTCGGCTACCACTCCGACCACGCCTGGCTGGGCACCCCGGTCTCCGCGAACACCTCCCTCGCGGGCGTCTCGGTCTGGCGCTACCTGGGCCTGAACTTCGTCCTGTTCCTGGGCGCGATCCAGTCCATCCCGGGGGAGTTGTACGAGGCCGCCGAACTGGACGGCGCGAACCGCTGGCACCAGTTCCGGCACATCATCGCGCCGGGCATCAAACCGGTCCTGACCCTGACAGTGATCCTCTCGATCTCCGGATCCCTCTCGGCCTTCGACATCCCGTACATCATGACTGGCGGGGCGACCGGCACCGAGACCTTCGTGATCCAGACGGTGAAGCTGGCCTTCCAGTTCAACAAGACGGGCCTGGCCTCCGCGGCCGCCGTCGTACTCCTGCTGATCATCCTCCTGGTGACGTGGATCCAGCGCCGACTGGTCCCCGACGAGAAGGTGGACCTCGTATGACCCGCCGAGCAGTGGCCCGCGCCTTGGTCTACCTGTCCCTGATCACGGCGAGCGTGGTGGTCGTCCTCCCGCTCCTCGTCGTCTTCCTGACCTCCCTCAAAACAGAGCAGGAGACCTCGAACGACACGGGGGCGCTCACGCTCCCGCACGACCCGCTGAACTTCCACAACTACGTCACCGCGTTCCAGGACGGCCGCATGCTCTCGGCCTTCGGCAACACGGCCTTCATCCTGGTGGTCTCGGTCGCCGGCACGGTCCTGATCGGCTCGATGACGGCGTACGCGATCGACCGCTTCACGTTCCGGTTCAAGAGGCTGGTGGTGGCCCTGTTCCTGATCGCGGCGCTGGTCCCCGGGGTGACGACCCAGGTGGCGACGTTCCAGATCGTCACCAGCTTCGGCATGTTCGACACCCGCTGGGCCCCGATCGCCCTCTACATGGGCACGGACATCGTCTCGATCTACATCTTCCTGCAGTTCGTCCGGTCCATCCCGACCTCACTGGACGAGGCGGCCCGCATAGACGGCGCCAACGCCTTCACGATCTACCGAAAGATCATCTTCCCGCTGCTCAAGCCGGCCATCGCAACGGTGGTCATCGTGAAGGGCATCGCCGTCTACAACGACTTCTACATCCCGTTCCTCTACATGCCGAACCAGGATCTTGGCGTGATCTCGACGTCCCTGTTCCGCTTCAAGGGCCCGTTCGGAGCCCACTGGGAAACGATCTCGGCAGGAGCGATCCTGGTCATCCTGCCCACACTGATCGTCTTCCTGTGCCTGCAGCGTTACATCTACAACGGTTTCACCAGAGGCGCGACCAGGTGAAGCGCGCCCCTAAGGGGCGCGGGGAACTGCGCGAGCAACCACAACGAACCCGCAGCCGTCGTACACCGGAAACCCCCACGGCGGCTAGGCGGACAGCGCAGCCACCAACACAGGAGTCACCTGCTCGACTTGCCAAGGCCGCGCCCCATACCCGGCCAGCGCACCCCCCACCGACTCGGCGTCCACAACCCTCGGCGGCTCCCAGCAGACCCGCCGCACGGTGTCCGGTGTGATCAGGTTCTCCTGGGGCATGTTCAGCCGCTCGGCCAGCGCCGAGACCCCGGCCCGCGCCGCGGACAACCGGGCCGCGGCCGCCGGATCCTTGTCGGCCCAGGCCCGCGGCGGCGGAGGCCCGGTCACCGGCTGCCCCGGCGCCGGCAACTGCGCGTCCGTCAGCGCCTTGGCCCGGTCGACGGCGGCCTGCCACTGCTCCAGCTGCCGCCGCCCCATCCGATGCCCGAACCCGTTCAGGGCCGCGAGGGCGTGGACATTGGCCGGCACGGCGAGCGCCGCCTCGACGATCGCCGCGTCACTGAGCACCTTCCCCGGCGACACGTCCCGCCGCTGCGCGATGCGGTCCCGCGTCTGCCACAGCTCCCGCACCACGGCCAGCTGCCGGCGCCGCCGCACCTTGTGCATCCCGGACGTCCGCCGCCAGGGATCCTTGCGCGGCTCGGCCGGCGGCGCGGCCGCGATCGCGTCGAACTCCTGGCGCGCCCACTCCAGCTTCCCCTGCCGGTCCAGCTCCTTCTCCAGCGCGTCCCGCAGGTCGACCAGCAGTTCCACGTCCAGCGCCGCGTACCGCAGCCACGGCTCGGGCAGCGGCCGGGTCGACCAGTCGACGGCGGAGTGTCCCTTTTCGAGTACGTAGCCCAGGACGCCCTCGACCATCGCGCCGAGCCCGACCCGCGGGAACCCGGCGAGCCGTCCCGCGAGCTCCGTGTCGAACAGCCGCGTCGGCATCATGCCTATCTCGCGCAGACAGGGCAGGTCCTGGGTGGCCGCGTGCAGCACCCACTCGACGCCGGACAGCGCCTCGCCGAGCCCGGACAGATCCGGACAGGCCACGGGGTCGATCAGCGCGGTCCCCGCACCCTCACGGCGCAGCTGGACGAGATAGGCGCGCTGGCCGTAGCGGTAACCGGACGCCCGTTCGGCGTCGACGGCGACGGGCCCGGAACCGGCCGCGAACGCGGCGACCACTTCGGCGAGCGATTCCGCGTCGGCGATCACGGGCGGAATGCCCTCACGCGGTTCGAGCAAAGGGATGGGTTCCGCGGCCGCATCCGGATCCGGCGCCCCCGTAACAGAAGTTCCGCCGTCTTCCGGAGGGGCGCCTCCGGTGGTTCGCAGTGGGCTGTCTGCTGCGGTCTCTTGGGCGTCGGTCACCTGTCAAGGGTATCCGTGTATGGACAGCGCCCGCCGACGTAACGTTCCGTCGACGGGCGCCTGAGGGTCGTAAACCAGTCAGGTCGGTGAAACATCCGGTTCACGACAGGTGGGGTACGGACATGGGGTCGGCGGGCGCTCCGGTTCACGTCCGTGAATTGTGCGGGATTGAACCACCGGGGCCGGTGAGCTGCTGGTATCGGTGGATGTGCCGGTGTCAGTGGATCTGCCGGTGTCAGTGGATGATGCCGGTCCGCAGGGCCACCGCGACCATCCCGGCGCGGTCGCCCGTGCCGAGCTTGCGGGCGATACGGGCGAGGTGGCTCTTGACGGTCAGCGCGGACAGGCCCATCGAGACGCCGATCGCCTTGTTCGACTGGCCCTCCGCGACCAGCCGAAGGACCTCGACCTCACGGCCGGACAGTTCGCGGTAGCCGCCCGGGTGGCTCGGGGCACCCGGGGGGCGGCGGTGCATACGGGCGCCGGCCGCGCCGATGGGGGCGGCACCGGGCCGGGTGGGGAGCCCGACGTTGGTGCGGGTGCCGGTGACGACGTAGCCCTTGACGCCGCCCGCGAGGGCGTTGCGCACGGCGCCGATGTCGTCGGCGGCGGACAGGGCCAGGCCGTTGGGCCAGCCCGCGGCGCGGGTCTCCGACAGGATGGTGAGGCCGGAGCCGTCGGGCAGGTGGACGTCGGCGACGCAGATGTCGCGCGGGTTGCCGATACGGGGACGGGCCTCGGCGATGGACGACGCCTCGATGACGTCGCGCACCCCGAGGGCCCACAGGTGGCGGGTGACGGTGGAGCGGACTCGGGGGTCGGCCACGACCACCATGGCGGTCGGCTTGTTGGGACGGTAGGCGACCAGGCTTGCGGGCTGCTCGAGGAGAACGGACACCAGGCCTCCTGGGGTGCGGGACGGCTTTGAAGGTCACAGTCGTCTTCGGCACCAAACCCGGAGCCCTTTAGTGAAAGATCACGATTTAGTGAGTGGAAATCTGTGCAATTCGGACACGTGGTCGATCGTTCGGTGAACGAATCGGTTCGTTCGAGGGCCGGTTCCTGATTGAAAGTGGCCGTATCGACAAAACGATGACAAAAACGTCAGCGGGACTGGGGATCGCGACGCTGCGGCAGCGTCACCACGGACGCGTCGCCCGGCCCGGCCGGCGGCAGCCCCGCGACCTGGGCCAGCAGATCGCACCAGGAGGCCAGGTGGGCCGCCGTGTCCGGCACCCCGCCGAGCCCCTCCCGGGGCGTCCAGGAAGCCCGGATCTCGATCTGCGAGGCCGCCGGGCGCTCCGCGAGCCCACCGAAATAGTGCGAGCTGGCCCGCGTGACGGTCCCGCTCGGTTCGCCGTACGACAGTCCGCGCGCGGACAACGCGCCGGTCAGCCAGGACCAGCACACCTCCGGCAGCAGCGGGTCCGCCGCCATCTCCGGCTCCAGCTCGGCCCGCACCAGCGTCACCAGCCGGAACGCTCCCCGCCAGGCCTCGTGCCCGTCGGGGTCGTGCAGCAGCACCAGCCGGCCGTCGGCCAGGTCCTGGTCGCCGTCGACGACGGTGGCCTCCAGCGCGTAGGCGAACGGCGCGAGCCGCTGGGGCGCCCGCGTCGACTCGACCTCGATCTGAGGCCTCAGCCGGCTGCCGCGCAGCGCCTGCACCGCGGCCAGGAAGGCCGGCGGAGCCGTACCGCTCCCATCCCGGTCCCCCTCCTTGGTGTCGTCCATTCCGTCAGCGCCGTCCGACAGTCGTCCTTGAGCCGCAGCCATGCGGGGAAGATTAAGGGGAACCGGGCCTTCGTGCAGGGCAAGACACCCTGCTGTGCGCGAACCCCCACGCGCGGCGGGGCGATCTCCACCGCCGTGCGAGACTTGCCCCGTGAGCGCCAACGACACCCCGCAGCAGTCCGTGACCTACGACTCCGCCTTCCTCAAGGCCTGCCGACGCGAGCCCGTGCCGCACACCCCTGTCTGGTTCATGCGGCAGGCCGGGCGCTCGCTGCCGGAGTACCGCAAGGTGCGCGAGGGCGTCCCGATGCTGGAGTCCTGCACGCGGCCCGAACTGGCCGCCGAGATCACCCTCCAGCCGGTCCGCCGGCACGGCGTCGACGCGGCGGTCTTCTTCAGCGACATCGTCGTCCCGCTCAAGGCCATCGGCATCGACCTCGACATCAAGCCCGGCGTCGGCCCGGTCGTCGAGAAGCCGATCCGCACCCGCGCCGACCTGGCCCGACTGCGCGACCTCACCCCCGAGGACGTCTCCTACGTCACCGAGGCGATCGGCCTGCTCACCCGCGAACTCGGCGCCACCCCCCTCATCGGCTTCGCCGGCGCGCCTTTCACCCTCGCGAGCTACCTCGTCGAGGGCGGTCCGTCGCGCACGTACGAGAACGCCAAGGCGATGATGTACGGCGACCCGGAGCTCTGGGCCGACCTGCTCGACCGGCTCGCGGACATCACGATCGCCTTCCTGAAGGTGCAGATCGAGGCCGGCGCCTCCGCGATCCAGGTCTTCGACTCCTGGGTCGGCTCCCTCGCCCCCGCCGACTACCGCCGCTCGGTGATGCCGGCCTCCGCGAAGGTCCTCGACGCCGTCGCCGGTTACGGCGTCCCGCGCATCCACTTCGGCGTCGGCACCGGCGAGCTGCTGAAGCTCATGGGCGAGGCCGGCGCGGACGTCGTCGGCGTCGACTGGCGCGTCCCGCTGGACGAGGCCGCCCGCCGCGTCGGCCCCGGCAAGGCGCTGCAGGGCAACCTCGACCCGACGATCCTGTTCACCACCCCGGAGGCCGTCGAGGCCAAGACCGACGAGGTGCTGGAAGCCGCCGCGGGCCTGGAGGGCCATGTCTTCAACCTCGGCCACGGCGTCATGCCGTCCACCGACCCGGACGCGCTGACCCGCCTCGTGGAGTACGTCCACACGCGCACTGCCCGCTGACTCACCAGGTGTGCCGGGGCCGGGCCCGCCTGCCGAACAGCAGGCCGCGCGGTTCCGGCGGCGGGGGAGTGCCCGGCTTGAGCGGCCAGGCGAGGAGCATGCCGGCCAGGAAGCCCACCACATGGGCGGCGTACGCCACCGTCCCGGCGTCGGAGACGCCCTCGCCGGACGAGTACACCGCCTGCAGCACGAACCAGAAGCCCAGCACCAGCCAGGCCGGCAGCCTGAGCGGCAGGAAGATCAGGAACGGGACGAGCACCCAGACCCTGGCCTTCGGATACAGGACCAGATAGGCGCCCAGTACGCCCGCGATGGCTCCCGAGGCGCCGATCAGCGGGTCGGTCGAGTCGGCGTTGAGGAGCGCGAAGCCGTATCCCGCCGCGTAGCCGCAGACGACGTAGAAGAGCAGGTACCGCACATGCCCCATGCGGTCCTCGACGTTGTTGCCGAAGATCAGCAGGAACAGCATGTTGCCCAGCAGGTGCAGCCAGCTGCCGTGCAGGAACATCGCGGTGAAGACCGACACCACGGGCGACTTGTCGTAGCCCGGCGGGGCCACCACGCAGCCCAGGGCGCCGCCCGCGCTCCTGCCGACGTCGCCCGTGGGGACCGTCCGCGGCAGCTGATGGTGGATCAACTCCCGCGGCACCGCCGCGTAGTGGTCCAGGAACGCCTGCAGATGACACAGCTGCGCCAGGTCGCTGCCGCCGGCCACCGAGCCCGCTATGCCGGGCGTGGCCAGGAACACGTACACGTTCGCGGCGATCAGCGCGTACGTCACCCAGGGGGTGCGGCGCACCGGGTTCACGTCATGGACGGGGATGACCACAAGGGATTAGTGCCCGCGATGAGCGGGGCGAACCTGAGTGAACGCGGGCACGCGCGCGTGCGTATGACTCGGCAACCGCCCGCGGCGCGGGGAAGGCGGGTCGCGGGGACGACGTGAGGAACAGGCGATGAACGACCGAGTTACTCCTCCGCTGCCGGTCCAGGCCCTGCCGAACGGCGAGGCCGAGCTGGCCCTTGTGATCCAACTGCCCTGGGAGGACGTGGCCAGGCTGGGCCAGGAGGCCGGCCGGCTGGCCTCGCAGATGCAGCGCCCGGTGTCCCTCGACGAGGCGGTGAGCAACCGTCTCAGGACCACGCGGCCCGCAGCCGCGCACGCCAAGCCCGCCGGGGAGCAGCCGGTGGCCGTGACGACCACGGCCTCCGTGTCCTCGCTGCCGCCGCGGCCGCCGGCCGAGCAGGCCCGGCAGGCCATCGAGCGGATCAACGGCTCGGCGTAGCCGCCGGCGCCCTCAGGAGGCGCGTACCTTCGCGGTGGCCTTGCGGGCGGCCACCAGGACGGGGTCCCAGACCGGGCTGAACGGTGGGGCGTAGCCCAGGTCCAGGGCCGTCATCTGCTCCACCGTCATCCCGGCCGTCAGGGCCACCGCGGCGATGTCGACCCGCTTGCCCGCGCCCTCCCGGCCCACGATCTGCACGCCGAGCAGCCGCCCCGTGCGGCGCTCGGCGAGCATCTTCACCGTCATGGGGGCGGCGTTCGGGTAGTAGCCCGCCCGGCTGGTCGACTCGATGGTGACCGTGACGAACCGCAGCCCGGCCCTGCGCGCGTCCTTCTCGCGCAGGCCGGTGCGGGCGATCTCCAGGTCGCAGACCTTGGAGACGGCGGTGCCGACCACCCCGGGGAAGGTCGCGTAGTCGCCTCCGACATTGGCGCCGATGACCTGTCCGTGCTTGTTGGCGTGCGTGCCCAGCGCGATGTGCCGCTCCTGCCCGGAGACCAGGTCGAGGACCTCCACGCAGTCCCCGCCGGCCCAGATGTTCTCGTACCCGCGCACCCGCATGGCGAGGTCCGTGAGCAGCCCGCCGTGAGCCCCCAGGGGCAGCCCGGCGGCCTTGGCCAGCGCCGTCTCGGGACGCACGCCGATGCCCAGCACCACCACGTCCGCCGGGTACTCGGCGTCCTCCGTGGCCACCGCCCGCACCCGGCCGTCCTCGCCGGTGAGGATCTTCGTGACCCCGGCGTCGTTGACCATGGCGATGCCCATGCCCTCCATGGCCTGGTGCACCAGGCGGCCCATGTCCGGGTCGAGCGTCGACATCGGCTCGCTGCCGCGGTTGACGACCGTCACCTCGTAGCCCCGGTTGATCAGCGCCTCGGCCATCTCCACACCGATGTACCCGGCCCCGACGACCACCGCGCGACGCCCACGCGTGCGTGCCAGCGAGTCCAGCAGCGCCTGCCCGTCGTCGAGCGTCTGCACCCCGTGCACCCCGGGGGCGTCCGCGCCCGGCATGTCCGGACGGATCGGCCGGGCACCGGTCGCGATCACGAGTTTGTCGTACGACGTCCAGGACTCCTCCCCGGAATCGACGTCACGCGCGCGTACCCGACCGTTCGCCACGTCGATCTCGGTGACCTCCGTACGCATCCGCAGGTCGATGTCCCGCGCGCGGTGCTCCTCGGGCGTACGGGCGATCAGCTGGTCCCGCTCCTCGACGTCGCCGCCCACCCAGTACGGGATGCCGCACGCCGAGTACGAGGTGAAGTGGCCGCGCTCGAAGGCCACGATCTCCAGCTCGTCCGGGCCCTTCAGGCGGCGTGCCTGCGACGCCGCGGACATTCCCGCGGCGTCGCCGCCGATCACGACCAGTCGTTCCCTCGCAGCGCTCATGCTCATGCGAACACGCTACGGGGGCAGGGCATTTCAGTCCTGCCCGCGGCTCTCCTCGGGGGCGCTGGTCCGCACCCGGGGCCGGACCAGCCGCAGCCACGCCAGTACGAGCACGACGGCCACCGCGGCGAACGGCAGCACCGCGCCGAAGGCCACCGCCAGCCAGCGCAGCATCGTCACGAAGGCGTTCCAGCCGCCGGACAGCGCGTCCAGGAAGCCGGGGTCGTCGTCCTTCGCGGCGGCCTTCTTCACCGGCGTCCCGGACAGGGACAGCGTGATGGTGGCCAGGCTGGTGCGGTCCTTCAGGGACGCCTGCTGGGCGAGCAGCGCCTCCAGGTCGGCCTCCCGGCTGCTCAACTCGCCCTCCAGCTCCACGACGTCGCTCAGCTTGGTCGCCCGGTCCATCAGCTCGCGGACCCGGGCCACACTGGCCCGCTGCGACCGGATGCGGCTGTCCACGTCGACGACCTGGTCGGTGACGTCCTCGGCCTTCGCGGTGCGGTTCAGGAGCTTGCCCGCGCCCTGGAGGTCGGCGAGGACCTCGTCGTACTTCTCGACCGGCACACGCAGCACCACGCGCGTGTGCTCGCGGCCCTCGTCGTCGCGGCTGGTGGTCTCGTTCCCGACGTAGCCGCCCGCGTTCTCGGTGGTGGTGCGGGCCTCGTCGAGGGCCTTCGGCACGTCCTTGACCTGCACGGTCAGCGAGGCGGTGCGGATGATGTGGCTCACCGCGAGGCTCGGCGGCCGGGTCGCCTCGGCGCCGCTCGCTTCCTTGGCACCGCCGGGGGCGGCCCCCTTGGCGTCGCTCTGGGCGGCGGCGCCGTCCGCGGCCTTGCCGCCGGCGCTGCTGTCGTTCGCGCCGCCGCTGCATCCGGTCAGCGCGAGCGCGGTGGCCAGCAGCAGCCCGGTCAGGGCGTGGACAGGTCGTACGGAACGTCGTGCGCGCATGTGGGCGTACCCCCCGAGGGTCTTGACGACTGACGCTCCTTCGACGCCGGGAGGGGCACGGACGTTGGGGTGGGGCCGGTCCCGATGCGGTCACGGTCGGGACTCGTGAAGGACACCGGAGCGGGGACGGGCTGTCAGTGGGGTCTGAGAGGCTGAGGGCATGCGCGAAGTGGAGAGTCGTACGGGTGCGGGGTCGGCCGTCGTCATCGGGGCCGGCATCGCGGGGCTGGCCGCCGCTCACCGGCTGCTGGCGCGGGGCGCGCGGGTGACCGTGCTGGAGGCGTCGGACCGCGTCGGCGGCAAGCTGCTGCCGGGCGAGATCGCGGGCGCGCGCGTGGACCTCGGCGCCGAGTCGATGCTGGCCCGCAGACCGGAAGCGGTCGCCCTCGCGCGCGAGGTGGGCCTCACCGACCGCCTCCAGCCGCCGGCCACGGCGACGGCCTCCATCTGGACCCGCGGCGCCCTGCGCCCCATGCCCAAGGGTCACGTCATGGGCGTCCCCGGCACCGCCGCCGCCCTCTCCGGCGTCCTCTCGGACGAGGGCCTCGCCCGCATCGAGCGCGACGCCGACCTGCCCCGCACGGAGGTCGGCGACGACGTGGCCGTCGGGGAGTACGTGGCCGAGCGCCTCGGCCGCGAGGTCGTCGACCGCCTGGTGGAGCCCCTGCTGGGCGGCGTCTACGCGGGCGACGCCTACCGCATCTCGATGCGCTCGGCTGTCCCGCAGCTGTACCAGGCGGCGAAGACGCACGACTCCCTGACGCAGGCCGTCCGCGAGATCCAGGCGAAGGCGGCCGCGGCCCAGCAGACGGGCCCGGTGTTCATGGGCATCGAGGGCGGCGTCGGCACCCTGCCGCTCGCGGTCGCCGACGCGGTGCGGGCGGCGGGCGGCGAGATCGTCACGGGCGCGCCGGTGACGGAGCTGCGCCGCGAGGCCGGGTCCGGCTGGCGGGTGACCACCGCCGACCGTGTGCTGCACACCGACGCCGTCGTCCTCGCCGTCCCCGCCCCCGTCGCCGCCGCCCTCCTGCGCGCCGAGGCCCCCGCCGCCGCCACTGAGCTCGCCGGCGTCGAGTACGCCTCCATGGCCCTGATCACCCTCGCCTACCGCCGCGCCGGCATCGCGCTCCCCGAGGGCAGCGGCTTCCTGGTACCGCCGGTCGACGGGCGCACCATCAAGGCGTCGACGTTCGCCTCCCAGAAGTGGGGCTGGATCGCCGACGAGAACCCCGACCTGGTCGTCCTGCGCACCTCGGTCGGCCGGTACGGCGAGACGGAGATCCTCGGCCGCGACGACGCCGACCTGGTCGACGTCTCCCGCCACGACCTTCACCAGGCCACCGGCCTCGACGCCACGCCGGTCGCCACCCGCGTCA
Organism: Streptomyces sp. NPDC047081; assembly: GCF_040643775.1. NCBI lineage: Bacteria > Bacillati > Actinomycetota > Actinomycetes > Kitasatosporales > Streptomycetaceae > Streptomyces > Streptomyces sp. NPDC047081. Next base: position 78,930 of record NZ_JBEYUY010000014.1, on the reverse strand, counting down.
CCCGCTGGACCGACGGTCTGCCCCAGTACCCCGTCGGCCACCACGCGCGCGTGGCCCGCATCCGCGAACACGTCGCCAAGCTCCCCGGCCTCGCCGTGTGCGGCGCGCAGTACGACGGCGTCGGCATCCCGGCCTGCATCGCGAGCGCGTACGCGGCGGTCGACCAGCTCGACGGCGACCTGGGCGCTGTGCAGGAGCTCACCGCCAACCCGGTGCAGAGCCTGCACGGCGGAGCGGGAGAATGAGGGACATGAGTGACGACGCCCCCACCACCGAGGCCGCCCGGATCCCGAACAAGGGCAAGCTGGCCAAGGACCTGAACGAGGTCATCCGCTACACCCTGTGGTCCGTCTTCAAGCTGAAGGACGTACTGCCCGAGGACCGCGCGGGCTACGCCGACGAGGTCCAGGACCTCTTCGACCAGCTCGCCGCCAAGGACGTGACGATCCGCGGCACGTACGACGTGTCCGGCCTGCGCGCCGACGCCGACCTCATGATCTGGTGGCACGCGGAGACCAGCGACCAGCTGCAGGAGGCGTACAACCTCTTCCGCCGCACGAAGCTGGGCCGCGCTCTGGAGCCGGTCTGGTCGAACATGGCGCTGCACCGCCCGGCCGAGTTCAACCGTTCGCACATCCCAGCGTTCCTCGCCGACGAGACGCCCCGCAACTACGTGAGCGTGTACCCCTTCGTGCGGTCCTACGACTGGTATCTGCTGCCCGACGAGGACCGCCGACGCATGCTCGCCGACCACGGCAAGATGGCGCGCGGCTACCCGGACGTCCGCGCCAACACGGTCGCGTCCTTCTCGCTCGGCGACTACGAGTGGATCCTCGCCTTCGAGGCCGACGAGCTGTACCGCATCGTCGACCTCATGCGCCACCTCCGCGCCTCGGAGGCCCGCATGCACGTCCGCGAGGAGGTCCCGTTCTACACGGGCCGCCGCAAGGACATCGCAGAGCTTGTGGCGGGCCTTGCCTGATCAATGAGCGGGTCGTGGAGTCGCTTTCCGTGAGGGGCTCGTCGGCCGGGGTTCCTGGTGCGGTGCGCACGCCGCGCGCCGCACCGGCATCCGGCCCTCCAGCAGATACGCGTCCAGGTAGCCGTTGACGCACCGGTTCGGCCCGCCCGCGATCCCGTGGGTCCCCGCGTCCCGCTCCGTCACCAGCACCGACCCCGACAACCGCCGGTGCAGCTCCAGCGCCCCCTCATAGGGCGCGGCCGCATCCCGTTCGGCGGCAAGGATCAGCGTCGCCGGCAGCTCACCGGGCCCCGTCCGCACATCCACCGGCTCCTGATGCCGCACCGGCCAGTACGCGCACGGCAGATTCATCCACACGTTGTCCCAGGTCTCGAACGGCGCCACCCGCGCGAGCCGCGTGTTGTCCCGGTCCCAGACCCGGAAGTCCGTCGGCCAGTCGGCGTCGTTGCACTCGACCGCCGTGTACACCGCGTTGGAGTTCTCCGCCTCGGCCGCCGCCCCCGCCACCGGCGCCGCCTGCGCGATCAGCTGCTTCGGATCGCCCTTCAGGTACTCCGACAGCGCCTGCGCCCGGTGCGGCCAGTAGTCGTCGTAGTACCCGGCCGTCAGAAACGCCCCCTGCAACTGCGCGGGACCCACCTTCCCCCCGGCCGGTTCCGCCGCCAGCTGCGCGCTCGCCCGGTCGTAGCTGCGCTGCACCGCACCGGCGGTCCGCCCCAGCCCGTACACGTCGTCGTGCCTGGCGATCCACTCCCGGAAGTCCGTCCAGCGCCCCTCGAACGCGGCCGACTGGTCGAGGTTGTTGCGGTACCAGACGCGCTCCGGATCCGGGTTCACCGCCGAGTCGAACACCATCCGCCGCACGTGGGACGGGAACAGCGTCGCGTACAGCGCCCCGAAGTAGGTGCCGTACGAGGCCCCCATGAACGTCAGCCGGTCCTCGCCCAGCGCCGCCCGCAGCACGTCCAGGTCGCGCGCGTTGTTGAGCGAGTTGTAGTGCCGCAGCGCACCGCCCGCCCGCTTCGCGCACCCGCGCGCGTACGCCTTCGCCTGCGCGATGCGCTCCTTCTTGTACGACTCCGAGGGGTACGTCGGCGACTGCGAGGGCGCCTTGAAGAAGTGCCTGGGGTCCTGGCAGGACAGCGGCGCCGAGCGGCCGACGCCGCGCGGGGAGTAGCCGACCAGGTCGTACGCCGACCCGATGCGCTTCCACTCCGGCAGCAGCCCGACCAGCGGGAAGTACAGGCCGTCGCCGCCCGGCCCGCCCGGGTTGAAGACCAGCGCGCCCTGCCGGGGCACCCGGCGCTTGCTGTTGTGCGGGTCGGTGTGCGTGGCCAGGACCCGGCTCACCGTCAGCTTGATCTGCCTGCCGTTCGGATCCGCGTAGTCGAGCGGCACGGACACCGTGCCGCACTTCAGACTGCCCGGCATGTCCTGCGCCTCGGCGCAGTTGCCGAAGTCGATTCCGGCGGCCCGGGCCCGCGCGGCGGCCACCGCCGTACCCCGCACCGCGGCCGTGTCCGGTACGACGGACGCGCCGCCGGCCGGCGCCGCGGCGAGAGTGGTCAGGAGCAAGGATCCTGCGGCCGAGTAGAGGGCGGCTGCTCTCATCGCGTATCCCTTCGGAGCACAGCGGCGACAAAAGGGATGTTTCGTTCGGCTGTCGGTGAAGGCAAGCACCGCCCCGGTGGTGTCGGCGCCAATGACCCCTGTGCGCCCCCGGCGTGCGGTTCACGCCGACCGGAAACCGACCCCTACGACTGGTCGCGGTGGGTGAGGGCGGCGCGCAGATCCGGTTCGCCGATCGCCCGTATGCCCCGTACGGCGACGGTCGTGAGGTACGTACGGTCGTCGCCGCCCGCCGCGTGCCGCGCGAGGGTGCCCAGGAGCCGCTGTCCGGCCGGGGAGGCCCACCGGGAGTAGGGGTGGACCTCGATACGGGCTATGGCGAGACAGCTCAGCGTCAGGGCCAGCGGCAGCGCGAACCACAGGGCCATCAGACCGCGCGGCATGGTCGACTGGGCCGGCAGCAGCAGCGCGGCCGCGCCCAGCGCCACCACGGCCAGCGCGGCGAACTGCACCTGGCGGATGCCCGAGGCGATGCCGCCCCGCCCGTCGGGCACGGCCAGACCGGCGCTGACCAGCCGGTCGCCGAGGCTGCCCACGGCGTCGGCGGAGGCCGCGGCGGCCCGGACCGGGGCGATGCGGTTCTGCCCCTCCGGCCCGATGGCCCCGATGACGGACCGCTCGATGTCGTCCCGGGCCCGCGGATCGACCACGGTCGCCCAGCCGGTGTGGGCGAGCAGCAGCCGGCGTTGCCGGGCCATGGAGACCATGGTCAGATCGGCCACCCGGCCGGGCCCGCCGGACAGGAAAGCCGCCTCGTAGAGCGTCAGATCGTGACCCTGGGTGTCCGCGTCGACGGCGGCCGCGCGTACGGCGGCCAGACACAGCCGCGTACACGCCGTGCCGGCGACGGCCCAGGCCAGCAGCAGGAGCAGAACCCAGAACATGCCGCGTTTCTATGCCAAAGGCCTGCGGAACCGCCATGCCCTGTTCACAATCCGGACGGAGCGTTGCGGGTACGTGACGTTCCGCTTGTCCGGAAGCGGTCCGTGGTGACGCTACGGCTGTGGCGGCGGCGGGCTGGAGGCGGCCGGCGGGAGCGTGTAGGTGTCGGTCACCGACGGTGTGACCGGGACGGCCGGGGTCGGGTCGGCCGTAGGGCCGGGCGGGGCCGGGGAGTTGGTGAGCGGGGGAGTGCTCGCCGAGGCCATGTCCCGCGCCAGCGCGTCCCAGTCGACGTACCCCGTCGCCTCCAGGACCTTGATGTGGTCCAGGACGGTCGTGTTGGCGTCGTCGGCGAGGGAGCGCACGAGGCTGTTGCGGGTGGTCGCGCGGACCTGGGCGACGACGGAGAACACCTTGCCGTGCGCGAGGCGCAGGATGTTGGCGAACTGGCGGTCGTAGTCCACGCCCTGGGCCGCGTTCAGGGTGGCGAGCCACTGGCGCTGCTGGGCGTTGGGCTCGTTGGGCAGTTCGAGGTTGAGCTTGGCCGCGACGTCCCGGACCCGCTGGTCGAGGAAGGTGTGCCCCTCGACGAGGTGTTGCCCCGCCGTCCGTACGGCCTCGGTGGTGCCCTTCTGCTCGGCCTCCTGGCCCGCGGGCAGCTCCCACAGGCCGGCCAGCCGGACCTTGGTGATGAACTCGCGGTCCAGGCCGGACAGCGGTCCGTAGTTCGTCGCCACGGTCTGGGCGTTGAGCACGTCCACACCGGTGCCCGACCGGTCGGCGTACGACCAGATCGGGAAGATCAGCGCCAACAGGGTCGCTGTGAGGCCCGTGATGATGATCCCGGTGCCACTGATGATGCCTCGGCCCCTGAGGGGCGGTCGGGGTCGCATGGTGCCTCCTGCTCACGGCACCGCACGCTTGTCTGATGTGAGTGCGGGATTGGCATGTTACCGGGAGGTGTGAGGCAACTGTCGGGCAGGGATGGACGGGATGTGTTACTCCCGGCACATTTCCGTGCGGTGGGCACCGACCCTCAACGGTGCAGCAGCACCTTCCGCGCCGCCCGCACCACACGCCCCGTCGGCCCCTGCGACCTCGGTGCCGGCCCGGACCGCTCCAGCCACCACTCCCGTACGGCCTGCCGCACGGGCCCGTCCGCCGGCCGCCCGGAGACCAGCAGATGCTCGGCGAAGGACAGCGCGTCCCGCCGGTAGCCGCCGGTCATCGGGTGCCCGTGGGCGTACGCGATGAATGCGGCCCGGTAGCCCTCGCCGAGAATCTCCGGCAGCTCGGGCGCGACCTTCGCCACGACGTCGGCCCGCTTCCCGGCGAGCGCCCGCGCCTGCACCCCGAGCCGCACCCGGTCGAACCCCTCGGGGACCGGGGTGCCGGCGACGAGCGCGGACAGCAGGGCGGCCTGGGTGAGGGCGAGCCGCTCACGGGCCGGTTCGGTGGGCGACTCGACAGTCCGCGGCGCTTTCGAGGAGGGCCCCCGCGTGACGATCCCAGCCGCCTCCCGTCCCCGCTCCACAGCCCCTCGTATCGCCGCCAACTCTCCTTCCAGCACGGCCGGTTCCGGGAAGTTCTCGTCCCGCTCCAGCAGCACCCCGGGCGGTGACACCCGGGACGCGAGGTCGGTCAGGATGTCCAGGACCTGGGGCGGGACCGGGTGGGCGTGGCTGTCGTGCCAGACGCCGTCCCGTGCGAAGCCGCCCGCGACATGGACGTACGCGATGGCCTCCAGGGGAAGCTCGGCGAGCGCCTTGGCCGGGTCCTCGCCGCGGTTGACGTGGTTGGTGTGCAGGTTGGCCACGTCGATCAGGAGCCGTACGCCGGTCCGCTCGACCAGCTCGTACAGGAACTGCCCCTCCGACATCTCCTCGCCCGGCCAGGAGATCAGCGCGGCGATGTTCTCCACGGCGAGCGGCACCGGCAGCGCGTCCTGCGCGATGCGTACGTTCTCGCACAGGACGTCGAGGGCGTCCCGGGTGCGCGGCACGGGCAGCAGGTGCCCGGCCTCCAGGAGCGGGGACGCGGTCAGCGCGCCGCCCGCCCGGACGAACGCGATGTGCTCGGTGACCAGCGGCGAACCCAGGGCCTCCGCCCGCTCGGCCAGCGCGGCGAGCCGCCCCGCGTCGGGCCGGTCCGCGCCGCCGAGGCCGAGCGAGACGCCGTGCGGGATCACGGTGACCCCGCGGGCCCGCAGCCGCTGGAGCGACTCGGGAAGGTGGCCGGGGCAGATGTTCTCGGCCACGGCCTCGACCCAGTCGATGCCCGGCATGCGCTCCACGGCGTCGGCGATCTCCGGCCGCCACCCGATGCCCGTACCCAGTCGCTCCATGGCCCGTCCCCTCCTCGGCTTCCTCCGCAACCGCCCGTCCCGTCCGTCTCTCCGGACGTGACGGGGGTATGGCCCCGGCGGCCGCACCCGAACCCCGCCGCTTACACCTTCAGAGGAACATTTGAGGTTCGGATCCGGCCCCGGGGGGACTCCGGCGGCCCTATTGCAGGACGCCCGCCGAGTCCACCGGATCCGGCCTGCCCGTGTTGACCGTGCCCGGCGCGCCGGGGGAGGGCCGGGAGGTGGTCTTCACGTCACCGCTGGCCTCCGCGGCCGGCGCCGAGGGCGCGACCTGGCCGGGGACCGGTGCCGCCGGGCCGGTGGGGCTGGCGGTCGTACCGGCGACGGCGTCGTTGGCGATGGCGTCGAAGTCGACCCGGCCGGTCTTCTCCAGGATGGTGATGTGGTCGAGCACGGTCTGGTTGGCGTCCGAGGCCAGCTGCCGTACGAGGGTGTTGCGGGTGGTGTTCCGGACCGTGCCGATGGCCGGGAAGATCTTGCCGTGCGCGGCCCGCAGCAGGTTCACGAACTTGTACTCGTACTCCGCGCCGCTCGCCGCGCTCATCTCCTGCAGCCAGCCCTGCTGCTGCTCGTTCGGCTGGTTGGGCAGCTCGACGCCGAGCTGGGCGGCGACGATCCGGACCCGTTTGTCGAGGTCGGTGTGGCCGACGATCAGATGGTCGCCGGCCTCCTTGATCGCGTCGCTGGGCGCCCGCTGGATCGCCTGCTGGCCGGCCGGCAGCTCCCACAGCCCCGCCAGCCGGACCCGCACGATCAGATCGCGGTCGGCCGCGGTCAGCGGACCCCATTGGGTGTTCACGGTCCCCGCGGCCACGTTCGCCTGCCCGGTGCCCGACCGGTCGGCGTACGACCACACCGGGAACGCGAGCGCGCCGATGGTGGCGACGATGGCCGCGATGAGGAAAGTCGTACCGTTGACACGCCTGTTGCTCAATGCTGCCTCCTGGGACGGTGCTTGGCCGGCGCCGGCGACAGGAGGTACGAGTGAGGGTTCGGCGTTGTTCAAACAAACGGTAAAGAACTAAACGGCTGGCAAAGTCGTACGGCCGTCACGTCCTCGTCGGCCACTGCTCCGGCGCCCGCCCGAGCAGCCGCAGCGTCTCCTCCAGCGGCCCCGCTCCCGCGGGCCCCTCGACCACGGGAGCGAACGGGAACTCCGGCCCCCGCAGGGCCGGTTCGGTGGGTACGAGCCGGGCGACGGCGAGCGCGGCGTCCAACGCCTCCTCCGGCAGCTCCACTTCGACCCCGAGCGCGGCGGCGACGTCCCAGGCGTGCACCACGTAGTCGACGAAGTGGAAGCCGATCGCGATCCGCCCCGGGAAGCTCTCGCCCAGCTCCGGCAGCGCGAACTCCCGCTCCCCGACGCCAGGTTCACCGAACGCGCCGAGTACGGCCGCCGCTGCCGCCCGGTGCACCCGGGCCGGCTCACTCATGTCCGCGGGCTCGCGCCAGTGCGCCATGTCCTGCCCGGCCCCGCGCGCGGCGGCCGCGAACCCGTGGTGCTGCGCGGCCATGTGCGCCACGAGCCGCCGCAGGCTCCACCCCGCGCACGGAGTGTCCCGCTCCCAGTCCCCACCCCGCGCCAGATCCACCACCCGAACCGCCTCACGCACGGCGACCCGGTCCAGTTCGACGATGTCCGCTTCGGTGACAGTCATGCGCTCACCCTAAAACTATGCGAACGGTCGTGCTACTTGTTTACGGAGGCCGCCTGAAGCCGCGCCGCGATCCCCGCCCGTGCCCGCTCGTAGGCCGTCTCCTCGTCGTGCAGGACCGACAACATGTTGGCCGCCTCCATCAACGCCACCAGCTCGAAGGCGAGTTGCGGCACATCGGTCCCGGCCCGCAGCTCGCCGGCGTCGCGCGCCCCGGCGATCGTGTGCTCCACGTGAGCCGTCCAATCGCGCTGGGCGCGTACCACCGCGTCGTGCACCGGCCCCGACCTGGCGTCGAACTCCGCGATGACCTCGTAGAAGAAGCAGCCGCCCGGGAAGACCCGGCCGCGTGAGTACTCCAGCCATGCCTCGCACAGCCGCAACACCCGTCCGGCGCCCGGCGGTTCCTCCTGCGCCGGCCGCACCACCCGCTCGGCGAAGACCCGACCGGCCTCGCGCACGGTGGCGAGCTGCAGCTCCTCCTTGGACCCGAAGAGCGCGAACACGCCACTCTTGCTGAGCCCCAACTCCGCCGCCAACCGCCCGACGGACAGGGCCTCCAGCCCCTCCACGGAGGCGATCTCGACGGTACGGTTCAGCACCGACTGCCGGGTGCGATTACCTCGTTCGACCCTGCCGTCGAGCCGTGTCACGTTGTCTTCCTTTCACCTGCCCCGCGTTGTCCCACCGTAAGGGGAAGGCGACGGGCAGGTGTTCAGCGGTCGGTCACGGGCCTGGAAGAACCAGACCAGCAGGCCCGCGGCCATCAAGGGATGCCTTGCCTTGTGCGACAACGGGGATCGTCAGACCGCCGGACGGTAGAAGAAGGTCTTTCGCCTGGTGATCAGTCCGTTGCTGATCCAGTACCAGTCCGCGAAGCCCTCGGAGAGAGCCCGCCCGGAACGGGAGACGCCCTCGAACTGCCCCCAGCAGCACGCTTCGTTCCCCCCGCCCAGACAACCCCGGATGTCATGTCTGCCGTGAGCGACGACGCGTTCCCTGCAGTAGAAGGAGACGAGCGAGGATATCCCACGGATCGGTGTGTAGCCGGGCCGCTCGTAGCAGATGGATTCCGCGCAGAGCTCGGGCAACGACCCCCATTTCTCCGCGTCGATGACCGCGAAGAGCCGCAGGACCAGGTTCTCGTGGGCGTTCACGGCGATGCCACCTTCGTTTGTCAGGCAGCCGGGCGCTGGTCGCCGCGGGAGCGGAGGTCGTCGAGCGTCAGGGAACGCTGTCCGCGCTGCAGTTCCTTGAACCAGTCGAGGAAGTGCCGTACGACATCACCCCTCGAATCCTTGACGATGGCGATGCCTGTGAGCTGAAAGTTCGCGGACTCCGGCAGGCCGTTGACCGGGATGTGCTCGTTGACCTGCCAGATGATGGAGCCGCCGGTGCCCCCGTCCGTGTTCCTCCGCTTCACCACCACGAACGAGATCGGGTACTTGGCGGTCACAGCGTCCAGGGACACCCCTTGCCCGGGAGCGTCGGACTGGAGGCCGATGATCCTCCGGTAGTGCTCCAGGTAGCTCGGCTCGATGGAATCGGACAGGAAGACGGACGACCTGTCCAGGACATCGAGAGACGGGAGTTGGACGAGGCGGTGATAGGCGGCACCACGCCTGAGCCGGTTTTCTATGCGGCGGAGGTATTCCTCCTGCAACCGCTCGATCGCGGGATCGGAGCGCTGGTGGAACACCTCGACGAAGGAGTTCACGGCCAGGATCTCGTCACCTTCCCTGGCGGTGTCGATCACCTCGCCGGCTTTCGTGTACAGCATCTCGGCCTGCTTGAGATGCTTCGCCTCGGGGCCATGGCGAGCGGGGTAGTACTTGATGGACGCGCCCGTCTGGTCCCGGAACTCGTCGAACGACTCGTCCATGCGCTCGTGCAGGGCCCGCACCGCACGGCGGGTGAGCCGACCCTCGTGCGCCGTGTCGCCCGATGTGGTCATCGTGGCGAACACGAGAAAGGCGAGCAGCGCCAGCACGCCCACGAGAAGTCCGGTCTGCGAAGCGCTGATGCCGTCGCCGAGCCATTCCTGGAAGACGTTCAGCACGGCGGCGAACGGAATGGCCGCCAGGAACGCGGCCAGCACTCGGGTCACTCGATGCCGTACGCCGTTCCGCTCCCGTTCCCCCTCGGGAGCGGAACTCCCCCTCGGCGTCGTCATGATGTGCACCATCCCCTCTCCCAGTCGTCGTGTCGTCGTGGCGTGCCTCCGGGCAACTCCCCCCTGAGTTCATTACGTTAGGGAGGTATTTGCGGCAATCACATCCCAGATGTCTGGGATCCTCGTAACCTGCTGTCGTGAGCTCCCTGCCAAGCCCCGGCCGGCGCTCCGGTCGTGGCCGCCCAAGCCGGTCCCCGAACCACAACTCAGTTGCCGATGAGCTGAGTCAGCGCCTGCGCGGTGCAGGGTCTGCCGGGGCACTCGAGGTGTTGAAGGCGGCCGGCACGGCCCTCACCGAGACCGTCCCCGCCGACATCTGGTGCGCCGTCATGCTGGACCCGGCGACCTTTCTGGACACGGGAGGCCAGCATGAGTACGGCTTCCCAGCCCGAGTCATGCCCCGTCTGTTCGAGATCGAGCACACGGAGCAGACCGGGATCGACAACATCCGGGCCATGGCCCGCCGTTCCGGATCTGCAAGCCTGCTGAGCCGGTCCTCCGGCGGCCGCCTCGAGGACAGCGTCTACTATCGCGACATCCTGCGGCCCGAGGGGCTCGCCGACGAACTGCGGGTTCTGCTGCGGGACGGATCCCGGACCTGGGGGTTGCTCGTACTCTGCCGCGCCGAGGGGGCACGGCCCTTCAGCGCCGCGGACGTCGAGTCCGCCGCGGCGATCAGCTCACCGGCCGCGGTGGCCCTGCGCCGGTCGCTGCTGCTGGCGGGCATCGATCGCGGCGACGTCCCGGACGCGCCCGGCCTGGTCGCTCTGGACGACGATCTCCGCATGCGGTTCTGCACGTCCACCGCGGACCACTGGCTGGGTCTGATCCAGGAGACCCATCCGGTTCCGGGACGCGCGTATCCGCTGTGCCTGGAGGCCATCGGCAGCAAGGCACGCGCCTGCGCCCCGGGTGTCCAGGTGAGTTCCCGCGCCATGAGCCGTTCCGGTCACTGGATCACGCTCAACGCCTGGCGCGAGGAAGCGGCCGCGGACGACGAGGCCCGTATCTATGTCTCCCTGAGCCTGAGCAGGCCCGGTGAGCTGGCCGCCATCGTGCTGGACGCCTACGGCCTGTCGCCCCGCGAGCGCGATGTCGCCCAGCAGGTCCTCCTGGGCCGGTCGACCACGGAGGTCGCCGCGTCGCTCCACATCACCGAGTACACGGTGCAGGACCACTTGCGGAAGGTTTTCGACAAGGCCGGCGTGCGCAGCCGCCGCGAACTCACCGCCGAACTCTTCATGCGCTACTACCTGCCCTACCTCGACAGCCCCCCGCTCACGACGGACGGCCGTATGCGCGGCGAGAGGCAGGACAGTCCGGGTTGAGCGGGCCGCTGTCAGCGGGCACTGTGCCGCCGAGTGGAGTCACCGCAGCGCCGGATGATCGGCCACGACCGTGCACGAACCCGGTGCGATCTCCGTGAACCCCGCGTCCCGTACCAACGGCAGCCCGCTCGTGGTCAGTTCGGGCCAGCGTTCCGGATCGGCGTTCCGTACGGCGAGTGGGAAACCGGCGTCGCGCCAGGACACGCGGTCCTCGTCCGACAGTTCCCACCAGGCCAGTTGGGCGCCGTGCCCGGCCTGTGCCATCGCCTTGCCGGCCGACATGTCGAGTTCGGGGTTGAGCCACAGCACGGGTACTCCCGGGGCCGCCTCCACCGGCGGCTCCGGGTCGTCGAGGTCGGTCCCGGACACCTGCAGCCTCGCCAGGTCCTTCGGCCAGCCGTCGAGCGGAACGGGCGGGAACACCCGTACCTCGGCCGCCTTCCCGGTCACGGTGATCCCGGGCAGCCCCTCGGCCCGCCGCCACTCGGCGCCCCGGGCCCGCCGCACGACCTTCCGGATCCGCGCGTCCTGCCAGTCCCGCATGACCTGAGCCCACTCCCCGTCCCCGACGGAGCGTTCGTCGCTGAGCATGACGAGCACCGCTCGCGCGGCGGTCTCGAGAGCGTCCGTGCGGGCGGGCGGGTCGGCCTTCTCGATGCGGACGACGAGCGGCAGCACGAACTGGGGCGCTTCGTCGCGGGCGGTCGGCTCGGACCTGAAGGGACTGTCACTGGTCGGCGTAGGGCTCACACCGGCCAACCTTAAAGGGGGCGGGGCTGCACCATTTCCGCGGCTCCGCCGCTCACCCCGAGCACGCGCTGCGCTGCGCCTCCTGCCACTCGCAGACCGGACAGAGCGTGATCCCCTTGTACGACTCCGGGTACTCGGTCGGCTCCCGGCACAGCACGCACTCGGCGTACGGCGGCCCGTCCGCCTTCGGCGGCGTGGTGGCGTCGCCGATCGTGCAGTAGCTTTCGTCGCTCATGTCTCCAGCCTACGGCGGTCAGCGCCGGGCCCGGGCGTCGCCGATCAGCTCGGACACCTTCACGAACCGGTACCCCTGCTTCCGCAGCTCCGGCACGATCGTCCGCACCGCCCGCTCGGTCGCCGGGGCCGCGCTGCGGGTGCAGTGCATGACCACGACCGACCCCGGCCGCACCCCGTCCAGCACCTGCCGGGCCACCGCGTCGGCGTCCGTCGCGAAGGCGTCCCCGCTCACCACGTCCCACTGCACGGCGGTGACACCGGTCGGGGTGAGGGCCTTGAGCGCGGCGCGGTCGTAACAGCCGCCGGGGAAACGGAAGTACGGCATCGCGTCCGGCACCCCCGCCTTCCGGAAGGCGGTGTACGCCCGCTCGACGTCCGCCCGCATCCGGTCGGCGGCGACGGTCGGCAGGCCGTAGCAGTCGCCGGTGAAGGCGTAGTGGCTGTAGGAGTGGTTGGCGACCTCGAAGAGGCGGTCGCGGCCGATGGACCGGGCCTGCGCCGGGTACTCCTCGGCCCACCGCCCGGTCATGAACACGGTCGCCGGCACCTTCAGCGCCCGCAGCTCCGCGACGAGCTCCGGATTGTCGAACCGCTCACCGGCCGCCGCCCGGGCCCCCTGATCCGCGGTCATGTCGGCATCGAAGGTCAACGCGACCACCTTGCCGAGCGTACGGGGCCCGTTCCGGAAGACGGGGGTGAGCCCGGCCGGTCCCGGCGCGAGGGTCGGCGGCCGGGACGGGGCGGCGGAGGTCGCGGAGGGAGCCGGGCGAGCGGCGTGGGGCGCGGTGGGGGCGCCGCAGGCGGTGAGCGCGGCGCCGAGGGCACAGGCGGCCGCTGCTTGTCGTACTCGAATGATCACCGCATGAACATAAGTGGACGAATCGGATGAATCGCGGACCGGCGCGCTTCAGCGCTGGTCCAGCAGCCGTTTGCGGGACTCCTCCACGTCGAAGTCCGGCTTCGGGTACCGCGGGTCGAGGGACTCCAGGTGTTCCAGGAGGAGGCGGCCCACCGCCCAGTTGCGGTACCACTTGCGGTCGGCCGGGATCAGGTGCCAGGGGGCGTGCGGGGTGGAGCAGCGGGCCAGGGCGATCTCGTAGGCCTCCTGGTACGCGGGCCACAGCGCGCGGTCGTCGATGTCGCCGGGGCTGAACTTCCACCACTTGTCGGGGCGGTCGAGGCGTTCCAGGAGACGGCGGCGCTGCTCCTCGTACGAGATGTGCAGGAAGCACTTGACGACGGTCACCCGGTCGTCGACGAGGCGCTGTTCGAAGCGGTTGATGTCGGTGTAGCGCTGCTCGATCTCCTCGGGCGGGGCCAGTGCGCGCACGCGGCCGGCGAGGACGTCCTCGTAGTGGGAGCGGTCGAAGATGCCCAGTTCGCCGGGGTGAGGGAGTTCGCGCTCGACGCGCCAGAGGAAGTGGTGCTCCCGTTCCTCCGGCGTGGGTGCCTTGAACGCCTTGATACGGCAGCCGGACGGGTTGAGCAGGCCGATGACGTGCTTGACCGTGCCGCCCTTGCCGCTGGTGTCCATGCCCTGGAGGATCAGCAGGATCCGGCGGCGGTCGCCTTTGGTGCTCGACGCCCACAGGCGTTCCTGCAGGTCGGCGAGGTGCCCGCCCATGTCGGAGACGGCGGCCAGGCCCGCCTTCTTGTCCTTCGGGCCGCCCGGCGTCGACCTCGGGTCGTGGGCGGCCAGGTCGACGTCCTCGCCGGCCGGCAGCCTCAGCAGTTTCCGGAGACGGGTCCTGTCCTGCTCTGCCACGGGCCACTCCTTCGCACGCGCTGTGCCTCGATCCTGCGCCGCCGGGGCGGCGGTTGCCAGTCGTGCGGATCAGCGGCCGTAACGGCCCGTCAGGGTGCCCGAGGCCAGGGTGTGGTCGGTCAGCGCCCGGTTGACGTCGTCGGCCGAGGCGGTCGAGGGGAGGTCGAGGGTGCGGTCGGCGGCGTAGACGGAGAAGACGTAGTGGTGGGGGTCGCTGCCCTTGGGCGGGCAGGGGCCGCCGTAACCCGTCTTCTTGAAGCCGTTACGGCCCTCCGTCGCGCCCTTGGGCGGTTGTCCCGCCGGCCATCGCGTCTGGTGCGGGTCGGCGTTCCAGAGCAGCCAGTGGGTGAAGGTGCCGTGCGGGGCGTCGGGGTCCTGGACGAGGACGGCCAGGGTGGTTGTCGTGGCGGGGACGCCGGTGACGGTCAGGGGCGGGGAGATGTCCTCGCCGTCGCAGGTGTAGCGGCGCGGGATCGTGCCGCCCTCGGTGAAGGCGGAGCTCGACACCGTGAGGCGCTGTGCGGCGGAGGGGGACGGGACGGACGTACCACCACCGTCGTCGTCTCCGCATCCCGAGGCGAAGGCGAGAGCGGCGGCCGCTGCGGCCAGGGGCAGGAACCTGCGGTCCATGGGGGAACGCTAGCGCTACGGGCGGTGGTCCTGGGGGTGCTCCTGCGCCTTTTCCAGGAAGCGCAGCAGCTCCACGGGGAAGGGGAGGACCAGTGTCGAGTTCTTCTCGGCGGCCACCGCGACCACCGTCTGGAGCAGGCGCAGTTGGAGGGCGGCCGGCTGCTCGGACATCTCCTTCGCCGCCTCGGCGAGCTTCTTCGAGGCCTGCAGTTCGGCGTCGGCGTTGATGATGCGGGCGCGGCGCTCGCGGTCGGCCTCCGCCTGGCGGGCCATGGAGCGCTTCATCGTGTCCGGCAGCGACACGTCCTTGATCTCCACCCGGTCGATCTGCACACCCCAGCCGATGGCGGGGCTGTCGATCATCAGCTCCAGGCCCTGGTTCAGCTTCTCGCGGTTGGAGAGCAGGTCGTCGAGGTCGCTCTTGCCGATGATCGAGCGCAGGGACGTCTGCGCCATCTGGGAGACGGCGAACTTGTAGTCCTCGACGTTGATGAGCGCCGCCGCCGCGTCGACCACCTTGAAGTAGACGACGGCGTCCACGCGCACGGTCACGTTGTCCCGGGTGATGCCCTCCTGGGCCGGGACCGGCAGCGTGACGATCTGCATGTTCACCTTGCTCAGCCGGTCCATGAACGGAACGACCATCGTGAACCCGGGTTCCCGTACCTCCCCGGCGACCCGGCCGAGCCGGAACACCACCCCGCGCTCGTACTGCTTCACCACCCGCGCCGCCGCGGCGGCGTAGACGACACAGGCGGATCCGACCGCCGCGGCCGCCGTCAACAGCTCAGCGAGCATCACGACCTCCTCGGGGAGAGGCCCGTTATGTCTGCTCCTGCAACGATATGCCCGTCGGCCGGTCCCGGGCCACGACGTGGGACCCGGGACCGGCCGACAGGGCGTCCGGCTGTCTACGCGGCGGTCACCCGCACCGGCTCGGTGCCGACCGCGCTGTGCCGTTCCGCCCAGTTCTCCAGGGCGGTGCGGCAGGCGTGGTCGAGGTGGTGCAGGCCGGAGAGGTCCAGCTCCACCGGGCGGTCCTGGGGCAGCGCCTCCAGGCTGTCGAGGATCTTCGGCAGCCGCAGGAAGGTCGCGTTGCCCGACAGGTACGCCTGGACGGGGCCCGCGCCCTTGTCGATGACCTCCAGTTTGATGTGCGAGGCCTCCCACGCGGTCTTCGCGACCGCGAGGGCCAGACCGATGAGCACGCCCTCGAACATGCTGACCGCGACGATCGACACGGCCGTGACGACCAGGATCAGCGCCTCGCCGCGGTGCTCGCGCCACAGCGACACGATCCCGCGTACGGGGATCAGCTTGGCGCCGGAGTAGACGAGGATGCCCGCGAGGGCCGGGATCGGGATGTAGGCGAGGACGCCGGGCAGCAGGGCCGCGAAGAGCAGCAGCCAGACGCCGTGCATGACCCGGGACGCCTTCGTCCGCGCGCCTGCCTGGACGTTCGCCGCGCTGCGTACGATCACCGCGGTCATCGGCAGCGCGCCCAGCACGCCACACAGTGCGTTGCCCGCGCCCTGCGCGACCAGTTCCCTGTCGTACTCGGTGCGCGGACCGTCGTGCAGCCGGTCCACGGCCGCCGCGCTGAACAGTGACTCGGCGGACGCGATCAGCGTGAACGCGACGATGGTGCCGAGCAGGCCGACGCTCGCGAGCTCCGCGAAGGCGCTCAGCGGGGGCGGCTGGATGGAGCCCAGCAGGCCCTTGACCTCGACGGTGGCGACGGGCAGGGAGAACAGCAGCGCGGCGAGCGTCGTCAGGGCCACGGCCGCGAGCGGTCCGGGGACCGTGCGCAGCTGCTTCGGCATCCGCTTCCACAGCACGAGTACGGCGATGGTGCCCGCGCCGAGCCCCAGCGAGGCCAGCGCGTCCGTGTTCCCGAACGCGTCGAGGAGCGCGCCGGGCAGCTGGGCTATCTTGTCCGGCCCCGAGGCCGGGGCTTTCGCGTCGGCCATCGAGTAGAGCTGTCCGGCGATCAGCACGAGGCCGATGCCGGCCAGCATGCCCTCGACCACCGAGACCGAGATGGCCCGGAACCAGCGCCCCAGCTTCAGGACGCCCATGAGGATCTGGAGCACACCGGTGGCGAGCACGATCACGCCGAGGGCCGGCAGCCCGAACTCCCTTACCGCTTCGAAGACCAGCACGGTCAGACCGGCCGCGGGCCCGGAGACCTGCAGGCTGCTGCCGCGCATCAGTCCGGTGACGATGCCGCCCACGATCCCGGTGACCAGGCCCAGTTCGGCCGGGACACCGGAGGCGACGGCCACGCCCACGCACAGCGGGAGCGCGACCAGGAAGACGACCAGGGAGGCGGCGAAGTCCTGCCGCAGGTGAGGGTTCCTCGACATCACGGTCTTCATCGCGATCACAGGCCCTCGAACGCGTCGGTCTCGGCGCGGTGGGCGTGCACCCTGCCGGTGTGCACCTCGTAGTACCAGGCGTGCAGGGTGAGTTGACCGTCCGTCAGCTTCTTGTCGATGAAGGGGTACGACCGCAGGCGCAGCACCTGGGCCAGGACGTGGCTCTGCACGCCCTCGGCCACGGTGGGGTCCTCGACCGTCCCGGCCGGGCGCGGCGTGGCGTTCGCCAGCCAGTCGCGCACGGCGGGTACGGCGGTCAGGTCGTCGCCGCGCACCAGGGCGCCGACGGCGCCGCAGTGCGAGTGTCCGCAGACCACGATGTCGCGGATGCCGAGGACCTCCACGGCGTACTCGATGGTGGCCGCCTCGCTGGTGGGGTGCTGCGAGGCGTACGGCGGGACGATGTTGCCCGCGGTGCGCAGCTCGAAGAGCTCGCCCGGGCGGGCGCCGGTGATCAGGGCCGGTACGACCCTGGAGTCGGAGCAGGTGATGAACAGCACCTGCGGGGACTGGCCTTCGGCGAGTTTGGCGAACTCCTCAGGGCGCTGTCCGAACGTACGGGCGTTGTCGATGAGGGGCTGCATGATGTGGTGACTCCTCCTGGCGCGCCGTGGGGGCGCGTCGGTGTGGGCAGGACAGGGTGGGGGAACTGCTCTGTTCTGCTTGGCTCTCTCAGCAGCGGAAGACCTGAAGTGCCGCCGGAGAGTGCGCTGTCGAGGGTCTCGACAGATGAAGGGTGCGGGGCGCGACCGGTTCGTGGACGGACGCCGGGTCCAGCGCCAGCAGTTGGCGCTCGGGTTCGTCGAAGGTGAAGCCGGCGGTCACATGACGGTCGCGGGTGCGCAGGGGACCGGTCGGGTCCCCGGAGTGGCCGCAGTCGCGGTGTGTGGCGGACTCGTCACGCAGGGCCTTGCCGGATGGTTTGGTTCCGGGCAGGTCCTTGGCCACGGCGTGACGGGACGTGTGCGCGGCTGCGAAGGACGCGGTCGGCGCGAAGAACTGGAGGGCGAGCAGGACGGCGGCCAGGAGGGAAACGGCGGTCCGGGTCGTCGTACCTCGGAACATGCGCCCCCCTTCATGCCGTCCGTGCTTCTCGTACCGACCAAGGGATGGTCAATCGATGGTCAAGAAACACGTTAACCCTGCAAAGTTGTTTGCAGGGTTAACTTAGCGTTTCGGCTTGAAGAGAGCCTGAAATGCGCTGGTGGGTTGGCTTGATCCGGTCGGCGGTCCAGCCGGTGGTCTAGTCGGTGCCGAGGAGCTTCTCGCCGTCCCGGGCGAGCGCGGTGAGCCGGGATATCGCGCGGAAGTACTTCTTGCGGTAGCCGCCGTTCAGCATCTCCTCGCTGAAGAGCTGGTCGAAGGCCAACCCCGAGGCCAGGACCGGGACTTCACGGTCGTAGAGCCGGTCCGCGAGGACGACGAGACGCAGGGCCGTCGACTGGTCGGGCACGGGCTGCACGTCGGTGAGGCAGACCGCCTTCAGGTCGTCCGTCAGGGCGCCGTAGCGGCTGGGGTGCACCTTGGAGAGGTGGTCGAGGAGCTGCGGGAAGGCGTCGAGCGAGGCGCCCTCGGTGGCGTACGCCGCCTTCGTCACCTGCTCGTCCGAGAAGGGCGCCGGCGCCTTGGGCAGGCCGCGGTGGCGGTAGTCCTCGCCGTCGATGCGCAGGGGGCGGAAGTGGGCGGACAGGCCCTGGATCTCGCGCAGGAAGTCGGCGGCCGCGAAACGGCCCTCGCCGAGCTTGCCGGGCAGCGTGTTGGAGGTGGCGGCGAGGGCGACGCCCGCGTCGACCAGCCGGCCGAGCAGCGTCGACACGAGGACGGTGTCGCCCGGGTCGTCGAGCTCGAACTCGTCGATGCAGAGCAGGCGGTGACCGGAGAGGGTCTGCACGGTCTGCTGGAAGCCGAGGGCGCCGACGAGGTTGGTCAGCTCGACGAAGGTGCCGAAGGCCTTGAGCGCGGGTTCGGCCGGGGTGGCGTGCCAGAGGGAGGCGAGCAGGTGGGTCTTGCCGACGCCGTAACCGCCGTCGAGGTAGACACCGCGCGGGCCGGCCGGGGTCTTCGGCGCCTTGGCCTTGCCGAACCCGAAGAACCCGCGCTTCCCGCCCCCGGTGGCGTGCGCCCCGCGGAGGCCGCCCGCGAAGCCCTCCAGGACCCGTACGGCCTCGGTCTGGCTGGGCTGGTTCGGGTCCGGGATGTACGTGCTGAAGCGCACCGAGTCGAAGCGCGGCGGCGGCACCATCTCGGCGACCAGCCGGTCCGCGGGGACGTGCGGGGCACGGGCGCAGAGGGACAGCGGGGCCGCGTCGGCTATCGGACCGAGGCTGGGGGCGGAAGGCGAGGACGACACGGTTACCCATGCTAAGCGTCGTGGAACACTGCACGACATGCGACGCCTGTTCCCTGTGACCGACCAGACAGTGCCGCCCCCCTCCGGGGAGGGGGGCGGTGACGCGGGGCCCGGAGCCGAGGGCGGGGCTCCCGGGGGCGGTGGGAGTGCCGACCGCGAGTGGAGTCTTGCCGAGCTCGCCGCCGCCTATGCCTATCCCGAGCCGACCGCGGGCGGGCAGCCGGTGCCCTGGCTGCGCGGGAACATGGTGTCCACGCTGGACGGGGCCGCGCAGCACGACGGGAAGTCGCAGCCCATCTCCAACGCGGCCGACATGCGGATCTTCGGCACCCTGCGGGCCCTCGCGGATGTCGTGATCGTCGGTGCGGAAACGGTACGCCAGGAGGGTTACCGGCCAGCACGCGCGCGTGCGGAGTTCCAGGCCGCGCGGGTGGCGGCCGGACAGGCCCAGGCGCCGGCGATCGCGGTGGTCACGGCGAGCCTGGACCTGGACTTCGCGCTTCCGCTCTTCACCTCGCCGGTCGTGCCGACGCTGGTCCTCACCGGCGCCGCGGCGGCCCCCGACCGGCTCGCCGCCGCCGAGAAGTCGGGCGCCCGCGTGGTGATCGCCGGGGACGGGATGGGCGTGGACCCCGTGCGTGCCGTGCAGGCCCTCGGCGAGCTGGGGCACACCCGGCTGCTGACCGAGGGCGGGCCCCGGCTGCTCGGCCAGATGGTCGCCGCCGGGGTGCTCGACGAGCTCTGTCTGACCATGGCCCCGATGCTCACCGCGGGCGACGCGCAGCGCATCGCGGGCGGGCCGTCGGTTCCGGTTCCGCAACGGTTCGCACTGGTGTCCCTGCTGGAGGAGGAGGGCTTCCTCTTCGGCCGCTACCAGCGCACTTGAAATTCGTTCAGCGGTCCCGCCGGTCCCCAACTCGGCGGAATCTACCGTTCCGCTTAGCTTCCGGCGGGCACACTGAATCTCGCAGTCCCCGTGACATGACGGGGCAGGATGGTTTCCGCAGAAGGGGCGCCCGGTGTTCACAAGCGTATTGATGATCGAGAAGGCCCTGACGTCCGCAGACGTGGAGTTCGTCACCACCCTGCACGGTGACGAGGGGGTGTCCTTCCATGTACTCCTCCAGCCCCGCGGCGACCAGGCGGACCGCCTGCTGCGGGCCATCGACGACGTGGCGCTCGGCGAACTGGACGAGGCGGCCCGGGAGCGGGAGGTTCCCGAGGGGGCGGCGGCGAAGGACTTCGGGGAGCGGGCGCTGGAGGTGTCGTTGCAGGCGCTGCGGGCGTCGGGCAACGAGGCGGACGGGAGACTGATCGAGGATCATCCGCTGGACGCGCTGAAGGCGCTGGTGGAGGAGATCGGCGCGGATGAGGTGATCGTGCTGACGGATCCTCATTATGTGGAGGAGTTCTTCCATCGGGACTGGGCCTCGCGGGCTCGGCACAAGGTGGGGGTGCCGGTGCTGAAGTTGTTCTCGCACAGCAAGGCGTAGGGCTGCGCCTGATCGCCGTGGGGGAGTGGTGCGTTTGCGGGTGCGGGTGCGTTGTGGCTGGTCGCGCAGTTCCCCGCGCCCCTGGGTGGGCGTGGTTCTCGGAGGCAATAGGCTGAGGTGCTGAACACTCGCCGTTGCACCACGTACAGGGAGATATGCATGGCACCCGGCCTTCCCCCCGCCATGGACCGACCGCACTTCATCGGCATCGGTGGGGCCGGGATGTCCGGGATCGCGAAGATTCTTGCCCAGCGTGGTGCGAAGGTCGCCGGCAGTGATGCCAAGGAGTCCGAGACCGCGGCGGCGCTGCGTGCGCTGGGCGCCACCGTGCACATCGGGCACGCGGCGGAGCACCTCGCCGGCGACGCGAGCTGTGTCGTCGTGTCGTCGGCGATCCGCAAGGACAACCCGGAGCTGGCGCGCGCCGCCGAGCTGGGTGTTCCGGTGGTGCACCGGTCGGACGCGCTGGCCGCGCTGATGGACGGCCTGCGGCCGATCGCCGTCGCCGGCACGCACGGCAAGACGACGACGACCTCGATGCTTGCCGTCTCCTTGTCCGAGCTCGGGCTGAAGCCCTCGTACGCCATCGGCGGCGATCTGGACGTGCCCGGCTCCAACGCGCTGCACGGTGCGGGCGAGATCTTCGTCGCCGAGGCGGACGAGTCGGACCGCAGCTTCCACAAGTACGCGCCCGAGGTCGCGATCGTCCTCAACGTCGAGCTCGACCACCACGCCAACTACGCGTCCATGGACGAGATCTACGAGTCCTTCGAGACGTTCGCCGGGAAGATCGTGCCCGGTGGCACGCTGGTGATCTCCGCCGACCACGAGGGCGCGCGTGAGCTGACGCGGCGGCTGGCAGGTTCGGTGCGGACGGTGACGTACGGCGAATCGGCGGACGCCGACGTGCGCGTCCTGTCCGTCGTCCCGCAGGGACTGAAGAGCGAGGTCACCGTCCTGCTGGACGGCACCGAGCTCACCTTCACGGTCTCCGTGCCCGGCCGTCACTACGCGCACAACGCGGTCGCCGCCCTCGCCGCGGGCGTCGCGCTGGGCGTCCCGGCCGCCGAGCTGGCACCGGCGCTGGCCGCGTACACCGGGGTGAAGCGGCGCCTGCAGCTGAAGGGCGAGGCGGCCGGCGTCCAGGTCATCGACTCCTACGCCCATCACCCGACCGAGATGACGGCCGACCTGGAGGCGATGCGCGCCGCGGCGGGCGATTCGCGGATCCTGGTCGTCTTCCAGCCGCACCTGTTCTCCCGTACGCAGGAGCTCGGCAAGGAGATGGGCCAGGCCCTGGCGCTGGCGGACGCGTCGGTCGTCCTCGACATCTACCCGGCCCGCGAGGACCCGATCCCGGGCGTCACGAGCGAGCTGATCATCGAGGCGGCGCGGGCCGCGGGCGCGGACGTGACGGCGGTCCACGACAAGGCGGAGGTCCCGGACGTGGTGGCGGGAATGGCGAAGGCCGGTGATCTCGTTCTCACCATGGGCGCGGGCGACGTCACGGACCTCGGCCCGCGCATCCTGGACCGTCTCGCGAAGTAAGGGGCTGAGCTTCATGTCGTACGACGTCGAGAAGCCGGACGAGCAGTGGCGTGCGGAGTTGACGCCGGCCGAGTACGCGGTGCTGCGGCAGGCCGCGACGGAGCCCGCCTTCACGGGCGAGTACACCGACACCAAGACCAAGGGCGTCTACTCCTGTCGCGCCTGCGGTGCCGAACTCTTCACCTCCACCACGAAGTTCGAGTCCCACTGCGGCTGGCCGTCCTTCTACGACCCCAAGGACACCGACGCGGTGGAACTGATCGAGGACCGCTCGCACGGCATGATGCGGACCGAGGTGCGGTGCGCGCGATGCGGGTCGCATCTGGGGCATGTCTTCGAGGGCGAGGGCTATCCGACGCCGACTGATCAGCGGTACTGCATCAACAGCATCTCGCTGCGGCTGACGGAGGACGAGGGCTGATCCCGGGCGGCACTCAGTACGCGTGGTGCGTCTGCCAGAAGGACCAGGCTCCGCAGGGGCTGCCGTACGCGCTGTTCATGTAGTTGAGGCCCCACTTGATCTGGGTGGCCGGGTTGGTCTGCCAGTCGGCGCCTACCGAGGACATCTTGTAGCCGGGGAGTGCCTGGACGAGGCCGTAGGCGCCGGAGGAGGGGTTGACGGCCAGGTAGTTCCAGCCGGACTCGCGTTCCACGATGTTGCTGAAGCACTGGAACTGGCCGGACGGCACGATCGACGCGGCCAGCGCCTTGACCTGCGCGGTGGTGTAGGACGGCTGGAGCGAGACGGGAGCGGAGCCCGAGGAGGTCTGCGAGGACTTGGCCTCCGCCTCCTGCTTCGCCTTCTCCGCCGCTTCCTTCTTCTGCGTCGCGGTCTTCGCGGCAGCCTTGCGAGCCGCCTCCTCCGCGTCCTTCCGTGCGCTCGCGTCCGCCTGAACGGCCTGCGCGTCGGCCTGTTGCGTCAGGGACGTGGTCTGCACCCGGGCCTGCTGCCCTGCGGGGATGTCCGCGAGGAGCGTGGTGCCGGCCGCCGTCGCCTCGGCGTCATGGGGCTGCGCCGTGCTGCTGGAGGCCACGCCGACGACGCTGCCGACGGCGGTCACCGCGGTGGCGGAGGCCGCCGCCAAACCCCGCACGGATATCGGGCTCACGCGCTTTCCTTCCGGTTCGTCCGAAGGGCCGTGCAGTGAGTGGTGCAGGCAACTCGCCTGCCGGCCCCGGCAGTTGGAACACTCTGCCGTGCCGCGACGGGCGGCGCAATCGTGGAGCAGGTGTGGATGATCACACGTTCGACCTTCGGCCTTGTGTGAACCATGTGGAGGGAATTCCCCTCCGGCGGCGACCGGTTCGCCCGGGTCAGGATGCTCCGACGCCGTTGAGCAGGGTGTCGACGACCACGTCCGCGGCCTGGCCGGGGCTCAGTTCGGGGAGTTGCCGGGAGACGAGGTGCATGAGCTGGGGCAGCAGGGCGCTCACCCAGCCCGCCGGGAGGCCGCGGCGCAGCAGGCCCTCGTCGGTGGCGCGGTCGAGGAAGACGTCGACCTCGCGGACGGACGCGTCGCGGCGGGCGCGGACGTCCGCGTCGGCGAGCATGCGGGCGAGGTCGACGGGCCAGGTGCGGTTGACGGCGATGATGTTCTCGACGTACCGGTGCAGGGCCACGGCGACGGGTGCCTCGCGCAGTCGTGCGTCGTCGATGGCGTGCTCGATGGCCGTGAGCCGGGACTCGTAGATGGCGGCGAGGAGTTCCTCGCGGGAGGCGAAGCGGCGGTAGACGGTACGCCGGTCCACGCCCGCCTCTGCGGCGATGCTCGCGATGGTGGCGGCGGGGTCGGCGGCGAGCATGCGCGCGCCGGTGGTCAGAACGGCTTCCAGATTGCGCGCTGCGTCGGCTCTCACCAGACCCAGTTTAGGGGCCGGGTGTGAAGGCTGAGGCACCTAGCGCCTCTGGGGAACGGAGGTCTCCCGCGTAAGTGGGACATCGGTGTGGCGGCTGGAGGTGGCCGTGTGCTACGTCACCTGTCAAGGTGGTGACGACTGGTAGACTCGGTTTCGCGGCCGACGTGCGAGGCTGGAGCCTGTGCGGACACGCGGACATGGACGGAAAGGGAGGTGCCATGAGTGACGCCGAGGAGAAGGCGCTGCTGGCGGGTGGCTGCTTCTGGGGCATGCAGGAGCTGATCCGGGCGCTGCCCGGGGTGGTGCGCACCCGGGTGGGCTACAGCGGCGACGACAGCAAGCCCAACGCCACCTATCGCGACCACGGGAACCACGCGGAGGCGATCGAGATCGTCTTCGACCCCGCGGTCACCGACTACCGGACGATCCTGGAGTACTTCTTCCAGATCCACGACCCGAGCACCCGCAACCGGCAGGGCAACGACATCGGGGCCAGCTACCGCTCGGCCATCTTCTATCTCGACGACAAGCAGCGCAGTATCGCCGAGGACACCATCGCCGACGTCGACGCGTCCGGGCTGTGGCCGGGACCCGTGGTGACTGAGGTGGTACCGGCCGGGCCGTTCTGGGAGGCCGAGCCGGAGCACCAGGACTACCTCCAGCGCTACCCGGACGGCTACACCTGCCACTTCCCGCGTCCGGGCTGGCGCCTGCCCAGGCGCAGCGAGGCCTGAGAAACCGACACGGAGACGGCCGGGAAGGCGATGCCCTTCCCGGCCGTCTCCGTGTGCGCTCCGGCCGACGGCTGGAGGCGGTCGGAGTCGATCACGGCCTGGGCGAAGGCGGCGGGCGACGGCTGTGCCGCGAGAGGAAACGCGTGCTCCGGGCCGTGGGCGGGGCCGGCGTCGGCGTGGCCGATGTCCAGGACACCCGCCTTGACCTACCTGTCAAACCGGTGACGTTTGCGAGTAAGTGCTACATTGGAGTGACAGTTAAGCGGGAAAGGGGCGCACATGATTACCTACGAGCGGCTTTTCATCGGGGGGTCCTGGGTCGAGCCGAGCAGTCCCGGGCTGCTCGACATCGCCTCGCCGCATGATCGCTCGGTGGTCGGTCGCGCCGCGCAGGCGCAGCCGGCGGACGTCGACCGTGCGGTCGCCGCGGCGCGGGCGTCCTTCGAAGCGGGCGAGTGGCGGCTCACTCCGCCCGCCGAACGGATCGCCGTACTCAGGGAGTTCAACGCGCTGCGCGAGCAAAGCGCCGAGAAGATCGCGGAGTTGATCTCGCTGGAGAACGGCTCGGCCGGCTGGTTCACCCGCGCCGGACAGCCCGGTCTGACCCGACAGGCGAACGCCTACCTCAAGGCGGCGGAGGAGTTCGGCTGGGAGGAGACGCTCACGCCCTCCGACCCCGCGTCCCCGGTGCGCAGTGTGGTGCGCCGGGAGGCGATCGGTGTCGTGGCCGCCGTGATCCCGTGGAACTCGCCCTACTCCGCGGCCACCGCGAAGATCATCCCCGCGCTGCTCGCGGGCAACTCCGTGGTCCTGAAGGTGTCCCCGGAGAACTCCCTCAGCATGGGCTTCCTGGCCGAGCTCCTTGAGCAACTGGGCCTGCCCGAGGGGGTGATCAGCGTCCTGCCGGCGGACCGGGAGACCAGCGAGTACCTGGTCTCGCACCGGGACGTCGACAAGATCGCCTTCACCGGTTCGACGCGGGCCGGCCGGCGCATCGCCTCGATCGCCGGCGAGCAACTCAAGCGGGTCAGCCTGGAGTTGGGCGGCAAGTCCGCCGCGATCATCCTGCCCGACGCGGACATCGAGAAGGCCGTGGCGGGGCTGAAGTTCGGCTCGCTGCTCAACAACGGTGAGTCCTGCATCGCCCAGACCCGGATCCTGGCCCCGCGCAGCCGGTACGAGGAAGTCGTCGCCGCGCTGAAGGGGCTGGTGGAGTCACTGAAGGTCGGCGACCCGAACGAACCCGACACCTTCATCGGCCCGATGATCCGCCCCGATCAGCAGGAGCGGGTACGGGACTACATCCGGCTCGGCATCAAGGAGGGCGCCCGGCTGGTCACCGGCGGCCCGGAGACCCCGGAGGGGCTGGAGAAGGGCAACTACGTCACCCCCACCGTCTTCGCCGACGTCGACAACTCCATGCGGATCGCGCAGGAGGAGATCTTCGGCCCGGTCCTGGTCGTCATCGCCTACCACGACGAGGACGACGCGGTCCGCATCGCCAACGACTCCGAGTACGGCCTCTCCGGCGGGGTCTGGTCCTCGGACGAGGGGCATGCCCTGGCAGTCGCCCGGCGCGTCCGCACCGGCACGGTCACCGTCAACGGCGCTTCCATCGCCTTCGACGGCCCGTTCGGCGGCTTCAAGGCGAGCGGGATCGGGCGCGAGTACGGGGCGGTCGGGCTCGGCACGTACACCGAGTACAAGACGATCACTGTGTGACCGGGCGGTGGTCACGCCTTGCCGCATCGCCTCCTTGACTGGTGACGAGAATGCCTCCAGGAGGTCACCGAGCGCGCGCCGGGCCGCTGACGCCGAGCCGCCATCGCGAGGTGTGGCTAGTGGGCGGCCGGTGCCGTCTTCTTGCGGGCCCGGTACGCCGCCGCCTTGATCTTGTTGCCGCAGGACTCCATGCCGCACCACTGGCGCCGCATGCCCCGGGAGCGGTCGATGTAGACCCGGGTGCACTCGGGGTTGCCGCACTCCTTCAGCAGGGGCACGTCCGGGCCGCTGAGCAGCTCCACCGCCTGGCGGGCGACGGTCGCCAGCGCCTGCTCGGGCGTTGCCTCGGTGTGCCGGCCCGTCAGGGTCAGCTGGGGCGTCACGGGCGTCTTGCGCGCCGCGGCGTTCAGCACGGCGAGCGCCTCCCGGTCGGGCTCCTCACCGAGCCGGCGATCGGTGACGAGCCGGTACAGCGCCTCGCGCAGGGTCGTCGCCTCGCGTACGTCGTCCTCCTTGCCCGGCGTGATCGTGTCCACCAGGCCGGACTCCAGGTACCAGGCATTCAGCCGCTCCGGTGTCACGAACATCTCGAACCGGGTCGAGCGCCGGGCTCGGAGGGTGGCCGCGAAGTCGAGGGCCGGGTGCCCGCAGACGAATACATGGTCAAGATTCACATCACCATCCTGACAGGTGACTCCGCTCGGGTGCAAGAACCGTCACCGGTCAAGCCGGCGATTCCGGTACTCCCTTACTGCCCCCCCTTTGGGGATATGGGGTGACGGTCACGCTCATGTCGACGACCCGCCCCGATGCGAACTCACCGTCATGGCGGCCGACGTGGCCGTCGTGCGCAAGATCTGGGACGGGTCGCGCATCACCTCGGGCAAGAAGCTCGGGGCGTTTCGGGCAGTGGCCAGGGCGAGGGGCGTTCCCTCGGTCAGGCGCGGGCCCGCAGCGGCTCGGCGAAGGACTTGCGCAGGGATGACGGGGCCGCGAGGGGGAGCAGGGCGGCGAGCATTCTGCCCTTGATCGTGGTCGGCTCGCGGGTCAACTCGACGTCCACGCGGGTGCCTTCGCCCTCCGGCGTCATCCGGAAGACCCAGCCGCCGCCCGCGCCGAAGAGCTTGGAGTCCAGTGTCCGCACGGTGACGGTGTCGCCGCCCGGCTCCCAGTCGTAGCGCGCACGCTCCCACGCGGCGGCCGTCCCCTCGGTGACCTCGGCCCAGGTGTCGCCGAGCCCGTGCACCTCGAAGTGCCCGGTGTCGATCGAGGGCCAGGCCTCGGGCCGTGCGGGGCTGAAGTCGGTCAGCACCTCCAATACCTCGGACGGGCTGAGGGTGGAGTCGAGATGGAACCGCACGACTGTCATGGCTTTCCTCACCAAGAAGTAACCGCTCTGACTGGTGACGATGATGTTCCTCGGTCGATCGTCACCTGTCAAGGCGGTTACTTTTGAGTGCTCGGCTACCAGCTCACCAGCTCCTTGCCGCCTCCCGTAGCCGGTCGCGGACGCGGATCACCGAGGGGTTGGTGTCTGCTCCCGGGCGTTGCACCAGGAAGAGGGTGTTCAGCGGGGGTTCCTCCGGGGCGTGCAGGAGGGTCAGGCGGCCGGAGTCCAGGTGTTCCTGGCACAGGGAGCCGGGGAGGACGCTGTAGCCGGCGCCCGCGTTGACGGCCGAGAGGACCGCGCAGAGGTTCGGGACCGTGACCGCGGCGGGGGGCGTGAGCTGCTTGCCGAGGGCCGTGCGCCAGTAGCGCCGGGCGATCGGGAGGTCTTCGGCGTACGTGACCAGGGGGACGTCGCGCAGTGCCGCGCACAGCTGGTCCGCCTCGGTGTTCGGCTCGACCTGCCGGGTCCAGAGCGGCGCCGCGACCAGGACGTACTCCTCGTCCGCCGGCGGCACCGAGGTGAGCGCCCGGCCCCAGGGGCGGCGGGTGGCGATGACCAGGTCGTGCCGGCCGGAGCGCAGCTCCTCCAGGAGGGGGTCGGTCAGGCCCTGGGCGACCCGTAGCTGGACGCCTTCGGCGACGAGCGGGGCGAGGGCCGGCAGGACCCTGACGCACAGGAGCTCGGACGGGCCGGCCCGGTGGACCGGGGTGGTGTGGCCCGAGAGGGGGCCGGTGCCGCCTTCGAGCGCGGCGAGGGCGTCGAGCGGGGCCGCCGCGGTGAGCGAGCCCGAGCGGTAGACGGCCAGGAAGGTGCGCAACAGGTTCAGGTCGGCGTGCGCCGGCAGCTGCCTCACGTCCGGCTCGGTCGGGCCCGCGGAGCGGCTCGACGTGCTGCACGCCTGGCTGGTCGACGACCTGCCCGGCCCCGATGCCCAACGGCCATCAGGCCTGGCTGGACGGGCTGATCCGCGCCGCGCGCCGGACCGGTCGATCCGCGCCGCCCGTCGCCCTCACAGCACCTTTCGCTGAACCAGCGTCGACAGCACCAGCGCTCCCGGCAGCAGCGGCAGCCACAACGTCAGGACGCGGTAGCCGACGATGGCCGTCGTCGCGAGCTCCATGGGGGCGCCGAGGGCGACCAGCGTGAAGACCGTCGCCGCGTCCACCGGGCCTATGCCGCCCGGCGCGGGCACCGCGCCCACCGCCGTGCTCGCCGCCAGGAACGCGAACGTCACCTGTGCCCAGCTCAGCGTGAGACCCAGCGCCGCGCCGACGCAGTAGATCACCGTCGCCTGCAGCACGGGTGCCGCCGCCGCGCCGCCCCACAGGGCGAGGACGCGGGACGGGCGGGTGTGCAGCAGTCGTACGTCGGTCAGGGCGGCGCGGGCGCCGGCCACGACGGGGCGGCGCAGCGGAGGTACGGCCGTCACCAGCACCAGGGTCGTGGCGAGACCGGCCGACGCGCCGCCCGCGACGAGGATCAGCGTCCGGGTGTCCGGGACGAGTTCGTCGAGGTGCAGAAGCTCCGGCGAGACCACCAGGAAGGTGAGGAGCACCAGGGTCTTCGCGATCGGCCGTACGAGGGAGTACAGGGCCAGCGAGGCGGTGGCCCGGGCCAGCGGGATGCCGCGGCCCTGCAGGAAGCGCAGCGTGACGGCGTGGGCGCCGAGGCTCGCCGGCAGGACGTGGTTGGCCGCGCCGGCGGCGAACTGCGAGGCGATCAGCAGGCCCGTCGGCAGCCGCTCGGGCAGCGCGCCCTGCCGTACGCATGCCGCGGAGAGCCAGGTCAGACAGGTGAAGAAGAGCGCGGCCAGCATCCATCCGGGGTCGGCCGAGCCGAGCCGCGCGGTGCCGTCGTACACCGTCCGCCAGTCGACGGCGGCCCAGATCCCGAGCAGGAGGACGGGCAGCAGCACCAGGGTGCGGCGGAGCACGAGACGGGCGGTGGGGTGCAGGCGAAAGGCGAGCCGGAAGGGGAGCTGGGGGCGGCCGGGGGAGACGGCCGGGGCGGCGGCCACGGCGGGGACGGCCGGTACGGGGAGGGCCGGTACGGGGAGGGCCGGTACGGGGAGGGCGGGGATTGCCGAGGTGAGCGGGCCGGGGGCGTCGTCTACGGGGAGGAGGGACACGGCGCACGTCGTCCTTTCACGGCACGTCCGGGCGGTGCTGCGGTGCGGTGCGCGGGCGTGGCGGATACGGGGCGAGGCTGGAGGGGACGGCGGAACCGTTCCCGTCCGGTGTGACGCGTTGGTGTCCGGAAACCGAAGCGGCGCAGGCGGCTGGACGACGTCAATACCCAATCTGCCCATCGGGCCCGTGAATCAATCATCCATTCCAGGGTTGACTTCCGGCTGAGCAAACCAGCACCATCCGATAGTGACCTCCGTGCACCCGCCCGTCGGACCGGCCCCGGCCCCGTCCTCCGTCTCCTCCGACCTGGACGAGGCGGTCCACCGCTGTCTGGTCGCCGGTTTCGAGGGCACCACGACCTTCCCCGACACCCTCAAGCGGCTCATCGACCGCGGCCTGGGCGGGGTCATCCTGTTCACCCGGAACGTGCGCGACGCCGAGCAGGTCCGCGAGCTGACCGACGCGCTGCGCGCGATCCGGCCCGACCTGCTGGTCGCCATCGACAACGAGGGCGGCGGCATCGGCCACCTGGTCGCCGCCGGCGCCCCCGAGGTCCCCGGCTCCTACGCCCTCGGCGTCGCCGACGACCCGAACCTGACCGCCCGCTGCGCCGACGCGCTCGCCGGCCACCTCGCGACGCTCGGCATCACCACCTCGTACGCCCCCGTCGCCGACCTCCAGCACCGCCCGGACAACCCGATCGTCCGCACCCGCTCCTTCGGCGCCGAGCCCGGGCTCGCCGCCCGCCATCTGCGCGCCTGGATCGAGGCGACCGAGGCCCGTGGCATCGCCTCCTGCGCCAAGCACTTCCCCGGCCACGGCGGCACGGAGACCGACAGCCACCACGACCTGGCGGTCGACCCGCGGCCGTACGACCAGCTCAGTGTCGATCTCGAACCGTTCCGCGCGGCCGTCGCCGCCGGAGTGCCGATGCTGATGAGCGCGCACGTCGTCTACCCGGCGCTCGACGCCAACCGCCCCGCCACCCTCAGCCGCCGCATCCTCGGCGACCTGCTCCGCCTCGACCTCGGCTTCGACGGTGTGCTGGTCAGCGACGCCCTGGAGATGAAGGCGATCGCCGCGAGCTACGGCGAGGCGGCCGGCGCGCGCATCGCGCTCGCCGCCGGAGCGGACCAGGTCATCGTCGCCGTACCGGACCTGGAGGTCACCCTCGCCTGCCGCGACGCCGTCCTCGACGCCCTGGACTCCGGCCGGCTGGCGCGGGAGCGGGTGTGGGAGGCGGCGGGGCGGGTACGGCGGCTCGCCGAGCGGTACGCGACCCCGGCCGCCGGACCGGTCGCCGCCTGGGACGCCGGGGTCGGACTGGAGGCGGCCCGCCGGGCGGTACGCGGCCGGTCCCTGCCGCGCCCGGTGCGCGGCGCCCAGGTCGTCGACCTCTTCCCGCCCCCGCACCCCGCCCTCAACTGGGGCGGCGAGGACCTGCTGACCGAGCTGCGCTCCGTCGACCCCACCGCGGCCGGTACGGCGGTGAGCGGCGAACCGGCCGACCCCGCCGCCCTCGTCGACGGCATCCTGCGCATAGCCGCCAACTCGCCGCTGGTCGTGGCCACTTGCGACGCCGGACTGCACCCCTGGCAGGCCACTCTGCGCGACGCCCTGCTGGCCCGGCGCCCGGACGCGGTACGCGTGGACACCGGGCTGCCGGAGGACGGCGACCTGTGCTCGTTCGGCCGCGGCCGGGTCAACCTGCGGGCCGTGGCCGAGGCGCTCACCGGCGCCTGATCGTCACATCAAGGAAGTCGTACGGTCGTCTCGATGCCCCGGGCTGCCAAGTACCCGGCGTCGTCCGCGCGTTCGGCCAGCACGACCGCCGGGCGTTCGCCCTGCTTGCGCAGCCGCATCCACTCCTCGAAGTAGGCGCCGCCCGGGCCGGAGAGGGAGCGGGTGGCCGGGGTGCAGTCCAACACCAGGGCGGTGGAGCGGGGTTGGGGGGCCGGGGGCTTCGCGCGGAGTTCGGCGACCGTCTCCGCGAGGGCCTCGGCGATCGGCTTGGGGCGGCCCGCCGAGTCGAACAGGCCCAGGGTGTACTCCAGTTCCGGGTAGTCGGCCAGGGTGCGGTCCACGTCGTGGGAGCACCACCAGGTCACGCCCCAAAGGCCCTCGCAGTCGGCCGAGTTGAGGACGGTGGCGCGGGCGAAGCGCGGGGCGTCGGCCGCCGGGATGTGCGGCTCGGGAGCGCCGGTCTCCTGCACCCACACGGGCCGGGCGGGGTCGTCGGCGTACGCCTTGGCGAGTTCCGTGCCGTACTCGGCGAGGTGCAGGACCTCGGGGGAGGCGGGGCCGTAGCGGCCGGCGCAGTTCGCGGAGAACACCCACGGGTGGACCGTCGTGACGTCGCCCTTGCGGGCCGAGGCCTCGGGGGTGAACGGGTGGTCGTCGCCGTACCAGGCGGCGTCGTAGGCGGAGTGGGTGGCCAGCCGGCCGGGCCGCAGCCCCTCCCGGGCCGCCGCCAGCAGCGTGTCGAGGTAGTGGTCCACCTCCGTCGCCGTCACCGGGTTGTGCTCGACGAGGTTGTTGAGTTCGTTGCCGAGCTGGAGGCCGAGGAGGTTCGGGCGGTCGGCGAGGGCGTGGGCGAGCGTGCGCAGGAGGTGGGCCTGGGCCTCGATGGTCTCCGGGTCGGTGAAGACGTTGCGGTGGTGCCAGCTGCGGGTCCACTCCGGGTAGAAGTCGAAGCTCGACAGATGGCCCTGGACGCCGTCCACCATCACGTCGAGACCGGCCTCGGCGGCGAGGTCGACGAGGTGGGCCAGCTGGGCCACGGCTGCGGCGCGGACGAAGGTGCGGTTCGGCTGGAGCAGCGGCCAGAGGTGGAAGACGCGGATGTGGTCCAGGCCGAGGCCGGCTATCTGGGCGAGGTCCTCGCGGGCGTGGTCGGCGTCGAAGTCGTGCCAGGAGTGGAACCAGCCGCGGCGGGGCGTGTAGTTGACGCCGAAGCGGAGCGTGGGAATGGGATCCTCCTCGGGCCGGGGCGGGGCCAATGCTCGGAACAGGGCTTGTCCTCGCTGAATGTATCAACCACCATGGTCGGTAATGAATAGCGATTTGAACCAAGCTTTCGGTGAGGGTCAGGGACTGCCGGGGGCCGAGGGCCGGAGCGCGCTGGTCGTCGGGATCGATGCCGGTGGGACTCGGACTCGGGCCGTGCTCGCGGCTGCCGCGGACGGGCGTGTGGTGGGGGAGGGGGCCGGGGGGCCGGGCAACGCGCTCACGGTTCCGCCGGACCGGCTCATCGCGAACCTTGCGGAGGCGGTCGGGCGGGCGGTGCCGGAGGGTGTGCGGGGGAGGGTCGTCGCGGTGGCCGGGGGGTTCGCGGGGGCCAACGGCGCGTCCGAGGACGAGCCCGGGCGGCTCAATGCCCTGACCGCGCTGAGGGCCGCGCTCCAGCAGCTCGGCATCCGCACCGACGCGCTGGGGGTCAGCAGCGACATCGAGGCGGCCTTCGCCTCAGCACCGGGCACCCCGGCCGACGGGCTCGCCCTGGTCGCCGGTACGGGGGCGGTGGCGATGCGGATCGCCGACCGGCGCGCGACGACCACGGTCGACGGCGACGGCTGGCTCCTCGGCGACGACGGCAGCGGCTTCTGGATCGGCCGCGAGGCGGTACGGGCCGCGCTGCGGATGGCCGACGGGAGGGGAGCACCGACGGTCCTGACGGAGACGGTGGGGCGGGCCCTGGGCTTGCCGGAGGAGGTCCTGCCGGGCGCGGACCCGCGGCACGACGAGTCGCACGCCGGTTCCGGGGCGGGCGAAACGTCGGACCGCGGGCCGGCCGGCTCCCGGGCGAGTGACGTGTCGGACGGGGTGTCCGCCGCTTCCGAGGCAGGCGACCCGTCGGACCGCGGCCCCGCCGCCTCCCGGGTGAGTGGCCCGGCGTATGGCGTGCCTGCCGCATCCGGGGTGAGTGACTCGTCGGCCGACGGCCCCGTCGCCTCCGGCTGGTCCCGGGAGCGGCGGGAGGATTACCGGCGGCATCTGCTTCCCGTCGTCATGGCGGAAGTGCCGATTCGGCTTGCTCGGTTTGCTCCGCTTGTGGCCGAGGCTGCCCGGGAGAAGGATGCCGTTGCCGAGGGGATCCTGGAGCGGGCCGCTGATCATCTCGCTTCCGCTGTAAGGGCGTTGGAGCCGCGGCCCGGTGAGCGGGTCGTTGCGACCGGTGGGCTCCTCGGTCCCGACGGGCCCCTGACCGTCCCCCTCACCGCCCGCCTTCAGCCCCTCGGCCTCACCCTCGACTGGGTGGCCGACGGCTGCCGCGGCGCGGTCTCCCTGGCCCGTCTCCTCGTCTGACCGCCACCCACGAAAGGACCGGCCGCATGCCGACCCCGGACCCCGCGGCCGCCCGCGCCGAAGTCGCCGATGTCGCTCCCCAGGATCTGCCGCTCTACCGCGATCCCGGAGCCCCTCTCGCCGGCCGCGTCGCCGACCTCCTCTCCCGGATGACCCTCCGGGAGAAGGTCGGCCAGCTCAACCAGCGCATGTACGGCTGGGACGCCTACCGCCGCACCCCCGACGGCGGTTACGAGCTCACCGACGCCCTCCGCGAGGAGACCGACCGCTTCGAAGGGCTCGGCGCCCTCTACGGGCTCATGCGCGCCGACGCCTGGTCCGGGGTCGACCACGGCAACGGGCCCGGCGCCCACGACAGCGCCGCCCTCGCCGAGTCGGTCCAGCGGCATGTCGTCGAGCGCAGCCGGCTCGGCATCCCCGCCCTGTTCGTCGAAGAGGTCCCGCACGGCCACATGGCCCTCGACGGCACCGTCCTCCCCGTCAACCTCGCCGTCGGCGCCACCTGGGACCCCGCCCTGTACGAGCGTGCCGCCGCCCACGCCGCCGCCGAACTCCGCGCCCGCGGCGGCCATGTCGCCCTCGTCTCCGCTCTCGACATCGCCCGCGACCCCCGCTGGGGCCGTACCGAGGAGTGCTTCGGCGAGGACCCGCACCTCGCGGCCAGGCTCACCGCCGCCCTCGTCAACGGCATGCAGGGCACCCCCGCCGAGTACTTCGCCCCCGACAAGGCCCCCGTCGTCCTCAAGCACTTCGCCGGCCAGGGCGCCACCGTCGGCGGCCGCAACTCCGCCGAGTCCGAGCTGGGGTGGAGGGAACTGCACGAGATCCACCTCCCCGCCGCCCGCGCCGGGATACGCGCCGGCGCCGCCGCCGTCATGGCCGCCTACAACGAGGTCGACGGCATGCCCTGCTCCGGCAACAGAGCCCTCCTCACCCAACTCCTGAGGAAGGAGTGGGGATTTGAAGGACTCGTCATGGCCGACGGGCTGGCCGTCGACCGGCTCGCCCGCATCACCGGCGACAAGCTCTCCGCCGGCGCCCTCGCCCTCAACTCCGGTGTGGACCTGAGCCTTTGGGACGAGGGCTTCACGCACCTGGAGGGGGCCGTCGAGAGAGGGCTGGTCGAGGAGTCCGTCCTCGACGCCGCCGTCGGGCGGGTGCTTCACCTCAAGTTCAGGCTCGGACTCTTCGAACAGCCTTACCGAACGGGTGAGTTGCCTTCGTACGAGCATGGGCGCGCCCTCAGCGCCGACCTCGCCAGTGCCGCCGTCACCCTCCTCCGCAACCGCGGGCCCGTCCTCCCCGTCCCGCCCACCGTCTCCCGTATCGCCGTGCTCGGCCCCCAAGCCGCCACCACCGCCCACCAGTCGGGCGACTACACGGCCCCGCAGCGCCCCGGCACCGGCAGCACCGTCCTCGAAGGGCTGCGGCGGCTCGCCCCGGCCGGTACCGACATCCGGTACGCCCGCGGCTGCGCCCTCACCGGCGACGACCTCTCCGGCGTCCCGGAGGCCGTCGCCGCGGCCGCCGCCTCCGACCTGGCCGTGCTGGTGCTGGGCGGCAGCAGCGCACGTACACCGGAGACGGAATTCGCCGCCAACGGGGCCGCTACCGGCGCCGTTTCGCACATGACCTGCGGTGAGGGCGTCGACCTCGCCGGGCTCGGGCTCGGGCGGGCGCAGCACGCGCTGATGGACGCCGTCGTCGCCACCGGCACACCGACCGTGGTCGTGCTGATCCAGGGGCGCCCGCATGTCGTGCCCGACTCGGCGGACGCGCTCCTCACCGCCTGGTACCCGGGACCCTGGGGCGGTGACGCCGTCGCCGAGGTACTGCTCGGGCTCGCCGAGCCGCGCGGGCGGCTGTCGGTCTCGGTTCCGCGGTCCGTCGGCCAACTCCCCGTCCACTACAACCACAAGGACACCGAGTACGGCGGTTACGTCGACGAGAGCGCCGAGCCGCTCTTCGGGTTCGGGGAGGGGCTGGCGTACACGAGTTTCGAGTACGGGAATCCGAGTACGGACGGGCACTCCGTCACCGTCGACGTCACCAACACCGGGGCCCGGCACGGGCGTTCGGTCGTGCAGGTCTATCTGCGGCGGCTCGTCACGGACGTATGGCCGCGCACCCTCGAACTGTGTGCGTTCGAGGGTGTCGACCTGGCGCCCGGCGAGACCCGTACCGTCACCCTGCGGCTCGACGCGGACCTCGACGGGACCCGCAGCGCGGAGGTCAGGGTCGCCGGATCCGCGCGGGCCGCGCTCACCGCCGTACCCCTGCCGCTGCCCGTCAGAGCTTGACGGCTCCCGACGAGACGCCCTTGTAGAACCAGCGCTGGGTGATCACGAACAGCACCAGCACCGGGATGATCGAGATGACCGAGCCGGCCATGACCACCCGCTGGTCGTAGCCGAACGACGAGCTCTGGAGGCGGGACAGGCCCAGGGTGAGGGTCATGTGGCTCTCCGAGCGCAGCACGATCAGGGGCCAGAGGAAGTCGTCCCAGGCGCTGATGAAGGTGTTGATGACCACCACCATGATCGCGCCCCACGCGGAGGGGAGGTAGAGGTGGCGGAAGCGCTGCCACTCGTTCGCGCCGTCCAGCATCGCCGAGTCCTCGATCTCGCGGGGGACCGCGAGGAACGCGCCGCGCATCAGCAGGACGTTGATCGCGCCCACGAAGCCCGGCAGCCAGACGCCCGCCAGGCTGTCGACCAGGCCGAGGTCGCGGATGCTCAGGAACAGCGAGACCATGATCGACTCGAAGGGGAACATCATGGACGCGACCAGGACCACCCAGACCGCCTTGCGGCCCTTCCAGCCGGGCTTGGAGAGCATGTAGCCGGCCGTGGTGGAGAAGACCAGCTGGCTGGTGATGGACAGGATCACCACGATCATGCTGTTGCGGATGTACGTGGCCACCGGGACCTGGTCGAAGACCTGGCGGTAGGCGCGCAGGGTCGGGTCGTGCGGCAGGAGGGTCGCGTTCGCGCCGAAGACGTCCTCGCTCGTGCTCTTCAGCGAGGCAAGGAGCTGCCAGAGCAGCGGGCCCACCGTGATGCCGAGGACGAGGAGCAACAGCAGGTAGCGGACGACGAGTTCGCGCGGGCGGCCGTAGTCCCGCCAGCGCGGCATCAGGCGCCGGGGCTTCTCGACGGCGGTCGTCATGCCTCGTCCTCCTTCGTCAGGCGCTGCGCGAGCAGGGTGAGGCCCAGGGTCAGTGCGAACAGGGCGACGCTGACCGCCGAGCCGTAACCGGCGTTGCCGGTGATCGGGTCCAGGCCCACGTCCCGGATGTAGAACGGCAGGGTGCGGTCGGCGCCGCCGGGGCCGCCGGTGGAGCTGCCCAGCATGTAGATCTCGGTGAAGACGCGCAGGGAGCCGATGCCGGTGAGCGTGCCGACGAGCATCATGGCCTGCCGTACGCCCGGCATCGTGATGTGCCAGAAGCGGCGGATCGCGCCCGCGCCGTCCATGGAGGCGGCCTCGTGCAGCTCCTTGGGCACGTTCCCGAGCGCGGCCAGGTAGAAGACCATGTACCAGCCGAGGCCCTTCCACAGGGTCAGGCCCATCGCGCAGAACAGGATCAGCCAGGAGTCGGACAGGAACGGGATGGCCGACTTGATCAAGTGGGCTTTCCGCAGCCAGGTGTTGACCAGTCCGTCGTCCGCGAGCAGCCACTGCCAGCTCAGGCCCACCACCACGCTGGAGGCGAGGACGGGGGTGTAGAAGGCCGAGCGGAAGAAGCCGATGCCGGGGAGGTTCTTCTCGACCAGGACGGCCAGCATCAGCGGCAGCAGGACCATCAGCGGTACGACGACGATCGCGTACAGGATGCTGTTGCGGGTCGCCAGCCAGAAGTCCGAGTCGTCCAGCATGCGGGTGTAGTTGTCCAGCCCGACGAAGCTCGCGGCGCCGCCGAGCGGCTTGGCGTTCGTGAAGGACAGCAGCACGGTGTTGAAGAAGGGGAACACGCCGAAGACCACCGCGCACACGATCGCGGGGGCGGTCCACAGCCACGGCAGCCACCAACGGCGGTACAGCGCCGCGCCGTTGGCGCCGGGCGCGGGGCCGGGCAGCACGGCCCGGGCGATTCGGCGTGCGCGGGACGGGGCCGGGCCCGGTGCGGTGGACGTACGCCCCGCACCGGGCACGGACACGGGCTCGGCGGTCTGAGTCGCCACCATCAACCCGCCTGCTTCAGCAGCTCGTCGGCCTTCTCCTGGGCGTCCTTCACGGCCTGCTCGGCGCTCTTCTTGCCCTGCATCGCCAGCTGCACCTGCGCCACGATCGCGTTCTGCACCGCGGGGGAGAGGTTGGTCTGGTTGGTGGACGCCGTCTTCAGCTGGTCGGCGACGAGCTTGCGGGACTGGGAGAAGGGGTCGCTGCCGGTGACGTCCTGGAAGAACGGGTCGTTCAGCGACTCGGTGGTCGTCGGGAAGATCACCACGTCCGGGTCCTTGCACCAGGCCGTCTGGTTCTCGGCGTTGGTGAGGAACTCCGCGAAGGAGAGCGCCACCGGCGCGTGCTTGCTGGTCGCGGCGACCGAGATGTACTGCGGAGCGCCGGCGGAGGCCTTGCCGAGCGCGTCGTAGGGCTGCTGGGCGACGCCCGTCTTCGCGTAGACGGAGGGGCTGTTCTGCTTCACGAACCGCACGAAGCTCGGGTTCGTCGAGCCGTACGCCACCTTGCCCTGGCTGTAGAGCGTGGACGGGTCGTTGCTGGAGGACAGCGAGTCCTTCGGCATCGCGCCCTCCTTGTACAGCTTCGCCATCCAGGCGACCCACTGCACGGTCCTCGGATCATCGGCGAAGACCGCCGACTTGCCGTCGGAGGAGAGCATCTTGATGTTCATCTGGTCCCAGTCGGACGGGATCCGCCAGATCGGGTTGGCCATCGTGGCGTAGTACTTGCCCTTGGCCGCCTTGGCGACCTTCTCGTAGTCGGCGAAGAGGCCGAAGAGGCTCGTCGGCGACTTCGTCGTGTCGACGCCGGCCTTCGCGAGCAGGTCCTTGTTGTACGTGATCAGGACACCGCCCGTGTACCAGGGCAGCACCGTGTGGATCGACGTGCCCTTGGCGTCCTTGAAGGTGCCGGACTTCCAGAACGACGGCACGAAGGGCTTCGACGCGTCCGGGTCCTTGGTGCCGAGGTCCAGCAGGTAGCCGGCCTTGGTGAGCGCGGTCGCCGTCGGGGCGTTCAGGTTGATGACGTCCGGCAACGTACAGGCCTGGGCGTCGGCCACCGTCCGCGAGGTGAAGGTGTTGTCGCCCGGGTCGTCGATCCACTTGACCTTGGTGCCGGGGTGGGCCTTCTCGAAGTCCTTGATGACGCCGTTGAAGAAGTCGCCGAAGTCCTTCTTCAGGTTCGTCGTCTGGAAGGTGATCTGGCCCTTGACGTCACCCGTCAGCTTCCCGGAGCCGACGTTGCCCTTGTCGACCTTGCAGCCACCGGCCGTGGCGTCACCGCCGTCGGATCCACCCGACAGGCCGCAGCCCGCGGCCGTCAGGGTCAGGGCGATGATCCCCGCCACGGATGCGGTCAGTCTTCCAGCGCGCATGTCCACCCTCCTGGGACCAGCCGAAGGGCTGGTTCAATCAACCAACTTCGACTCCGATTGATGAAAAGGTGGACCAGAATTCATCGGAGGTCAATGGGTTGCCGTGTTGCGTTTCGGTTCCGGCGGTGATCAAGGCGGGTTCCCTCGCGGGATGGGCTCGCCGATTCAGGGGTCAGTGCCGGTGTTCGTGGTCCGGGTGGCCCGGGTCGCCGGGGTGCTCGTGGCCGGCGGCGTACTCGACGTCGGCTCTGGCGCGGTCGAACCAGGCGAAGAACGCGCGGCGGCCGGCGGCTCGTTGGAGTTCGCGTGCGATTCCCTCGCGGGCCTGGTCGTACGGGACGAAGTCCGTGGGGGCCGGGCGGGCGAAGGGGTCGATGCCGCGGCGTAGGGCGGCCGGGGTGAGGAAGCGGTCCCGGTTGCGGTCGTAGTAGTCGCGTACGGCCTCTTCCGGGACGGTCTGTTGGGCTTCCAGGGCGGCGAGGAGCGTGCGGGCCGCGGGGGAGTGGGCCAGGGCTGCGGCGACGATGCTGCCGAGGTCCGCGACGTCTGATTCGGCGATGGTGAGGAGGTGGGTGGGGGACACCTCCGGTGGGGGTGGGAGGTTGCGGTCCGCGCAGGCGCGTCTTGCCAGTTCGTCGGCTACGACGACTTGTGTGGCCCAGCGGCGGCGTTGTCTTTCGGCGCGGGATTTGGACGCCGAATGATGTGCCTCGGCTGGTTGTTTGGCGGGTGCGGCTGGGTGGGGGCTTGTCGCGCCCCGCGGCGGAGCCGCATATTGATACAGCCCCGCGCCCCTGGGCGGCGCTGTCGGGACGTTCCTCAGAAAGGCTTCGACGCGTTCCTTGGGGATGGGGTTGCCTTGTACTACGGCCGCCGGGTCCGTCATGGGGTCACCTCCAGTTCTATGGCCCTTGTGTAGGCGACCTGGCCGTTCCAGGCCGTTTTTGCCATGAGCCAGTACGAGCCTGGGGGGACGGCGTTGGCGTCCACCTCGATGTAGCAGTCCAGGGTGGTGTCCGCGGGCACCGTGAAGCCCTGGCAGCCTGGGGAGACGCCCGCCCATGTGCCCCAGGAGGAGACCGCCCACAGCGTGCCGTTGATGGGGCCGCGGGTGGTGTTGGTCAGGGTTACCGGGATCCGGGCTCGTTCGCCTCGGTGGACGGTTGTCTGGCCAACTCCCAGATCTGTCGCGAGAGTTGGGCCCGGCCGTTCGCCCGGGACGTTCAGGGCCACTGCGTCCTCGAAGGTCTGGCCCTCGTACGACAGCCGCGCCGACAGCCAGTGGCGGCCGGGGGTTGGCGCGGGCGGTGGGGTCACCGTGATTTCGGCCAGGGTGAAGCCGTTCGGGGGGAGGGTGTACGGGAGTTCCGCGGGGGTGGGTGTCCAGCCGGGTGGGGCGTCGATCGTCACCGTGCCGGAGACCGGGGCGTCGGTCAGTTCCGAGGAGACTCTGATCGTCGCGGTGAGCGGGCCGCCGGAGGCCGTCAGTGCCGTCGGCGAGATGTAGACGGCGACCGGCATGTTGCCTCGCGGTGCCGGGCCCGAGTTGTGCAGCCAGTAGCGGGTGTGGATCGGCTGGGCGGGCTCGTGGGCCGCGATTCCCCGGTTGTAGTCGGGTCTCCTGGACTCCGGTGGGGTGGCCAGGAGCGTTGCCACCTCGAAGCCCGTCAGGCCCACCTCCAGCGCGCCCTGGGCGTCCGGTGACAGTGCCTCGCCGGGGGTTTCCAGGACGTCCGCCCGGGCGCCGCGCAGCCATTCCTTCGGGCCGCGCACCCGCGCTCGTACCGGACGACCGTTCACCTCGTGCACGCGTACGACGACCCCGCGGCCGGGGTCGGCCGGCGCCACGCTTCCGCGGGCGAGCGGGGAGCCGGTCGGCTTGAGGGCGTCCAGGAGGACCTCGCCCGCCGGTTCGAGGGTGAGCAGGGGCAACTCGCGGGGGAGGGAGGGGTCTTGGGTGGTGCTTCGGATGCGTGCTGTCAGGGGGTGGTTGAACTCGTGGCCCATGCGGGGGAGTTGTTGGGTTCGCCAGTCGCCCTCGCCTGCCACCACCGCGTACTCGAAGGTGTGGGACCAGCGTTGCAGCTGGAACCCCGAGCCGTCGGGGGTCGTGCGGCGAGGGGGGTCGACCCAGATGCCGGACGGCCAGCCGGTGCAGGAGCGCATCAGGGACATG
Source organism: Streptomyces sp. NPDC047081 (assembly GCF_040643775.1). NCBI lineage: Bacteria > Bacillati > Actinomycetota > Actinomycetes > Kitasatosporales > Streptomycetaceae > Streptomyces > Streptomyces sp. NPDC047081. The sequence continues at coordinate 36,892 of NZ_JBEYUY010000014.1, read as the reverse complement.
TAGAGGTCGCCGGAGGAGGTGACCACGCAGCCCGGGGTGCCCCGGTTGAGGACGGCGAAGCCGCGGCCGTCCCATGCGTCGCCCGGCGGGAGGGCCTCGCCGCCGCCCGCCGCCGTGGCCCGTACGACCGCGTCGTCCAGGTCGGCGATCAGCGCGTCCACCGCCTTCGCGTCGCCCTCGGCGTCGGCGCCCGCGACCACCAGCAGCGGCAGCCGCTCCAGGTCGCGCAGATCGGCCCCGGGCACCCACTCCTCGCGCAGCCCCGCCCGCGGCGCCACCCACACGGCCGCCACGCCCTGTTCGGCCAGCTGGCGACGGAGTTCGCGCCCGGCGGCCGGGTCCATGCCCAGGGCCTCGGCGACGACGGAGTTACGGTCGGGGCCGCCCACGGCGATGCGGATGTCGGGGAGGTTGGAGTCCACCTCGAGGTCGCCGTAGCGCGGGCCGCCGGCGATGGTCGAGGTGGCCGTGACGCCCGTGCGGACCAGGGCCGCCGCGAGCGGGGTGCCGAGTTCGCCCGCCTCCTCCCAGGAGGGGTACACCAGCTCGGCGACACCGATGGACCGCTGTCCGATCAACTTCCCTGTGTCGTCCCGCAGTTCGACCCGTGCCGTCGAGCCGAGGCCGAACCACGTGTTGGCCGGGTTGTCCAGCGTCCACGGGAACTGCTCGCTGTCCACGTCCACGAACCCGAACCCGCGCCCGATCACCGCGTCCGCCACCTCGTGCACCGGCAGCCCGCCCTGCACGTCGGAGGGCCAGCGGACCCGGATCAGGCGGTCCGCGCCGTCGTAGCCGTCGATCGTGGTCGTCGCGTCGACTCGGGGGACGCCGGTCCAGAGGGTGAGGCGTTGCGTGTAGCGGAAGAGGCCGAGGTCGGCGCGGACGGTGACGCGGGAGCCGGCCGGAGAGGTCTCGACATCGATGTCCGCGCGCACGTCACGGCTGCGGGCGGCCGTGGTGCCGGTCGGGGTGAGGTGCCAGGGGCCCTCGCCGAAGCGGGGATGCCTCGGGTACTCCTCCTGTACGACCAGCTCGTTGCCGATGTCGCCGGGGCGCAGCAGCTCCCGGCCGCCCTCGATGAGCGCGCGCAGGCTGCTGACGCCGCCGCCGCGCGCCGGGTCGACCGTCACCTCGTAGAACTCGTTGCGGATGGTCAGGCCCTCGCCGGGTGCCCACTCGGGCACGGAACCCTCGGTGAGGGGGAGGGCCTTGAAGCCCATGCCGGGCAACTCCGGTACGACGATGTGGAGTTGACCGTCCTCGCGCACGGCGGGGAGTCCGGCGGGTGCGAGGCCCGGGTCGTCGACGGTCAGGACGTCCCCGCGCTGCCAGGTCGCGGAGTTGAAGACGACCAGGTCGGGGCCGTCGCCCGGTGTCACGTGGTCGGCGAGGGCCTGCGTGGCGTCGGCGTGGACGGTCCGGGCGAGGTCGTGGAGTTCGCGCCAGCCGGTCAGCAGGTCGATGTAGACCTGGTCCGACTCGGAGCCGGTGATGGCGTCGTGGTGGGCGCCGTAGATCAGTTGCCGCCATGCCTTGTCGAGGGCCGCGTCCGGGTAGGGGTGGCCGGTGACCAGGGAGGCGAGCGTCGCCCAGGCCTCGGCGTCGGCGAGGAGCGTCTCGCCGTACCGCTGGGCCTGCTTGGTGTCGATGTAGGAGACGTCCTTGCCGGTGTAGACCGGGTTCATGTCCCGTGTCTGCGGGGAGGCCTTGCGGCCCTCGGACTCCAACTGGCCGCGTACGGCGGCGAAGAAGTCCCTCGGGACGGCGCTGATGAAGCGCGGCCAGACGTAACGGGCGTTCCAGTCCCGGTGGATGTCCATCACCCAGCGGCACGGGGGCGCGTAGTCGCCGCCGACCGGGAGGAGGACGTTGCGGGTGAGCGCGACCTTCTTCAGGCCCTGGAAGAGCTTGAAGGCGGCCGCCTCCGCCTCGGGCAGCGTCGACGCGTTGTCGATCCGCCAGCCGGCACCGTAGTGGTTGACCATGTAGGCGGTGAGGAGACCGCGCCCGGAGGGGGCGATCCAGCTGAACTCGGCCGGGAACTGCATGCGTTGGGGATCGCGCGGCTCCTCGCCGAAGACGGAGAGGGTCGGCCCCCACTGGTGGAACGGGCCGCGCGCCCACGAACTGGACGTGACCCCCGCGTCCGCCATCAGCCCCGGGAACTGCGGATCGTGCCCGAACGCGTCCAACTGCCAGGCTGTTTCCGGGGATCCTCCCATGATCCCGCGCTGGAACCCGTCGCCGTACAGCGCGTTGCGTACGGTCGCCTCGGCGCCGGTGAGGTTGGTGTTGGGCTCGTTGTAGGTGCCGCCCATGATCTCGATGCGGCCGGTGCGCATCAGCTCGCGCAGGAAGGCGCGCTCCTCGGGGAAGGCGTCCCAGTACGGCTTGAGGTAGTCGACCTCGGCCAGTACGAAGGTGTACGCCGGGTCCCGCCGGGCCAGGTCGCAGTGGGCGCGCACCAGGCTCATCCCGGACTGGCCGCGCGAGTCGAAGGTGCGGGCCGGCAGACCGGTGGTGGCAGGGTCGTCGGCGACGTCCCAGGTCTCGGTGTAGGCGCCCTGGGTGTTCCACCACACGGGGTCGTAGTGGAAGTGGCTGACCATGAACATGGTCCAGCCGGGCTCGGCGGCCGTGAAGTCGAGGGTGTGCCGGGTGACCTGGTCGCCGTTCACGGCGGTGAGGGTGACCTCGCGGCGGTCGCCGGGGGCGAGGCCGTCCACGGTCACGGGTATCTCGGCGCGTACGGTGCCGTCGTCGCCGGTGGTGGCGACCGTGTCGCCGGTGACGCCCGAGCCCTCGACGGTCAGCAGGACCGTACGCCCCGGGAGGTGCTCGATCCCGGCGGCCACCACCTGGAGCGGACGCTCGGCGGTTCCGACGAAGAGCTCGGTCGACTCGGCAGAGATGACGCGCATGGGTCTCCTACGAGGATGCTCGGCGGAGGCCCATCCTGGCATCGCTCGGATGGTTCAATCAACCATCTTCACGTTTCCTCGGTGGTTCATCCATGCAAACCCGGCCGTGATCACCGCGCCCGGCGGGCCTTCACGGCGTGCTGCGGGGTGATGTGGTCGGTCAGCGCGAGGGAGGCGCTGGCGCGCTGGTAGGCGACCTGGCCGACCCGGACGTACAGACAGTCCACGATCATCAGGACGGAGTGGCGGCCGCCGATGCTGCCGGTGCGGAAGCTGGTCTCCGAGGTGGCGGAGATCAGCCGGATGTCGGCGGCCTTGGCCAGCGGCGAGCGCGGATCCGTGGTGATGGCGATGGTGGTGGCGCCCCGCTCCTTGGCCATCTCGAAGGGTTCGAGGGTCTCGCGGGTGGCGCCGGAGTGCGAGATGCCGATCGCCACGTCGGCCGGGGTGAGCAGCGCCGCGGAGGTGGCCGCGCCGTGCACCTCCGTCCAGCCGCGGACCTGGCAGCCGATCCGGAACAGCCGGGTCTCGGTCTCCTGCGCGACCGCGCCGCTGCCGCCGACGCCGTACACGTCGATCCGGCGGGCTTTGGCCAGCGCCTGCGCCGCGCGCTCCAGGGCGTCCAGGTCGATGCGGTCGATGGTCTGCTGGATCGCCCGCAGGTCCGCGCTGCCGACGACCTGTACGACCCGCTCCAGGCTGTCGTCCGGCGAGATGTCCGGGCCGATCTCGGCGCTGCCCCAGTCGGAGACCTCGCCGCGGCCGCGCTCCTGGGCCAGTTCGATCAGCAGATGCTGGTAGGAGTCGAGGCCGATGGCCCGGCAGAAGCGGGTCACCGTCGCCTGCGAGGTGCCGGTGCGGCGGCCCAGCTCGGCGGCCGAGCAGTGGGTGACGGCGGCCGGATCCTCCAGGATCAGCTCGCCTACCTTCCGCAGCGAGCCGGCCAGCCGGGGCAGCTCGGTTCGGATCAGTGTGGTGACGTCCGTCGAGGGCATGAAGAGAAGGTATCAGCCACCGTTCAGGGCGAGGATTGAATACCAGGACCACAAACAAGAGCGATGTTCGCTCATTGCTCGGCGCATCGAGCGTGTGATTTATTGATTCACCTGTGGAGTCAGATGGGGTGGTTCAATCCACCAGTGGGGAGTGTCGCGTGTCCGTCTCGTCTGTGAGCGCCGAGGGCTTCGCGCGCGAGGGCCTGGCCGTCCTTCAGGACATCACCGAGTCCGCGCGGGACGCGGTGGCGCGGGCCGCCGGGCTGATCGCGGACTGCGTCCGCGCCGACGGCGTGATCCAGGCCTTCGGCACGGGTCACTCCCAGGCCATCGTCCTCGAACTCGCCGGCCGCGCGGGCGGCTTGGTCCCGACCAACCGGCTCAGCATCGCCGACCTCGTCCTGTACGGCGGTGACGACCCGAGCGTCCTCGACGATCCACTGCTGGAGCGCCAGGCGGGGGTGGCCGAGCGCATCTACGACCTCGCCGGGCCCCGCCCCCAGGACCTCTTCGTGATCATCTCCAACTCCGGGGTGAACAACGTCATCGTGGAGACGGCGCTGCGCGCGAAGGAGCGCGGGCACCGGGTGCTGGCGATCACCTCGGTCACCCACACACGGGCCGTGCCGGCCGGGCACGAGAGCGGGAAGAAGCTCGCGGACATCGCCGACGTCGTCCTCGACAACCGCGCTCCCCGCGGGGACGCGCTGCTCGAACTGCCGGGCGGCGGTGCCGTGTGCGCGGTGTCCACGCTGACCGGGGTGATGCTGGTGCAGATGGTGGTCGCCGAGGCGTCGAGGCTGCTGCTCGACGCGGGTGAGCGTCCGCCGGTGTACGTCTCCGCGAACGTGCCGGGTGGGTTCGAGGGGAATCTGGAGCTGGAGAAGCGGTACGCCGGGCGGATTCGGCGGACCGCCAGTTAGGCGCATGTGGGGTGCCTCGTCAGAGGGCGGCCGGCAGGTCGTCGAGCGGGGACGGGACGCGGTCGGGGTCCAGGGCCTCGACGAGGACACGGCCGTAACGGATCTTGCGGCCCTTCTTCGTGCCGAGGAAGCGTCTGAACTGCTGCTGCGGGGGGCGGGTCTGTTGCGCGGGCCGGCGGAGGAAGGTCCGCAGGGCGCGTTGGTCGCCCTCCTCCCGGACGAGCGCCTCCACGCGTGGCACGCCCAGCGCGCGGATGAGCTCGTCCTCCAGGTCGGCCGTGTACACGAAGATGCCGTGCGTTTTCGGCTTGCGGTTTGTGGGGGCTGGTCGCGCCCACGCGGCGGAGCCGCATATTGATACAGCCCCGCGCCCCTTAGGGCGTCAGGGTTACCGCCAGTGGATAGGCGCCGGTCGTGAAGGGCCCTTCTGGCTCGCCTGACTTGACATCGATCGGTACCAGGGCGTTTTCGTCTGCCGTTGTTACGTACGCCGTCGTGCCGTTCCAGTTCAGGGAGATGTCGAAGGCCGACTTGCCGACCGTGACCTGCTTGCCCGGGGCTCCTGACACCGTGTCGATCGGGGTGACCGTGTTGCCGTTGCTCGGGCTTGCCCAGAGGGTGCGGCCGTCGGGGGAGATTGCGAGGCCGTAGGCCTGGCCTGTGACCAAGTAGGTCGGTTCTGGGGTGTTGGTTGTCGTGTTGATCGGGGTGATCGTCGAGCCGCCGGAGTTGGAGACGTAGACCGTGCTGCCGTCGGGGGCCGCGATCACGTTGAAGGGGTTCGGGCCGACCTGGATCGGTGTGCCCGCGGATGCCGATGCGAGGTCTACCGGCGAGACCGTGTTGTCGTGGATGTTGGCCACGTAGAGCGTGCTGCCGTCCGGGGTGATCGCCATGTTCTCCGGGCCGGAGCCGACCGTGACCGGGGTTCCGGGCTTCAGTGTGCCCGTGTCGACCGGCTGGACCGTGCCGTCCGTGTAGTTGGCGACCCAGAGCGTGTGGCCGTCGGGGGTGAGGGCCAGGCCGGCCGGGACCCGGCCCACCGCGACCGTGGCCGTGACCTTGCCTGTCGGCACGTCGATCACGCTGATTGTGTCGGAGCCCTGGTTGGCGGTGTAGGCCGTACGGCCGTCGGGGCTCGCGATCACCTCGCCGGGGTTGTTGCCCACGGCGATGTCCGTGCTCTTCCCCGAGTTCAGGTTGATCGAACTGACCGACGCACCGCTGAAGTTGGCGGTCAGGGCGTGGGGCGTGTCCGTGTCGTCGGTGGTCAGGACCGGGATCGCGCGGGTGAGGATGCCGGTGCCGGAGACGACGAGGGAGTGGACGCCTGCGGTGGCGTTGGCGGTGATCGTGACAGTCGCGGAGGCGCTGCCACCGGCCGGGATCGTGGCTGTGCCCTCCGTCGGGGTGGCCGTGACGCCTTCGGGGGCGGTCAGTTTCCAGGTGACCGTGCGGGCGGTGGTGGAGCGGTGGTCGGAGAGGTCGAGGGTGACTTGTTCCGTCGCGCCGGGCTTCAGGGTGAGGGACGTCGGCGTGAAGGACGCGTCGACGCCCGGGTCGGGGGCCGTGTCCAGCAGGGTCTTGTAGAGGAACTGGTCCATCACGCCGGGGGAGACCTGTTGCGGGATCGCGTCCAGATCCTTGCGTTCGGACTGGAGACGGTTCCAGTACGTCGTGACCGCGTCGGTGTCGCCCGCCTTGCTCGCCAGCAGGAGGTCTACGGCGGTGCGGCCGGCCGTGCCGTAGCGGCCGAGCTTGTCCAGCCAGGCCGAAGTCTCCTTCAGGAAGCCCGGGTTGGCGAGGTGGGCGCGCAACTGCTCGGGCGTTGCCGCCATGTCGGTGAAGTACGCGGACAGCGCGGCGGATGCGCGGTCGAGGCCGCTGTCCTCGTCGTAGGCCTTGCGGAAGGCCGCGATGAGCTTGGTGAGGGTGGGGGACTCGGTCGCGTCGAGCTGGGAGGAGTAGTTGTTCTCGGCGAAGACGCGGAGCCACTTCGCGGCGCTCGGTCCGGCGAGGTCGCGGACCGAGGCGAGGAAGGCCGCGTGGGGGTCGTAGGCGGCCGGGTTCCAGAGGTAGGCGGCCGAGGTGAACAGGGCCAGCCGGCTCGCCTCGCCCTGGATCATCGGGTTCGCCGTCACACCGGTCGCGGCGGACGCGACTCCCGGCTCACGGCCCGTGTAGGGGCCGAGGAGGAGGCGGCTGGTGACGTAGTCGTTCACCGGGTAGTTGTCCCAGACCAGGATCGGGTGGCCGTACACCGTCCGCGCCTGCTTCACCTGCTCGGTGGTGATGGTCGGCGCGATCACTCCGACGCCGGTCCACTCCACGACCACCGCCGGGTCCAACTGCTCGCGCAGGGCCGTCTTGTACGGGGAGTCCGCGAGGTCGGAGTACTCGGTGGGGACCATCTCCAGGGGCTGGAGGCCGGTGTGGTCGGCCGAGAAGGCCTTCCACACCTCGTTGAGGAGATACGCCTGTGCCGCACCGGCCGCGCCACCGCCCGTGCCGAACTTGGCTTCGTCGGCCGCGCAGTTCCACTTCGTGTAGCTGATGTCGTCCAGCGGGATCGCGAACGACCGCACCCCGATGTCGTACAGCGAGGCGAACTTGCGGGTGAGGGCCGCGATGTCGGACGCGGAGGAGTAGCAGACGGACAGTCCGGGGGAGAGGGCGTAGGTGAAGCGGACGTGGTTGGCGTCGGCCCGGTCCACCAGCTCCTTGAGCTGGGCCAGTTGGGCGGCCGGGTACTCGTCGCGCCACTGGGCGCGCAGGTAGGGGTCGTCCTTGGGGGAGTAGACGTAGACGTTCTGCTTCGTACGGCCGTAGAAGTCGAGCTGGTCGAGGCGTTCGGCGTGGGTCCACGGGGTGCCGTAGAAGCCCTCGACGACTCCGCGCAGCGCGGCGGTGGGCCAGTCGCGCACGGTGAGCTGGGGCAACCTGCCCTGTTTCGTGACCAGTTGGCGCAGGGTCTGGGCTGCGTAGAAGGTACCGGTCGGGTCCGCGCCGGAGAGGGCGAGCAGGGGGTGGCCGTCGGCGCGTCCGGAGGCGAGGGCGTAGCCGCCGGAGGGGAGACCGGCCGGGGACTTGGCGCCGAGCCGCTTCAACGCCCTTGCGGTGGCCGGGTTTTCGGTCGGGCCGCCGACGTAGACCGTGAGCGCGGATCTCGGTGCTGTTTCCCCGGCGTCGACGGTGGTGATGTGGGTGGCGCCGGCGTCACGGAGGACGGATTCGACGAGGCGGCGGGCGGAGGGGTCGGTCTTCGGGCCGACGACCTCAACCACCCTTTCGGGAATGGTGAGTTGGCCGGGTCTCGTGCTGATGTGCTGGGGAGTCGGCCATACCTGGGGCCGAGTGGCCACAGTGGCGGCCGTCGCCGAGGTCACGGCGGGGACGGTGAGGCCGGCGGTCAGCAGCAGGGCGGCGGCCGCGAGGCGCCATGGACGTCTGGCTGGGGACATGGATTCTCCTGAGCCAAGGGTGCCAGGGATTGCCAAGGGTGAATGCATCCACCGGGTGATGCTAGAGATGCTGAATGCATCATTCAATGGGGCGTGGCGTCAGGGTGTCAGGGCGTGGGCCCGCTGCTGCGCCGTACCACCAGCTCCACCGGCACCAGCGGCTCGACCGGCGTCGGCTCGTCGTGGCCCTCGACGAGGTTGAGCAGGAGCCGCAGTGAGCGGGCGCCGATGTCGGCGAAGTCGGTCCGCACGGTGGTCAGCGGCGGCAGCAGATGGGCCGCCTCGGGGATGTCGTCGTAGCCGACGACGCTGACCTCGTCCGGCACGGGCCGGCCCGCCTCGTGGAAGGCGTGCAGCACGCCGAGCGCCATCTGGTCGTTGGAGGCGAACACCGCCGTGACGTCAGGGCGGCGGGCCAGAGCGCGGCCGAGTTCGTAGCCGGAACCGGCGCTCCAGTCGCCGAAGAGGGGCTCCGGGATCTCGGCGCCGGCCGCCGCCAGGGTCTCCCGCCAGCTCGCCAGCCGCTGGTCGGCGGAGGTCCAGCCGGCCGGCCCCGCGATGTGATGCACGGTGCGGTGACCGAGGCCGAGCAGATGCTCGGTGGCGAGGCGGGCGCCGGTCCACGAGTCGGCGGTGACGACGGACGGGCCGCCCTCGACGTCGTTCTCCAGCACCACGAGCGGAGTGTCTAGCCGCGCTTCGGCCAGTGCCTGCCCCACCCACCGCTGCGGCGCGATCGCGATCACCCCGTCGGCCCCCTCGGCGGACAGCCGGTCCACGGCCCGTACGACCGTGTCCTGCTCGGCCGTGTCCAGAGCGATGGAACTGACCAGGTAACCGGCGTCCTGGGCAGCCGTGTTGATCGCGGTGAGCACGGAGGCGGGCCCGTAGCGGGCGGCGTCGAAGGAGATGACTCCGAGCATCCGGGTCCGGCCGCTGGCCAGTGAACGCGCACTGCGGCTGGGCCGATACCCCAGCGATCGCATGGCCACGGTGACCGCTTCGCGGGTTTCGGGCCGTACGGAGGGATGCTCATTGAGCACCCGCGAAACGGTCTGCTTCGACACCCCGGCCAGCCGAGCGACGTCCTCCATGACGGGCCGTGCTCCCGCGAAGTTCCGACGCCGACGCGACTTCGGGGCGGGGCTGGGGGTCATGGCGACGGTTCCTAGGCTGGCGATTCATGCTGACGGCAGGGGCCACAGCATAGGCCCGATGACTTTCAGCCGGGGTCGGGCAGCGCCCCTAAGGGGCGCGGGGCTGTGTTTGATTTGCGGCTACCGCCGCGTGGGCGCGACCAGCCACAACACACCCGCACCCGCCCACCACCTACCGCGCCCCCCCTCATCGGACCACCCAACTCCGCGCCACAACCCACTCAGCGCTCACCACAGCCGCCACCCCCGCGGCCTCACGCGCCCCCTCCGGCACATACACCGCCGCATCCACCCCCAGCGGCAACACACACAACCGCAGCGTCCCCGCCCCCAGTCGCCCCACCCCGATGTCCCACACCCGCCCCGAATAGAACTGATCCGCGACCAGCACATCCCCCACATACGCCCGAGCCACGTCCCCCGACCACCGCACCCGCAGAATCGCCCCGTCCGGCAGCCCCTCCGGCACCTCCACCCGGTACTCCGCCGCCACCGTGTCGAAGTACTTGTCGGCCGGCACGCTCGCCCGCCCCGACACCCCCGTCACAGCCACCGGCGCCGCACCAGCCGCCCGCGTCATCGTCACGGACGGGGCGGGGACTTCACGGAGAGCCTCGCCCCCGTCGACCACGTACCGAGCGAACACCCCGTCCACCCCCTCCCGCACCGCCCCCGTCAACTCCCGCCCCAGACCCGGGAACACAGCGAACGACGGCCGCCCGGCACGACTGTGCACCCGTGCCTTCCCCCGATCGAACACAACCCCGTCCCCGCACAGCACCAGCCGCTCGGCCCCCCAGGCCTCACCCCGATACAGCGTGCGCGCACTCCCCGCATCCAGCACCAGCAGCCCAACCCGCCCGCCACCCACTGTCTCCACCTCGACCAGCGCATCGGTACCGACCCGCAACCCCCGGACCAGCACCCGCCCGTCGACCTCCGACACCTCCCCGGACGGCACGGAGACAGACGCCAACGTGCCCGCGTCCAGGGCCAGTTCCACAGGCACGCCCTCCGTCGCGGCCAGCACCAGCACGCGACGGCCGTCCGCGTCCACCGTGCACACGGGCTGCGCGGTCGCCCACTCCAGCCTCAACCCCGCCACATCGAGCCGCAGCGGCCAGCAGAAGTACGCACCGGAAGGGACGGTGACAGGAGAGCTCGGCAGGCTCAACACCCCACCCCCACCCGGCAGTTCGACCGTGAACGACGTCCCCGGATGGTCCGGCAGCGGCTCGTGCGGCTGGTGGTTGTTGACGAACAGGAACCCCGAGGCACCGTCGGAGCGCACGGCCCAGCGCAGGGTGTCCCGGTCGTGCTGCCCGTCCGGCCGGTGCGAGGGCAGCACGGACTCCATGGGCGCGATGAGATGCCCGTACTCCGCCAACAGCAGGTGCTGCAAACGGAGTTCGTGGTACGAGGGCCGGTACTGGCCGTGCTCGCCGAGCGGCGCCTGGAAGTCGTACGTCAGGACGGGCAGGTCGTTCGGATAGCCCGTGGCGTGCGACTCCTGGAAGGTCGACAGCTCGCCGCGCGGATTCGTGCCGCCGTGGAACATGTAGAAGCCCTGCCACACCGAGCCGCAGCCGATCTTCGTCAGCCCGAGCGCCCCGATGTCGGCGGCCTCCACCCGCGGCCGCCGGTGGTACGCGACCGCCATGCCGCCGCCCAACTCGCAGGTGGCCCAGGGGAATCGGTCCGCGAAGGCGTCCGGCTCGCCGCCCCGCACGGTGGTGGGGCGCAGATCCGCGCCGATGCCCTCGTCGTCGCGCTGGTGGGTGAAGAAGAAGTGCTTGCGGCAGGTGTCGGGCCAGCCGCCGTCCGCCTCGGTCCAGAACGTCTCGGTGTAGCCGCCGTAGAGCGGAAGCAGTTCGTCGGGAGGCAACCGGACTCCGCCCCAGGCGGTCGACGTCCACAGCGGGGCGCTGAGCCCGGCCTCCTGCGCCATGCGCTTCAGGGTGAGGAGGTGGCCGGGCTGGTCGTAGAGCTCGTTCTCGATCTGGATGGCGACGATCGGGCCGCCGTGGGCGCGGTCGAGGCCGCGCAGTTGCCCGGCGATGGCCGCGAACCACGGACGTACGGCCTCCAGATAGGCCGGGTCGTCGGTGCGGGGCACGCAGTCGCGGGCCAGGAGCCAGTCGGGGAGGCCGCCGCCCCGTACCTCCGCGTGGCACCACGGGCCGATACGGGGGATGAAGTCCAGGCCGTGGCGGGCGCAGAGCTCGGCGAAGCGGCGCAGGTCGAGGTCGCCGTCGAAGCGGATACGGCCCTCGGTCTCCTCGTGGTGGATCCAGACGATGTAGCTCGCGACCGCCGTCACTCCGGCCGCCTCCATCTTGAGCAGCTCCTCCTCCCAGGCGTCGGCCGGGTGGCGGGAGTAGTGGAACTCGCCCGAGACCGGGAACCAGGGGCGGCCGCCACGGGTGAGCCAGCGGCTGGTCACCTCGATCGGGTCGGAGACGCCGGGGGCGTCCGTGAAGGGGAGGTGGCCGGTGAGCGGTGGTGCGGAGGGGGCGGGGACACGCAGGTGGTGCGGTCGAGGCATCGGGCTACTCCGGGCGGCCGAGGAATGGAGCTGAATGTTACCGGTAACATAGATCGTCGCGGCGATCTCTGGGAAGGGCCCGGGGGCTGGGTGTCGAACGGGGATCGAGCAGGCCGACGGCCCACAAGTGTTCGATGTTGTGGTGTGGGTCACGTCGGGTCTAGGGTGAAAAAGCTTGGAGCTCCGCCGGTGACGAGTCGAGTGGCGGCGTGCGACCGGGCCGGCTCCGGGTGAGGGAAGTGATCGTGTTGTCCGTCGCCTGGGACGACATCGGCGGACTCGTCGATGCGCATGAGCGTTTTCTGGCCGGTTCGCGGGTCGAGTCGGACGTCCGGGGCTCGGTCCTGGAGTCCTGGAAGCGGTGCCGCACGGCCGGGCTGCGGCCGAATCAGCTGCTCGTCCCCTACGCCCCCGACCTGACGCTGGACGACGGCTTCCTGAGCGCCGCCGATCCGGTACTGCGGGAGCTGGCCGCGTCGCTGTCCGAGGTGGGCATGGCGATCGCGCTGTGCGACGCGCGGGGGCGGATGATCCAGCGGCTCGGCGCGGACACGCGGCTCCTCGACCGGCTCGACGCGGTGAGCTTCGCGCCCGGGTTCGACGCGTCCGAGGTGGTCGTCGGCACGAACGGCGTGGGCACCGCGCTCGCCGAACGCGGGCCCGTCTACGTCGTCGGGCGGGAGCACTTCGCCGACTGCCTTCAGCCGTTCGCCTGTGCGGGCGCGCCGGTGCGGCATCCGCTCAGCGGCCGTATCGAGGCCGTGCTCGACCTGACCTGTCTGCGCGACGACGGCGACCCCGCCATGGTGCGCCTCGTCCGCGAGGCCGCCCACCGCATCGAGGCCCGGCTCCTCGAACAGGCCACGGAACGGGAGCGGGCCCTGCTCGCCGCGTACCGGCGGGCAGGACGCGAGCCGGCCGACCGGCACCGGACCGACGGGCGCGACGGCGGCGAACTCGGCCGCATCGACCTGGCCGTACTGCGCGAGCGCGCCGAGGAGTTGATCGCCTCCCCGACCCAGACACTCGACGAGGTCGCGCTGACGGGCGGCCGGGTGGCGACCCTGTTGCGGCGGCAGGTCATGGGCGCGGCAGGGGAGTTGGGGGTCGCCGTCGAGGCGCGCATCCTGGGCGGGCCGCGGGTGCGGGGACTCGGGGCGGCGGAACCGGCCGCCGGCGCCGGGCTGTTGGGCGGGACCAAGGCCACGGCGGCCCCCGCACCGCCGTTCCGGGTGCGCCCTGTCGCCGCCTCCGTGCCCGTCGTCGTACGAGCCGTCGTACCACCGCCGGCGCCGAGCGCGGCCCCGCCCGGGCCCGGGCACCCCGAAACCGTCGGTGATGTCCTCGGCGGCGACGAGAGCCGGCTGCTGCTCGTCGGGGAGCCCGGCGTCGGGCGGCTCGCCGTACTGGCCCGGCGGCGGCTGGAGTTGCTGCACGAGGCCGGGGTGCGGATCGGAACCACGCTCGATGTGGCGCACACCGCCGAGGAGCTGACCGAGGTGAGCGTCGGCCGGTTCGCGGACTTCGTGGCCGTGGACCTGCCGGACGCGGTGCTGCGCGGGGAGGAGCCCGGGCCGCTCGGGGCGGACACCCCGCTGCGCCGGGTCGCTTTGGGCGCCGTACACGAGGAGTCGCATCTGTGGGGGGTCGGGGACACCGTGCAGTACGTGGCGACCACGCCCCAGGCGCGCAGCCTGGAGAGCCGGCGGTCCGTGCTCGAGCCGGTGCTGGCCGAGGCCGGCGGGTGGCGGGCGCAGGATCCGGCGCGGCTGGAGCGAACCCTGGACGCCGGTGTCCACTCGCTGATCACCGTGCCGCTGCGGGCCCGCGGTGCCACGCTCGGCGTGGTCAGCTTCTACCGCTCGGAGCGGCCCGCGCCCTTCGAGGACGACGACCTCTCCCTGGCCCAGGAGCTGGTGAGCCGCGCGGCGATCTGCATCGACAACGCCCGCCGCTACACCCGCGAGCACAACACCGCCCTCGCCCTGCAGCGCAGCCTGCTGCCCAAGGGGCGGCCCGAGCAGAACGCCGTAGAGGCCGCCTACCGCTATCTGCCCGCGCAGGCCGGCGTCGGCGGCGACTGGTTCGACGTGATCCCGCTGTCCGGCGCGCGGGTCGCCCTCGTCGTCGGGGACGTCGTCGGACACGGGCTGCACGCCGCCGCGACCATGGGCCGGCTGCGCACCGCCGTGCACAACTTCTGCTCCCTGGACCTGCCCCCGGACGACCTCCTCACCCACCTCGACGACCTGGTCGGACGGCTCGACCGGGGCGAGGGCTGGGAGGTGGACAGCGACCAGGCCGACTCCGGCATCGTCGGCGCGACCTGCCTGTACGCCGTCTACGATCCGGTGTCCCGGCGCTGCACCCTCACCCGCGCCGGGCACCCCCTGCCCGCGGTCGTCCACCCCGACGGCACCGTCGAGTTCGTCGACCTGCCCTCCGGACCACCGCTCGGCCTCGGCGGCATGCCCTTCGAGACGATCGAGCTGGAGCTCGCCGAGGGCAGCCAACTGGTGCTCTACACCGACGGGTTGGTGGAGGACCGGGTGCGGGACATCGACGCCGGACTCGACCAGCTGCGTACCGTACTCGCCGTCTCCGGCCGGGCCCCGGAGGACACCTGCGAGGCGGTCCTCGACGCGCTGCTGCCCGCCCGGCCTGCCGACGACGTGGCGCTGCTCGTCGCCCGCACCCATGTCCTCGGCCCCGAACAGGTCGCCCAGTGGGACCTGCCCAGCGACCCGGCGGTCGTCTCCCGCGCCCGCACCCTGGTCACCGAACAGCTCGCCGCCTGGCACCTGGACGACCTCGCCTTCACCACCGAACTGGTCGCCAGCGAACTCGTCACCAACGCCATCCGCCACGCCACCGGCCCCGTCCAGCTCCGCCTGCTCCGCGACCGCGCCCTGATCTGCGAGGTCTCCGACGGCTCCGCCACGTCCCCGCGCCTGCGCCGCGCCCGCACCGAGGACGAGGGCGGCCGGGGCCTGTTCCTGGTGGCGCAGCTGACCGAGCGCTGGGGGACCAGGTACACCCCGGAGGGCAAGGTGATCTGGACGGAGCAGCCGCTGCCGTGAGCGAGCGGAACGTGGCTCAGGCCGGGGCGTGCAGCGGCAGCGTCACCGTGAACACCGTCGAACCCGGCCCGCCGCTCAGCTCGATCGTCCCCCCGTGCGCGCGGATCAAGGAGTTCGCCACCGCCAGGCCCAGCCCGCTGCCGCCCCGGTCGCGGCTGCGGGCCTTGTCGACGCGGTAGAAGCGGTCGAAGACCCGCTCGCGGTCAGCGGGTGGGATGCCGGGGCCGGCGTCCTCCACGCGGACCACCGCCGCGGGCCCTTCCTCGGCGACCGTCAGGGACACCCGCGTGCCGGCCGGAGTGTGCACGGCCGCGTTGGTCAGCAGGTTGTCCATGACCTGGCGTATGCGGTGCGGGTCCACGCGCAGCTTGAGGGAGGCCGGGCCGGACGTGACCGTGAGCGGGCGGTCCGGGTGGCTCGCGCGGAAGGCCGCGGCCGCCTCCCCGGCCAGCTCCACCAGGTCCGCGTCCTGGAGGCGCAGCGGCGCGTCCACCTCCGCCGCGTCCAGGCGGGCGAGCAGCAGCAGGTCGTCGAGGAGCACGCCCATGCGGGCGGCCTCGGCGCGCAGGCGGGCCAGGTGCTTGTCGCGTTCCTCGGGGGCGTTGGCAGCCGCGTACTGGAAGAGGTCCGCGTAACCCCGTACCGACATCAAAGGGGTACGGAGCTCGTGCGAGGCGTCCGCGACGAAGCGCCGCAGCCGCTGCTCGGCCTCCGCGCGGACCGCGAGCGAGCTGTCGATGTGCTCCAGCATCGTGTTGAAGGCGGTGCGCAGCTCCTCGACCTCCGGGCCGCCGCCCCGCTCGTCGGCGCGCAGCGGCAGCCGGGCCGCCGACTCGGTGAGGTCGTGCGAGGCGATGCCGTGCGCGGTGTGTGTCATGTCGCTCAGGGGGTTCAGGCCCCGGCGCAGCATCCGCCGCCCGAACACCACCAGCGCGAGCAGGGCCAGACCGAAGGCCACGACCTGGACCGTGATCAGGCGTCGTACCGTGTCGTCGATGTCGTCCGTGGGAGCGCCGCTGACCAGCACCACCCCGGGCTCCACCTCGCAGGCCCGCAGCCGGTACTCGCCCTCGCCGCTGATGTGCGCGGTGCGCAGCATCTCCTTCTCCGCGGCCGCCTGCGCCGTGGCCAGGGAGGTGAGCGGCGCGATGTCCGACGGCAGGTCGCCGGCGTCCTCCGGCTTGCGCAGCACCGCCTTGCCGCCCGACACGTCGTACACCGCGTAGTACCAGCGGTAGTACTTCTTGCCCTGGAGCGTGCCGTTCTCCGCGATCGACTTGGACTGGGCGACCTGCGCGAGCCCCAGCTGGTCGTCGAGCTGCGCCGACAGATAGTCGCGCATGTACGTCGTCAGGGCCGTGCCGACCACGGCGAACACCACCAGGGCCAGCGCGCCCAGGCCGAGCGCCAGCCGGGTGCCCAGCCGCATACCGCGGTACGCCCGCCGCAGCCGCCCGATCACTCCGCCGCCTGCCGGATGACGTAACCGAAGCCCCGTACCGTCTGGATCAGCGGCTCACCCGTGTCGTCCAGCTTGCGGCGCAGGCGGCTGACGACCAGCTCCACGACGTTCGAGCGGCCCCCGAAGCCGTACTCCCACACGTGGTCGAGGATCTGCGCCTTGGTCATCACGGTCGGCGACTTGCGCATCAGGAAGCGCAGCACCTCGTACTCGGTGGGGGTGAGGGTCAGCAGCTTGTCGCCGCGCCGCACCTCGCGGGTGTCCTCGTCCATCGTCAGGTCCGCGACCCGGAGCACGGACCGCTGGAAACCCGGGCCCGCGCTGCGCCGCAGCACCGTCCGCAGCCGCGCCATCAGCTCCTCCACCGCGAACGGCTTGACCAGGTAGTCGTCGCCGCCCCGGGTCAGCCCCGCCACCCGGTCGGCCACCCCGTCCCGCGCGGTCAGGAACACCACCGGCACCATCTTCCCCGAGCGCCGCAGCCGGTCGAGCACGCCGAAGCCGTCCACGTCCGGGAGCATCAGGTCGAGCACCACGATGTCCGGGTGGAACTCGCCGGCCAGCCGGAGCGCCTCCTCGCCGGAGTTCGCGGTGACCGCGTCCCAGCCCTCATAGCGGGCGACGGTCGCGACGAGATCGGCAATCGGCGGGTCGTCGTCCACGACGAGGAGGCGTACTTTTTCCACCCGCCCATAGTGCTTCACGCCGCCGCCCCGGCCAGGTGGGCGGGCGCACAGCAAGCACATCGATAATGAGTTGTAAGTAGTCCGACAGGTTCTCGACAGCTCCCACCGGCGAAGCTCGGTTACCCAGGACCCGATCAAGGAGCTGCCGTCCCGTGACGACCGTCCAATCACCCCCTGCGCCCCCCACGGCGATACGCCCCAGGGTGGTGGCCCGCACGGGCCTGTACGCCGTGCTCGCCGCGAACGCGGCCGTGGTCGCCTACTTCTTCGCCCAGCCGGGCTTCGCCGCCTCGAACGCCCTGATCGTCATCGGCCGCCTCCTCGGCCTGTACGGCGCCCTCGTCATGGCCTTCCAGCTGGTGCTGGTGGCCCGGCTGCCCTGGCTGGACCGCCGCATCGGCATGGACCGGCTGACCTCCTGGCACCGCTGGACCGGCTTCGCCCTGCTGTGGACCCTGCTCGGCCACGCCGTCTTCATCACCTTCGGGTACGCCGACGGCGCCGGCGTCGGCCCGATCAGCGAGCTCGTCGACCTCGCCGAGACGACGGAAGGCGTCCTGCGCGCGATCGTCGCGTTCGGCATCATCCTCGTGGTCGGCGCAGTCTCCGCCCGCTACGCCCGCCGCCGCCTCGCCTACGAGACCTGGCACTTCATCCACCTGTACACGTACGTGGCGGTCGTCCTCGCCTTCACGCACCAGGTCGCGGTCGGTACGACCTTCACGTCCTCGTCCGCCGCCAAGACGTACTGGTACGGCGTGTGGGCCGTCGCCCTCGGCGCGGTCGTCCTGGGCCGCCTGGTCCTGCCCCTCTGGCGCAACACCCGCCACCAGTTCCGCGTCTCCGCCGTCGTCCCCGAGTCCGACAACGTCGTCTCGATCCACATCACCGGCAAGGACCTCGACAAGCTGCCCGCGCAGGCCGGCCAGTTCTTCCTGTGGCGCTTCCTGACCGCCGACCGCTGGTGGCAGGCCAACCCCTTCTCCCTCTCCGCCGCCCCCGACGGCCGCGGCCTGCGCCTGACGGCCAAGGCGGCGGGCGAGGGCAGCGCCGCCCTGCGCCATGTGAAGGTCGGCACGCGCGTCTTCGCCGAGGGCCCCTACGGAGCCTTCACCACCCTGCACCGAACGAAGCCCGAGTCCCTGCTCATCGCGGGCGGCGTCGGCGTCACCCCGATCCGCGCCCTCCTGGAGGACATCGAGGGCCACGCGGTCGTCATCTACCGCGTCGCCGGCGAACGCGACGCCGTCCTCTACGACGAGCTGCGCGAGCTGGCCGCGGCCAAGGGCGCCGAACTGCACCTGGTCACCGGCCCGCCGGTCCCCGACAAGCTGGCCCCGAGCGAACTGATCCGGCTGGTGCCGGACATCGCCGACCGGGACGTCTTCCTGTGCGGACCGCCCCCGATGATGAGCGCGGTGCTGCGCACCCTGGCCGACCTGGGCGTGCCCAAGCAGCAGACCCACTTCGAGCGCTTCAGCCTGGCCGGCTGAGAGGAACGGGAAAGACATCGTGAAGCGAGCCATACCCGTCGTCGTCCTCAGCATCGCGGGCCTGGTCCCGGTCTGGCGCTACGAACCGTCCGTCGGCGGTACGACGTCCACCGCGGAGTCGGCCTCGACGCCGTCCGCGTCCGCCTCCGCGGGCGGCACCACCTCGGGGACCGTCGTCAAGGGCACGACGGTCCAGACGGAGAAGGGCCCGGTGCAGGTCCAGGTGACCTTCTCCGGCGAGAAGATCACCGCGGTCAAGATGCTCCAGCAGCCGAACCACCCCCAGACCACGGCCGCCGTGCCGAAGCTGGTGGCGGAGACGCTCTCGGCCCAGAGCGCGGACATCGACACGGTGTCCGGAGCGACGATCACCAGCGAGGCCTACAAGAAGTCCCTCCAAGCGGCCATCGACGACAACGCCGAGTCGGCCTCGACCTCGTCGGCATCGCCATCGGCGTCCGCCGCGGCTTCGCAGACCGTCTCCGGCTCGACGGTGAACACCGACAAGGGCCCGGTGCAGGTGCAGGTCACCTTCTCGGGTGACAAGATGACCGCAGTGAAGATGCTCCAGCAGCCGAACCACCCCCAGACCACGGCCGCCGTGCCGGTGCTGATCTCGGAGACGCTGAAGGCGCAGAGCGCGGACATCGACACGGTGTCCGGGGCGACCATCACCAGCGACGGCTACAAGGAGTCCCTCCAGGCCGCGATCGACGCGAAGGGCTGAGGTACCGCACATGCTGCACCGCGTCGAACACGTCATGGGCTTCCCGGTCTCGCTGCGGGTCGACGACGAGGGCGTGCCCGAGTCGGCCGCGGACGCGGTCTTCGACTGGCTGCGCGAGGTCGACGCCCGCTTCAGCCCGTTCAAGCCCGACAGCGAGGTGTCCCGTTTCGGGCGGGGCGAGCTGGAGCGGCGGGAGCTGAGCCGCGATCTCGTCGAGGTCCTCGACCTGTGCGAGCACTACCGGGTCGCGACGGGCGGCGCGTTCGACGCACGGCTGCCGGGGCGCGGGCTCGACCCGTGCGCGGTGGTGAAGGGCTGGTCGGTACAGCGCGCGGCGGACCTGCTGCGCGCGTCCGGCGCCCGCCGTTTCATCCTGAACGCCGGGGGCGACGTGGCCGCCTCCGGCGGTCCCTGGCGAGTGGGGGTACGACACCCCGAACACGCCGACAAACTGTGCACGGTGCTGGCCCTGACGGACGGCGCGGTCGCGACGTCCGCCCGCTACGAGCGCGGCGACCACATCATCGACGGGCGTACGGGACTGCCGGCGACGGGTCTGCTGAGCCTGACGGTCGTGGCCCCGACCCTGACCGAGGCGGACTCGGTGGCCACGGCGGCCTTCGCGATGGGCGCCGAGGGCATCGAGTGGGCCGCCGCGCTGCCGGGGTGCGAGGTGTTCGCGGTGGATGGCGAGGGGCGGGTGCTGCGGACGGAGGGCTTCCCCACGGCGGGCGAGCGCTCGGCGGTCGCCTGATCCGTCCGCCTGACCTGTCCATCATCTGATTACCCTGACCCGGTGACCATCGAGCTGACGCTGCTGTCGACCGTCGCGTACCGGGGGCAGGAGATCACCGCACCCCGGTTGCGGGGGCTGCTCGCGCTGCTGGGCGGGGAGCTGCGGGCCGGGTGCGGTGTGGGGCGGCTGGTCGACGGGCTGTGGGCGGACGAGCGGCCCGAGAATCCCGGCAAGGCACTGCAGATCCTCGTGTCGCGGGCCCGTAAGCAGCTCGGCGCCGAGGTCATCGTCAGCACCCCCGCCGGTTACCGGCTCGGCCTCCGCGAGGACCAGGTCGACGCCTCGGCAGTGCTGCTGTTCGCCGCCGCGGCGGCCGACAAGGCGCGGGCCGGCGATCACGCGGGTGCGCTCGCCGAGGCGGAGGAGGGGCTCGCGCTGTGGGAGGGCGCCACGGTCGGTGAAGAAGCCGTACTCGGCGATCCCCTGGGCGAGTTGCGCGCCGAACGCGCCGGCACGCACCGGACGTTGACCCGCCTCCGTGCGCTCGCCCTCGCCCGCACCGGCCGCCGCGACCAAGCCGTCGGTCCCCTGGGCGACTTGGCCGCGTCCCAGCCCCACGACGAGGAAATCCTCCTGGAGTTGATGCGCTGTCAGACCGCCGCAGCCGCCCTCACCACATACGAGACCCACCGCCGTCGACTGCGCGACGAACTCGGCACCGATCCCGCGCCCGCCCTCCAGGAACTGCACCAGGAACTCCTGCGCGGCGAGGCCCCCGTCGTCCGGCGCGGGGTGCCGCACGAGCCCAACCCGCTGCTCGGCCGGGACGCCGACGTGGCCGCCGTGACCCGGCTGCTGCACAGCGCCCGCGTCACCTCGGTCGTCGGCCCGGGCGGCCTCGGCAAGACCCGCCTCGCGAGCGCCGTCGCCCGGGACGCCGAGCAGCGCGTCGTGCACCTGGTGCCGCTGGCCGGCGTCCGCGCCGACGCCGACGTCGCCGCCGAGGTCGCCTCCGCGCTGGGCGTCGGCGAGAGCCTGCGGCCCGGGGGTGCGGGGGATGCGATCAGCGGGATTCTGGGTGTCCTGGGCGGCGGGTCCGCCCTCCTGGTCCTCGACAACTGCGAGCAGGTCGTCCAGGGGGTCGCCGACCTCGTACGGACCCTGGTGTCCCGCACCCGGGACCTCCGCGTCCTCACCACCAGCCGTGCCCCGCTCGGCCTGACCTCCGAGACCGTCTACCCGCTCCCCGAACTCGACCCCGCCACCACCGTCGAGCTGTTCGAGCAGCGCGCCCGCGCCGCCCGCCCCGGCGTCGACCTGCCCGCCGACGCCGTGGCCGCCCTGTGCCGCCGCCTCGACGGCCTGCCGCTGGCCGTCGAACTCGCCGCCGCCCGGGTACGGGTGATGTCCGTCGCCGAGATCGCCCGCCGACTGGAGGACCGGTTCGCGCTCCTGCGGGGCGGCCCCAGGGACGCCCCGCAGCGCCACCGCACCCTGCACGCCGTCGTCGACTGGTCCTGGAACCTCCTCGACGAGGAGGCGCGCTCCGCGCTGCGCGCCCTGTCCGTCTTCCCGGACGGCTTCACCGCCGACGCCGCCGAGCAACTCATCGGCGCCTTCGAGGTGTTGGAGATCCTGGAGGAACTCGTCGGCCAGTCGCTGCTGAAGGCCGCGGACACCTCGTACGGCGTCCGCTTCCGCATGCTGGAGACGGTACGAGAGTTCGCCGCCGACCACCGGGAGCGGGCCGGGGAGGAGGCGGCCGTCACGGAGCGGTTCCTGGGCTGGGCAAGGCAGTTCGGGGTCGTCCACCATGACGCTCCCTTCGGCACCGACCCCCTCGCGTCCTGGCAGCTGATCCGCGCCGAGCAGGACAACCTCGTCCAGGCGCTGCGGCTCGCGCTCGCCCGGGACGACCTCGACACCGTCGCCGCGGTCACCGGCGTACTCGGCGCCCTGTGGACCACCGAGACCAACTACCCCCGCATGATCGCCCTCACCGAGGACACCGCCCGGCCCCTGTCCCACTACCGGCCCGCATCCGAGTACGTCGAACCGGCCCGCACCGCCGCCGCCCTGCTGACCGCGAGCCTCTTCCTGGGCGTCGGCCCGGGCGCCGTCCGCCCCCTGGCCGCCCTGCGCCGGCTGCCGCCCGCCGAACCGGACACGCTGGTGCGGGCCCTGGCGGCGGTGCTGGGTGCCGTGCCGGAGGTGCTCGCGGACCACGGCGCGCTGGCCCGCCTCTGCGACAGCGGGCAGCCGCTGCTCGCGGGCATCGCCAACTGCGTGGCCACCTACGTATGGGAGAGCGAGGACCGGCCCGACCTTGCCCTCGCCGCCGCCCGCCGGATGGTCGACGCGCTCGCCGGCGCGGACATCCCGGTGCTGCGGATCTGGCCCGCCTCCCGCCTCGCCGAACTGTGCTTGCAGACCGAGCGCGGCGGCGAGGCCCTGCCGCACATGCTGGGCGCGCTGGACGCCCTGGAGAGTCTCGGCGAGTGGAACGACACGATCGGTATGAGGTGGGGGCTCATGCTCGCCCACCTGCAGACCGGTGAACTCGACGCTGCCGAGCACTGGTTGGAGGAGGCCCTGCGCAACCAGCCGGAGGGCGCCGACCCGGATGCCTTCACCCCCGACCTGGGCGCCCGCGCCGAGATGGCCCTCGCGCGCGGCGACGTCGAGACGGGGCTGGGCCTGTGGCGCCGGGCGCTGGAGCGACTGGAGCACCGCCCCGCGCCCGTGGGGGACCAACTCCTCATGGACGGCTGGGTGTTGGAGCTCCAGTCGGTCGCCCTGACCGCACACGCCCGGCACGGCCGTACGGACCTGGTGGCGCCCCTGGCCGCGGCGCTGCCCGGCCGCCTCACCGCCCTGCTGGACCGGCCGACGGCCCCGCACCACGCCACCGTCGACTTCCCGGTCTGCGGCGCGCTCCTCCTCGCCCTCGGCGCGGTCGCCCTGGCCGACGGCGACGGGGCTCGCGGTGCCCGCCTGACCGGCCTCGCCGAACGCTTCCGCGCCCTGCGCAACTTCCAGCCCACGATGTCCTCGGCCCGCGCCCGCGAGGCGGCCGCGAACGCCGACAAGGTGGCCTACGAGGACGCGGTGTCCACGTACGCCGCCCTGGACGGGGAGGGGCTGCGGGCCGCGGCCCGCACCGCGGTCACAGCCTGACCGGCAGACTCAGCAGGTGGAAGCCGTCGCCGGGCGAGTGCCCGAGGCCGGCCAGGACCGCGTGGGGTTCTCGACGAGTTCGGGGGTGGGGTGCACGGCGTCTGCCATAGCAACTGCCCTTCTGGTGACGGGGTGTTCAGTGGGTGTCGCGGTCGAATAGGCGCAGGGACCAGACGAAGCCGAGGATCACGATCGCCAGGCTCCAGGCCACGGCGAGCCAGCCGTTGTGGCCGATGCCGGTGCCGGTCAGCAGGCCGCGGACGGTCTCGATGACCGCGGTGAAGGGCTGGTACTCGGCGAACCAGCGGATCCAGGACGGCATCGAGTCGACCGGCACGAAGGTGCTGCTGACGAAGGGCAGCAGGAAGGAGATCGGCAGCGGGGCGTTGCTCGCGCCCTCGGGTGTCTTGCTGATCAGTCCCAGGGCGACCGCGAGCCAGGTCAGTCCGAGGACGAAGAGGAGGAGCAGCCCGCAGGCCGCCAGCCACTCCAGGGGGTTCGCGTTCGGCCGGAAGCCGATGGCGAGGGCGACAGCGGTGACCAGGACCAGGTTGATCACGGTCTGGATGACGCTGCCGACCACGTGGCCGACCAGGATCGATGCCCGGGAGACCGCCATCGTGCGGAAGCGGGCGACGATGCCCTCGGTCATGTCCGTGCACACGGCGACCGCGGTCGGGATGGATCCGGCGCCGGCGGTCATCAGCAGGATGCCGGGCACGAGGTAGGACAGGTATGCGGTGCGGTCGCCGCCCTGGCCGATTCCGGCGCCGAGCGCGGAGCCGAAGACGTACACGAACAGGAGCAGCAGGAAGACGGGGATCAGTGCGACCTGGAGGGTCATGGAGGGGTAGCGGCGGGCGTGCAGGAGGTTGCGGCGGAGCATGGTGCGGGAGTCGCGCAGGTGGAGGTTCGGGACGGCGTTCCTGGTCACCGGGTTCGGGACGGTGGTCGTGGTCATCGGGTCTGCACCTTCTCGTGCTCGGGGCGGCCGGTGACCGCGAAGAAGACGTCGTCGAGGTCGGGGGTGTGGACGGTGAGCGAGTCGACGCCCACCGAGGCGTTGTCGAGGGCGTCCAGCAGGGCGCGCAGGGTGTGGACGCTGCCGTCGCCCGGGACCTGGAGGGTGAGCGCCTCGTCGTCCCGCTGTCCGATGCCCAACACATGCGCTGCGCGGGCGAGTTCGGCCGGATCGAGGAAGCGGAGCCGGACATGCCCGCCGGGGACCAGGCGCTTGAGTTCGTCCGGGGTGCCCTCGGCGACGATCCGGCCGCCGTTCAACACCGCGATACGGTCGGCGAGTTGGTCGGCCTCCTCCAGATACTGAGTGGTGAGGAAGACCGTCACCCCGTCGGCGACCAGCTCGCGGACGATCTGCCACACGGCGTGCCGGGAGCGTGGGTCGAGACCGGTCGTCGGCTCGTCCAGGAAGATCACCTCGGGGGAGCCGATCAGCGTCATCGCGATGTCGAGGCGCCGCCGCATGCCGCCGGAGTAGGCGGAGGCGGGCTTCTTCGCGGCGTCCACCAGGTCGAAGCGTTCGAGGAGCCCGGCGATGACACGGCGGCCCTCGGCGCGGTCCAGGTGGTGCAGGTCCGCCATCAGGGCCATGTTCTCCTCGCCGGTGATCAGGTTGTCGACGGCGGAGAACTGGCCGGTGACGCCGATCGCGGCCCGCACGGACTGGGGGTCGGCGGCCAGGTCGTGCCCGGTGACGCGGGCGGTGCCGGCGTCGGCGCGGATCAGGGTGGAGAGGATCTGGACGGTGGTGGTCTTGCCGGCGCCGTTCGGGCCGAGGAGGGAGAAGACCGTGCCTCGGGGGACGCGCAGGTCGATGCCGTCGAGGACGAGCTTGTCGCCGTATGCCTTGCGGAGGCCGGTCGCCTCGATGGCCGGTGTCGTCGGGTGCGTCGGGTTCATGCCGCAGAGCGTGCCGGGGGCCGGATTCAGGGCGGCTTCACGGCGGTTTCGGTGGCGGGGGTGCGGTGGAACCGAAGAAGGGCGGGCCGCCGGCAGGGGAGTCCGGCGGCCCGCCCGCTTGGGGTGGGGGATAGGGAGGGGTCAGCTCACGTCGGAGGCGTCCAGGCGGTAGAGGCCGCTGTAGGCGCTCACGGCCGTGCCGTGCTTCTTGACCCAGGTCGAGATCTCCGAGTTGGTGGACTGGCCGCCGTTGCTGCTGACCACGATGTAGTGGAGCTTGCCCGACTTCACCAGGCTCTTCAGCTTGGCCAGGGTCATCGCGTTGTCGCTGCCGGACCAGCCACCCATGGAGATGACCGGCTGGCCGGACTCCAGGATGATCGAGGACGCGGTCTGGTCGGTGGCCACCGCCACGAGCCAGGTGGCGCCGTCCTGGTGCTTCTTGAGGTACGTGATCATCGCGGAGCTGACGTCACCGCCCATGCCGCCGCCCGTGCCTCCGGCGGTCTGACCGGTCTGCGACTCGCTGCTGCTTTCGGTGCCGGTGCTGCTCGTACCGGTCGGCGGCTGCCCCGTGGACTGCCCCGAACTGCCGGACCCGCTGGGCGCGTTGCCGGTCGGCGCGCTGCCGCTCTTGCTGCCGCTCGGGCCGCCGCCCATGCCGCCGCCACCGCCCATGCCGCCACCGGTGCTGGGACCGGCCGTCGGGTTCGTGCCGTTGGTGCTCGCGGTCGTCGCCGCCGAGACCGAGTAGGCCGCCGGACCGGCGAGCAGCGCCACGATCGCCGCCAGTGCCGCGAAGCCGACCAGCTTCTGCCGCTTCATGAACCGCCCGGCCAGCAGACCGAGGACGGCCGCCGCACCCGCGACCCCGACCACGATCTCCGCGACCGTGTAGAGCGTTCCCGAACCGGAGACCCGCTGGAGCAGGACGACCGCCCAGACCGCGCTGACCGCGATCGCACCCGGCAGCACCCAGCCCCACTTCGCGACCGAGCCCTCCTTGAAGGCGCGGTACAGCATGACCCCGCCGGCACCGGCCAGCGCCGCGATGCCCGGGGCCATGGCGGTGACGTAGTACGGGTGGAAGGTGCCCTCGGCGAGGGAGAAGGTCAGGTAGTGCAGGACGAACCAGCCGCCCCAGAGCATCAGGGCCGCGCGCTTGGCGTCCGTGCGGGGCGCCCGGCCGCGCAGCGCCAGGCCGCCGATCAGGGCGATGGCCGCGAAGGGGATCAGCCAGGAGATCTGGCCGCCCATGATGTCGTTGAACATCCGGTAGAAGCCCGAACTCCCGCCGAAGCTCGCCCCGTTGCCCTGCGAGCCGACCGAGGAGCTCGCCCCGAAGATCCGGCCGAAGCCGTTGTAGCCGATGACCAGGTCCCACACGGTGTTGTCGGTCGAGCCGCCGATGTAGGGGCGCGAGGAGGCGGGGATCAGGTCGACGACCACCATCCACCAGGCGCTGGAGGCGATCAACGCCACCGTGCCGACGGCCAGGTTGCGGATGCGGCGGCCCAGGGAGGCGTTCGCGGCCCACAGGTACACCAGGAAGAACGCGGGCAGGACGACGTACGCCTGCATCATCTTGGTGTTGAACGCGAAGCCGATCGCGACGCCGGACCACACCAGCGGCATCAGTCGTCCGGTGCGCACGGCCTTCAGCAGCGCGGCGGCGCCGAGCAGCATCAGGAAGACCAGGATCGGGTCCGGGTTGGTGTCGCGGTTGATGGCGACGGTGATCGGCGTGAGGGTCAGGGTCAGGGCGGCGATCGTGCCCGCGACGACTCCGAAGTCCCGCTTGACGAGCCGGTACAGCAGGGCCACCGAGCCCGTGCCCACGGCCACCATCGGCAGCATCAACTGCCAGGTGCCGTAACCGAACACGCGGGCCGACAGGCCCATCACCCACAGGGCGAACGGCGGTTTGTCGACGGTGATGAAGCTGCCGGAGTCCAGGGCGCCGAAGAAGAACGCCTTCCAGCTCTTGGTGCCGGAGTAGACGGCCGCGTTGTAGAAGGTGTTGCCGGTGATGGAGGAGAGGTTCCAGGCGTACAGGGCCGTGGCCAGGACGAGGATCGCCCACAGTGCGGGGCGGGCCCAGCGCGGGTCCTCGGGGGCGCCGGCGAACAGCCTTCTCATCCGGGTCGCGGGCGGCGGAGTGGCGGCCCGGTGCCTGCCCTCCTGGGCGGGCGGTGCGGGCGGCGGGGCGAGGGTCGTCATGACGCGTACTCCAGGTGGTGAGAGTCGTTCGCCCCAACGGGCAGGATTCCAGGGGTGGTTCGGGCGGCCGGCACCTGCGGTGTGCTGGTCCGCCTGGGTACGGCGATGCGGGTACGGCCGGTCACGGTGGCGTGGAGCATCCGGCGCATGCCCTTGAGGTCGTCGAGGGCGGTGCGGACGATGTCGACGCGGCTGTCGGGGTCGTCGGTCCAGTCGACCGGCACCTCGTGGATGCGCAGCCCGTTGCGCTGGGCGAGGACCAGGAGTTCGGTGTCGAAGAACCAGGCGGTGTCCTCGATGTGCGGGGCGAGCGCCCGGAAGACGTCCGTGCGGACGGCCTTGAAGCCGCACTGCGCGTCCGAGAAGCGGGCGCCGAGGCCGGCCTTGAGGAGCAGGTTGTAGGAGCGGGAGATGAACTCCCGCTTGGCGCCGCGCGCCACGTCCGACTGGCGGTGCAGGCGGCTGCCGATGGCGAGGTCGCTGTGCCCGGACAGCAGCGGCGCGACCAGCGGCAGGAAGCCCTCCAGACCGGTGGAGAGGTCGACGTCCATGTAGGCGACGACGTCCGCGGTGGACTCGGACCACACCTGCCTGAGGGCGCGGCCCCGGCCCTTGGCCGCGAGGTGCACGGCGTGCACATGGGGGAGCCGGAGGGTCAGGTCCGTCGCCTCCGCCCAGGTGCCGTCCGTGCTCGCGTTGTCGGCGATCGTGATCCGGAACGGGAACGGGAAGGACTCTTCGAGGTATGCGTGGAGACGGCCGACGCTGTCGGCGAGGACGCGCGCCTCGTTGTGGACCGGCACCACGACCTCGACCGACCTGCGCCGGACGCCTCCCGCGTTCGTTTCGCTCATGAGGACGACCATCGGGTCCGTCGCTGTGGGATCCCTGAGCGGCTTCTGAGGGGCCGGTGAGAATCAGCGGACTCACAGGTCCGCCACAGGGGACTGAGGACGGATCCCCAGGCCGGGGGCCCGGAAGGGCGGTTCGCCCGGGCGCCTGAATCCAGCCATGCACTGGAGGAAGTGGTGAAACAAAAGAGGTCTAGACTCAGCCACCAACGGTCCAGACCCGAAGGGTATTCGGCGCTTTGATACGGATAGATTCAGTCACCAAGCGGTACCCCGACGGCACGGTGGCGGTCGACAACCTCTCCCTGGAGATACCCGACCGGTCGATCACCGTCTTCGTCGGCCCCTCGGGCTGCGGCAAGACGACGACCCTGCGGATGATCAACCGGATGATCGAGCCGAGCGAGGGCACGATCACCATCGACGGCAAGGACATCACGCAGCAGCCGGTCAACACCCTGCGCCGGTCC
Source organism: Streptomyces sp. NPDC047081 (assembly GCF_040643775.1). Lineage (NCBI taxonomy): Bacteria > Bacillati > Actinomycetota > Actinomycetes > Kitasatosporales > Streptomycetaceae > Streptomyces > Streptomyces sp. NPDC047081. Next base: position 8,065 of record NZ_JBEYUY010000014.1, on the reverse strand, counting down.
ATGGGTTACGTCATCCAGAACGCCGGTCTGTTCCAGCACCGCACGATCATCGACAACATCGCCACCGTGCCCCGGCTGCTCGGCTGGGACAAGTCGAAGGCCCGCGCGCGGGCCCGGGAGCTGATGGAGCGGGTCGGCCTCGACGGCTCGCTCGCCAAGCGGTACCCGTACCAGCTCTCCGGCGGCCAGCAGCAGCGCGTCGGCGTGGCCCGGGCGCTCGCCGCGGACCCGCCGGTACTGCTGATGGACGAGCCCTTCTCCGCCGTCGACCCGGTCGTACGCAAGGGGCTGCAGGACGAACTCCTGCGCATCCAGGACGAGTTGGGCAAGACCATCGTCTTCGTCACGCACGACATCGACGAGGCCGTGAAGATCGGCACGATGGTCGCCGTGATGCGCACCGGCGGCCACCTCGCCCAGTTCGCGCCGCCCGCCGAGCTGCTGTCCGACCCGGCCGACGCCTTCGTGGAGGACTTCCTCGGCGCCGACCGTGGCATCCGCCGGCTGTCCTTCTTCTCCTCGGCCGGCCTCGCCCTGCTCACCACCCCGATCGTGGCCGTCGACGCCACCGCCGAGCAGATCGCCGCCCGCACCTCCAAGGACGTCCCCTACCTCCTCGTAACCGATGTGAACGGCAAGCCCCTCGGCTGGAGCGAGCCCGCGCGGCTGACCGCCGGGGCCGTGGACCCGGCCCAACTGCTGCCTTACGGACGGCCGTTCGAGCACGGCAAGGAGTCGCTGCGCGCCGCGCTCGACGGTGCCGTGCTCTCGCCGACCGGCTGGGCCGTCGCGGTCGGGGCCGACGGCCGGGTGACCGGCGTGGTCTCGCAGCAGACCATCGGCGAGGCCATCCGCGCCGCGCACGCCGAGGGCCACAGCGGCGAGAAGGTCGCCGGATGAACGGCCTCTTCGACATACCGAGCGACCTGCAGAACACGTACTGGGGTCTGGTCGGCCTGCATCTGCGCCTCGCCCTGATCCCGGTCGTGGGCGGACTCCTGGTGGCCCTGCCGATCGCCCAACTGTGCGTACTGCTGCGCTGGTTGTACCCACCGGTCCTCTGGGTGACGACGATCCTGTACGCCATCCCCTCCCTGGCCTTCTTCGTCGTCCTCATCGACTACACCGGCCAGAGCGAACTGACCGTGATGATCCCGCTCGGCGTCTACAGCCTGGTGGTGTTCGTCCCGGCCATCGTCGACGGCGTCCGCTCGGTCCCCCAGGAGACCCTCGACGCCGCCACCGCGATGGGCCTCGGGCCCGTACGCCGCTACTTCCAGGTCCAGTTGCCCATCGCCGCACCCGCGATCATCGCCGGCCTCCGGGTCGCCACGGTCTCCAGCATCTCCCTGGTGAGCGTCGGCATGCTGATCGGCAACCAGGGCGGCCTCGGCAACCTCCTCAACGACGGGATGATCTACCACCAGCCCCGCCTGGTCTGGCTCTCCGTCATCGGCACCGCGGTCCTGGCCATCCTCGCCGACGCCCTCCTCGTCCTGGTCCGCGTCCTGGTGACCCCCTGGATGCCGCGCGGCACCCGCAAGCCCCGTCCCGTCGACGAACCCGAACCGATGCAGATCGCCCTGGAGGACGCCGCCCGATGAACGTCCTCCACTTCATCAACGCCTTCTTCAGCGACAACGCCCACTGGCACGGCTACGACGGCATCCCCACCCGCCTGCGCGAGCACATCCAGTACTCCCTGACCGCCCTGGCGATCGCCGCCGCCATCGGCCTCCCGGCCGGCCTGATCACCGGCCACACCGGCCGCGGCGGCAACAGCGTGGCCTTCGTCGCCACGGCGGGCCGCGCCCTCCCCAGCTTCGGCCTCCTGGTCCTGATGTTCGTCCTGCTGGGCCTGGGCCTGACCCCCGTGATGATCCCCCTGGTGGTCCTCGCCGTCCCCCCGATCCTGGTCACCACATACGAGGCGGTACGCTCCGTCGACCCGTCCCCGGTCGACGCGGCCCGCGGCATGGGCATGGCCGAGTCAAGGGTCCTCTTCCAGGTAGAACTCCCGGTGGCCCTCCCCCTGATCCTCAGCGGCCTACGCTCAGCAGCCATCCAGATCGTCTCGACGGCAACGATCGCGGCATACGTCTCACTGGGCGGCCTCGGCCGCTACATCGTGGACGGCCTCTACCAGCGCAACTACGAGAAGGTGGTGGGCGGCGCGACCCTGGTCGCCGTCCTGGCCCTACTCACACTGGGCTTCTTCGGCCTGGTGGCCCGCTTGACCGTGTCACCCGGGGTACGCAGAAGCGCCCCTTGAGGGGCGCGGGGCTGCATTCGATTTGCGGCTACCGCCGCGCGGGCGCGACAAGCCCCCACCGGCCCGCAGTCAAAAACGGACCGATGGGGGCTTGTTTCTTACGGCGTCACCCTTGGCTACGAGCCAGCGCAAGCTCCAGCACAACCAGCAGAGCGTCCCGCACAGATCCCCGCTCCCGCGCATCGAACACCAGCACCGGCACCCGCTCGGCGACATCCAGCGCCCACCGAACCTCCTCCAGCGTGTGCTCGACCTTCCCGTCGAACGCGTTGACGGCCACGGCAAACGGAATCTGCCGATGCTCGAAGTAGTCCACGGCGGCATAACAGTCGTCGAGCCGCCGCGTGTCGACGATCACGAGACCACCCACCGCGCCCTCGACGATGTCGTCCCACATGAACCCGAACCGCTCCTGCCCGGGCGTCCCGAACAGATACAGCTTCAGCGTCGGGTCGATGGTGATGCACCCGAAGTCCATCGCCACCGTGGTCGTGGTCTTGCGCGGAGTATGGCTGAGGTCGTCCACACCGGCCGCGACCTCGGTGATCGCGGCCTCCGTGGTCAGCGGCTCGATCTCGGAGATGGAGCCGACGGCGGTGGTCTTGCCCACGCCGAAGCCGCCCGCGATCACCATTTTGACCGGCAGCGGCGGTCGCACGGCGGCCACCGGAGCGGCCGCGAAGGTGGCGGCCGGTTCAGTCGGAGTCACGGAGTACCCCTCGGGAGTCGGGTATGGCACGCAGGGCGTCGATGACCCTGCGCAGGACGGTGGCGTCGTGCGTGACGCCGGAGTCGGGGACGTGCACCACGAGGTGCCCGGCGGCGCGCAGGTCCTCGGCGAGGACCCGTACGACGTTGAGATGAAGCCGCAGCCGGGCCGCGAGCTCCGCGATGGACTGCGGCTGCCGGCAGGCGGCGACGATGTCGTGCTGCTCGAAGGAGAGCTTGTCGAGCACGGCGAGACCCTCGGCGGTGGCCACCACCTGGGTCTCGACGGGCACCGGCCGGCCGGCCGCGGTGGGCGCCACCCGGCCGGCGGTGACCAGGAACGGCCGTACGGCGGGGGCGGGGCCGACCGGGTCCGGGCCCGGAGGTGGGTTGCCGTCCGCCATGAGGTTGTCCGTCTCTCGGTTTCTCGGTCTCTCTGTCTCTTGGTCAGAGCGCGGTCGGGGAGCCGACGCTGTTCTTCAGCGCGAGCACGAGCTGCGGGCTGAGCGCGGTGCCGGCCCGGTTGGCGAACAGCGTCATCTCGTAGGCGATGTTGCCCAGCTTGGCCTCCTTGTCGGTGACCACGCCGAGCACGGCGCCGCTGCCGATCGCGGAGACCAGGACATGGCCGCCCTCCAGGTCGATGATGACCTTGTTGAGGCCGCCCAGACCGTAGTTGCCGGACGCGCCGGCGGCCAGGCTGGTGATGCCGGAGACGATCGCGGCCAGCCGTTCGGAGTCGGCGTGCTCGCGCAGCTCGGACACGGCGATGAGCAGTCCGTCGGAGGACACCGCGATGGCGTCGACGACGCCTGCGGTCTCGGTCGCGAAACGGTTCAGCAGCCAGGTGAAGTCGGCTGCCGCGGCCTGCAGTTCGGCCGGCGTGGTGGCTCCCGAGGGGGGAGTGTCACCTGTCGACGTACTCACTGCTCGGCTCCTTCCGGGAGGTGGTTCTGGTCGTGCGGGTCGGGGGTGGGGCGGTCGCCGGACCGGCCGGCGTCGTCGTCGGCCGTGGCGCGGCTGTCGCGGTTGGCCCGGGCGACGGCCGCCTCGAACTCGTCGAGCGTGTCCCGGACGGCGGCCGCGTCGGCGGGCCGTGCGACCTGCCGGGACGCCTGCTGGGCGGCGTCGACGGTGGTGCGCAGGGTGGCCCCGCGGACCCGGCGGCGCAGCGGGCGTGCGGAGCCGTCGCCGGGGGGCACGGCTCCGGTCGGGGACGAGCCGGACGGCACTGGCCCACCCGCCCTGACCTCGAAAGACGATACCGGCTCAGCAAGCCCGCCGACCCGCCCGGGGGTTGAATCATCGGACCGGGCGTGGGCCACACCGGCTTCTTCGGTACGGGCCTGGGGGATGAAGGGGGCCGAGTCGACACCGGACGCGGTGTCCGGCGCGGCCTCCGCGTCCGTCTCCCGGCGTGGCACGCGGCGCGGCAGCGGGCTCGGTCGGCCGTCGGTGGTGGTGTCGTGCGGCAAGCCGGTGTTCTCCTCGACGGCGGACGAGGGCCGGGGGCCGGACGCGTCGGCCGGTGCGTCGTCACCGCGGTCGGCCCACGAGGGCACGGTCGGTCCGCCGGAAGTCCGGGCCGCAGCCGCCGTACCACTGGTGGCCTGCGCGCCCACGGAACCGCCGGAGGCAACCCCCACCGGGCTCATCGCCAGCAGCAGCGCGGACGGCACCGTCACCTCCGCCGTCACGCCACCGCCCGGTGTGCGGGACAGGGCGACGGTGACGTCCCAGCGGCGGGCCAGCGTGCCGACCACGAACAGACCGAGCACCTTCGTCGGTACGACGTCCAGGCGCTCGCGGCGGATGAGGCGCGCGTTCTCCTCGGCCAGCCGCTCGGCGCCCATGCCGAGGCCGTGGTCGGCGATCACGATCGTCGCCCCGCCCGGGGACTCCTCGGGCGAGGAGTCCTTGACGTACACCTCGACGGGGCTGCCCACCGGCGAGAACGACACGGCGTTCTCGAGGAGTTCGGCCACCATCAGGGTCAGGTCGCCGATGATGTCGGGCTCGACCATGACCTCGGTGCGCGCGTGCAGCTGCACCCGCTGGAAGCCCTCGATCTGGCCGAGCGCGGCCCGTACGACGTTGGTGAGCGCGGTGGGCCCGGAGTGGAGGACCGTCTCGCGGATCCCGGCGAGCAGCATCAGGCTGTCGGCGTTGCGGCGCAGACGGACGGCGATGTGGTCGATGGAGTAGAGGCGCTCCAGGATCGCCGGGTCGGTCTCGCCGCGCTCCACCGCGTCGATCAGCGCGAGCTGACGCGTCGTCAGGTTGCTGACGCGGCGGCCGACGTTGCCGAACATCTCGGCCACGTTGCGCCGGCTGAGCACCTGCCGCTCCAGCAGCGCGATCGCGGTGGTCTGCACGCGGTTGAACACCTCGGCCAGCGCTCCGATCTCGTCGTTCGCGGTGACCGGCATCTCCCGCAGCTTCGGCGGGCTGTCGTCCTCGGCGTCGTCGTCGGCCACCCGGGCCAGCTCGCGCCCGGCCACGTCGGCGACCTCCTGGGCCGCGCCGGTGAGGGCCATGACGGGCCGGACCACCGAGCGGCGCACGATGATCGAGAAGGCGATCCAGAGCGCGAAGCCGAGCAGACCGATGTTCAGCAGCAGCCCGGCCCGCCAGGTGGCGTCGCTGGAGGAGGCGTCGGCGCGGTCGGCGATCTGGTCGATGAGCGAGGAGGTGATCCGCAGCCGGCTCTCCGCCTGCTGCGGATAGGCCGGGTAGTCGCCCAGCGCGTCCTTGAAGGCCGCCTTGATCTCGGCCGGCGTCTCGGCCTGCAGGGTGCCGGGCGCGACCTGGAGTTCGGCGTACGCCTCGGAGATCTCCCGCATGGCGGCGGTGTGTTCGACGCCGGTGAGCTCGTCCGCCTGGTCCTCGCTGGCGAACCGGCCGAAGCGCTGGGCCTGGTTCTCGTAGAGCTCGTACGCCCCGACGGCGGTCGTGAACTCGATCAGCGCGTTGGTGTCACCGGTCGTCGCGGAGAACACGCCGGTCTCGAAGGAGCCGTGCGCGGCGTCGGCGCGCAGCAGCGAGTCGAGGAGGTTGCCGGTGAAGGTGGCCGCGAGCTCGGCGTTGCGGTCCAGGCCCAGACCGTCGATGAGGGTTCTGGCAGCGTTGTCGTACGCGGGGTCGATGTTGCTCGCGGGCAGATAGCTCTGCTCGACGGTCCCGCGGAGGCTGGTGAGGCCCTCGACCTCCTTCAGCGCCTGCGCCTCGCTGTCCGGCAGCTCGTCGCCGAAGGTGTCGCGCACCCGCGCGATCTGCGCGTCCACGCCCTGCTGCGCCCTGCGGTAGGCGGCGAGCGTGGACTCGGTGCCCTGGCCGCCCGCCTCGTAGCGCACGGAGAGCAGGATCGCCAGCTGGTGCTCGCTCTCCACCTTGTTGACCAGCGAGGCCACCTGCTCGCTGTCGCGCACGAGGTCCGCGGCGGAGGCCGCGTCGCGTGCCTGGCTCACCTGGTCGGCGATGAGATAGGAGAGCAGGACGGCCACAACGGTCAGCGGCACGCCGACCAGGAGGTTGAGCTTGCGCCTGAACGTCCACCGGTCGGCGAGCCCGCGTATGCCGCGCCGTGGCGACGGCGGGGCGGGCCGGGCGGTCGCGTCCACCTCTTTCGTGGACACCGGGCCTCCTTCACAGGGGATCTCATCGCGCGGGACGATGTGACGCCACGCATGACCGAATCTGATCGATGAAGATATCGTGGAAAATGGTGCGCGATGGCACCGAAGCGGCCCCCGCCCACCGCTGTTACCGACGCCAACTGCGGTGAGACTACCGCCTCATGGAACGATCATGGGCGTCGCCCTACGTCAAGAATCCGTTACAAAGCGCGGCCGGATCACCCGCGGCCCGTTCACACTGCATTCACAACTGATCACGCATTGAGGCCAATTGGTGACCCGGCTGCTCTTGACTGAGTAAGAACAGGCTGGATTGGATCAGTTCCAGAGCTTCCTTCTCATCAATCCCCCGAGTCCGGAACGGGAATCGTGAACTCCAACGCCCCACGCAGCAGGTCCATCAAGAGCTACTCCGCGACGGCCGTCGCGCTCGCCGCGACCACGGCCCTGCTGGCGGGATGTGGTTCCTCCAACGACGACAGCTCCTCCGACCCGCTGCAGGGCGGCGGGAAGTCCGACAGCAAGACCGTCGTCGTCGGCTCCAACAACTTCGCCGAGAGCATCCTGATCGCCGACATCTACGGCGAGGCACTCAAGGCCAAGGGAGTCAAGGTCACCTACAAGCCGAACATCGGCAGCCGCGAGACCACGTACGGCCTGCTGAAGAACGGCTCCATCACGGTGCTGCCCGAGTACAACGGCGCACTGCTCGCCTACCTCGACCCGAAGGCCACGCCGAAGACGGTCGAGGCCACCACGGCCGCGATCGAGGCCAAGCTGGACTCGAAGCTGACGCTCCTCGACCCGGCCTCCGCGCAGGACAAGGACTCGGTGACGGTCAACAAGGCCACCGCCGACAAGTACAACCTGACCTCCGAGTCCAGCATCGCGGACCTCAAGAGCATCGCGAAGGACCTGACCATCGGGGCCTCGCCGGAGTTCCAGACCCGGCAGCAGGGCCTGGTCGGCCTGAAGTCGGTCTACGGTCTGACGTTCAAGGGCTTCAAGGCGCTGGACGCGGGCGGCCCGCTGACCCAGGCGGCGCTGACGAAGAACACGGTGCAGGCCGCGGACCTCTTCACCACGGACCCGACCATCACCAAGGAGAAGCACGTCGTCCTCCAGGACCCGAAGAACCTCTTCGGCTTCGAGAACGTGCAGCCCCTCGTCTACAAGAGCGGCCTGTCCTCGGAGGGCGTCGCCGCCCTGAACGCGGTCTCCGCCAAGCTCGACACCAAGGCCCTGCTGGACCTGGACTCCCAGGTCCAGCTCGACAACAAGGACCCGCTGGACGTCGCCAAGGCCTGGCTGAAGTCGGTCGGCCTGGGCTGACCCGGGCCCCACGGACACACCGGCGCGGGGGGGGCGCGGCGCTCGAGGGGGCCCCCCCCCCCCCCCCGGGCCCCTCGACCCCCACAATGGGCACCGCGACGTGGACGGCGCTGGGGTA